>DYGW01000124.1 GCA_020724485.1 Thermoflexus sp. | reverse complement strand
TACTAGGCCACCGTGCCGGGCAGCGCCGGCGAGCGTGGAGAGTGGTGGATGGACAAGCGCCAGGGGCAGGATGAGCGCGAGATCGAGTACGTCGGCGCGCCGACTGAGTTCGCGGATTCAGTCGAAGTGCCCGCCTGGGTGGCGACTGCCGCCAAAGTGCTCTTCTTCCTGCCGGCGGCTTGCGTCACGGCAACGACGATCCCGATCATTGTGATCGGCGTCTTGCTGCTGTGCGCGGCGCTGTTCTGCGGGCTGGTCTCGGCTCTGGCCTAGTGGCGTTGGTTTGCCGATGTTTTCTTCGCCCGGCGTGCTCTGTGGACGTCGGGCGGATTTTTGCGGCGGCGTGAAGCGAGGGACGGATGGACAGAATCGATCTGCGCAGCGATACGGTGACCTGGCCGACGCCGGAGATGCGCCAGGCGATGGCCGAGGCAGCCGTCGGCGATGACGTGTTCGGCGAGGACCCGACGGTGAACGCTTTGCAGGAGGCGGCGGCGCGGCGGCTGGGCAAGGAAGCCGGCCTGTTCGTGGCCAGCGGGACGATGGGCAACCTGGTCGCGGTGCTGGCTCACTGCGGGCGCGGCGACGAGGTGATTCTCGGCGACAAGGCGCATACGTTCGTGTACGAGGTGGGAGGGATCGCTGCGCTGGGCGGTGTGCACCCGCATACCGTGCCCGTGCAGCCGGACGGCACCCTGCCGCTCGACGCCATCGAAGCGGCGATCCGGCTCGACAATGTGCACATGCCCGTCACGCGGCTGATCGCGCTGGAGAACACGCAGGGCACGGTCGGCGGCATCCCGATCAGCAAGGCGTACACGGACGCGGTCGGGCAGTTGGCGCGTGCGCACGGGCTGGTGCTGCATATTGACGGCGCGCGCATCTTCAACGCGGCAGCCGCGCTGAACGTGGACGTGGCCGATCTGGTCTCTGCCGCCGACAGCGTGACGTTCTGCCTGTCGAAGGGGCTGTGCGCTCCGGTCGGGTCGGTGCTGGTGGGGTCGCGCGCGTTCATCGCGCGCGCGCACCGCGTCCGCAAGCAGCTTGGCGGGGGGATGCGCCAGGCCGGCGTGCTGGCCGCCGCCGGGCTGATCGCGCTGGAGGCGATGACCCTGCGCCTGGCCGAGGATCACGCCAACGCGCGCCGCCTGGCCGAGGGGCTGGCGGCGCTGCCGCAGATTGAGATCGCGCTTGACCGCGTGCAGACCAACATGGTCTTCTTCGGACTGCGCCCGGATGTGCCGGTCACCGCGCCGGAGCTGGCCGAGCGCCTCAAGCGGCACAACGTGTGGATCATGAGCATGGACGAGCGCCGCTTCCGCGCGGTGACGCACTACTGGATTCGCCCGCAGGACATTGATCACGTGCTGAGCGCCATTGCCGAGGAGCTATCGTGACTGGAGCACTCGACGCGCCGGACGAGCACGGCGAGGGCGCACCCCCCGGCCCCCGGCGACCCATGCTGCCGCGCGACCGGCGCCGCCCGCGCACTGGGGATTTGCCCCAGGCCATCCCCAAAGCGTCCGGCGACTGGGACCCGGAATGGGACGATGGCGACGAGGGCGGCCCGCGCAGCCGCCGTCAGGACCTGGACCCTGTCCTGGGTTACATTCTGGTCATGGCGCTGAGCGTGGGGCTGACGCCCATCCCGGCCAACACGCGCTACGTGGTACTGTGGGGCGTGATGGCGGTCATGGGCGGCATGGCCTTCTTGCTGGGTAGCGGCATCCGCCTGAAGGTGACCGATCCTGGCGACCTGCTCTGGGGGATCGGGCTGGGGTTGTTCACGGGCGGGGCGCTGATGCTGGCCGGGTCGGACACGCTGGCGACGGCGGCGGAGCGTCTCTTTGGCGCGGGCGACCCGCAAAACCCGCTGCTGGATACGTGGGTCTTTCAGGCGACGGCGTTCGTGATGCCGGTGGCGGAGTCGCTGTTCTTTCGCGGGGCGATGCAGCGCGTCCATTCGATCCCGGTGGTGGCCGTGCTGGCCAGCCTGTGGTCAATGCTAATGTTCTTCCCGAACCTGGGCCTGGGCGATGCGCCGGTGGTCGGCGTCATTTTCGGCTCGGCGATCATCCTGCTCAACTTTCTCTACGGCTACGTGCACTGGCGGCACGGGCTGGCCGCGAGCTTCTTCTGCCAGATCACCGCCGGCACGCTGCTGCTGCTGGTGCCGCGCCTGCTCATGTGAAGGGAGCAGGGCGGGCGCGCTGTCAGGGCGCACGCCGCTCCCAGATGCGCAGCCGTTCCAGGCGGCAGGTGGTGGGCACGCTTTTCGCGTAGCAGAAAAAGGCCAGCGATCCCCCGCTGAAGGTGCGGTCGTTGAACGAGGCGACCGGCTCCCCGTTGATGCCGAGCGTGATGTCCCCCGAGGGTGATGCCTCAATGGACAGGGTGTTGGTGGCTGCACCAGGGCGGATGGCCGGGTGCGGCTGCCAGTCCTGAATCTCCAGGCGGTTGTCGTTGCGCAGGATGACGGCGACGCGGTAGCGGCCATCGTTGGCGATGCCGAAGTAGATGAAGTTGTAGTCGTCCTGGTAGTTGAACCAGATGCCGTAACGCGCGTCCTGGGCGTCTCCCTCCACGAGCGTGATCTCGGCTTCGGCCCGGTAATCGGTGAAGCGGGCATCCTCGATCGATCCCCACGACAGCGCAAACTCGCGCTGGACGATGTCGGTGAGGCGAATCTCGTAAGCGTCGTCGGTCAGCGCGTTGGTGAAAGTGCGGTCCTGGCCTTCGTACCAGTGCAGGCTGCTCTGCCCGCCAGCGAAGGTCTCGTCGTAGGTGAGCGTGTACGCCCCGGTCAGCGCGTCCGGCGACGGCGTGGGGATCAGCGCCGCTTCGTCGGCGGAGAGATACTGCGCCGTGTAGACGATGTTCAGCCCGCCATCGGGCGAGCGGTGCGAGGTGGGGGCGGTGTTCCAGCTTTCGTCTGCCTGGAACGTGACCATGCTCTGCCCCACCACGTCTATGCCGCCGAACCACTCGTATAGCGCGCCTGCGGAGGCGCTGACGATGGCCGCCAGGGGATCGTCGAGAGCGTCACCCTGCGTGATCCAGCGGTGGAAGCCAATGCCCAGGCTGGCAACGAGCGCCTCTAGCCCATACTGCTCGGCTGCCTGGTAGTGGCGGTTGTTCACGGCCAGCACCCACAGACTGGCCTTTGATGATGTGTCGCCCAGGCTGATCTCCAGCGGCCACGCGCTGAGATCGAACTGCTCGGCAGCGTCCCCGGAACGGTTGGCGGGGAAGAGCAGGTACGAGTAGGTGCCATCCGGGTCGGCGAGCACCAGGAAAAGCTGAACGCTGCCGTCTGGAGGGGGGGCGGTCAGGGCGACTACGGGCACCGTCACGCGCAGCCACGCCGCACCAGCGGCGATGCCGTTGACCTGGAACACGTCAGACGACGGCGTTGCATGGGGCGTCAATTCGGGCGCGGGCGGCGAGCTGTCCGGCGGGCTGCTCTGGCAGGCGCTCAACAGCCAGCCCAGGCACACTCCAACCAGACAGACCACAAACGCGCGGCGTGTCGTCAACTCCTTCAGCATGACCCTCCGCATGAAGACCGGCGGCCTACACGTGCTTCCGCGCAAAATACCCGTGAATCCAACGCAGGACCTCCAGCGAGGTCTGTGGCTGGCGGCGTCCTGCTTCTAGCTGGCGATTGACGCCGCTGTCCGTCAGAGTGCGCTCGCTGGCACCCCTGACCATCACGCGGGTGACCTGGGCCAGATGCAGACACTCGTCAGCCAGGACTCCGTGCAACTGCCGCTTCTGGTAGAGCGAGAGCAACTCCCATTGGCTGGCTAACTCGGCGGCCAGGGCTTGCGGCCCGCAAGCTGGCGCATCGGGCGTCTCAAAGGCGGCGACGAGGTTTTCCAGCAGGCGGCGCGCGGCTGTGGTCTGGCGCAGCAAGATAGCCGCCGAGCGCGAGCCGAAGAGATGGCCCATCTCGGCGCGCTGCAATTCCAGAGGCAGCAGCGTGCCTTTGGTCAGAAAGCCTCCGATGAAGATCAGCAGGTCAAGGCCGCTACGCGGCGCAGCCTGGCCCGCCGCCAGTAGCTCGTCGGGGACAGCTCGCCGGGAGTCGAGCGAGGCGGCAGCGCCCAGTGTGTAGACCAGGCGCACAATTGCCAGGAAGTTGTCGGCGATGGTCTCGCGCTCGTACTCGGAAAGGCCGCCGGTGAGCGTATCTAGCTCGCGGCGCAGGCGATGGATGGGCGGAAGTTCTTTGCCGGTGTGGTAGACTGCTGCAATGTCGGCCAGCAGGCGGGCGGCAGTCTGCACGTGCTCGGCGAACTCGCGCAGGTCGCTCTCGCCCATGGCCACACGCAGTAGCCACGTGGCGCGCATCATCTCGCCGAGGGACTTGCCCAGGGCACGCTCCAGGTAGGTGACAATCACCGGCAGGTCGCGCTGAGGGACGCCGCGAATGTAGCGGCGCAGCAACTCGCGCGCCGCGTCGGTCGTCTCAGCGTTCCAGGTGATGACCGGCCACATGCGCGCGACCAGCGCCGCGCTGTCAAGCCCGGTGTTCAGAGTGTGGTCAACCAGGGCCGCGCAGACGCGCAGCGCGTCCAGCGTCTGGCGGCGGCGCGCGTAGAAGGCTAGCAGTTGGAGCACGTTGTCCGTGCCGACCACATCAATCAGGCTGTGGTCGTTGAAGAGCATCGTTGTCAGACGGCGCGCAGCGTGCTCTTGGTCGTCGCTCCAGCGGCGGTAGGCCAACGCCCCGACATAAATCATGGCGCGCGCTTCTGGCCCCAGGCGGCAGCCCTCCAGATAGCTGAGCGCCGCCGACAGAGCGTCTGGCGACAATGATAGGTGCTGGAACAACTCGCCCACCAGACTCGTGAACTCGTTGAGGCGCTGCGGGCCGAAGATGCGCTCCTGGTAGAACTCCAGAAGCTCCACAGCATCGTAGTAAGTCTGGGTTTGCAGCAGAAGCTGGACGAGCACGCGCGGTCCCGGCGGCTCCAGCGCCCGAAGCTGAGTTTCCTCGCTTAGCTCGCGCACCACCTGGTGAATCAGCGCAGTATAGTCGGCTCCCTGGGGAGATTGGGCCATGACCAGCAAGGCGAGCAGAGCCGGTGTGTCAATGAGTTCGGCGCGCTGCAAATAGACCGCGTTCTCCACCAGGCGAGCCAGCACTGCCATCCGGTAGCTGTCGCCCAATGACCGCGCGCCCTCGTCCAGAATCCGGCGGCGGGCCGGGTAAGCAGGCTGTGGCTGCAGGTGGGCGATGGCCGCCTGCATTGCCTGGGGAAGCTGGCTGGTGAACTGGCGGTCGAGCAGCAAGCGGTGGAAGTCGCCAGCCGGCAGCGCCCGCACCGCCAACAGCAACACGCTCTCGGCCAGGCGTGGGTTGCGGCGGGCAGCGCCCAGGCTGTCCTGGACGATGGCCGGGATGACATCCGCCAGCGCCAGCGCAGCAGGGGCCTTCTGCAGCCTGTCCAGGAAGGGGATCATCCGTTCGATAGCCCCGGAAGCCAGCAGGTCGCGGGTGTAGGCGTGCGCTGCCTGGTGCAGGGTGGGCCGCCACTGCTGGCGCGCCGCCTCTGGCACGCGCAACAACCAGCGTTCCAGCATCGTGTAGGCAGTGCCCGCTTGCCCATTGGCGACGGCGTCGGCCAGCACCTGGCTGACAGGTTCGGCGAGGGCGGGGCGGGCCGCGCAGACAGCCGGTACTACGTCGGCGGACTCCGGCTCGTCGAGGGCCAGCGCAAACGCCAGCAGATGGCGGATATAGATGCGGCGCAGGTCGTCGGTCAGGGTCGGATCGTCGCGCAAGACCTCCGCGACCAGGGCGCGGTCGGCGGGCTGGCCCTCGCGCACCACCTGATCAATCGCCGCTCGCCGCGCCACCCACGACAGGGCGTCGGCGAGGTCGCTGGTGTGGCGCGCCCGCCAGACGACCGTGCTTGCCATCTGGTCGGTTTGCTCGACGACAAGCGACGGGTCAAGTCGCAGTTGGGCGGCGATGTAACGCGCGTAGGCATTGGCCGGGGCCGGGGTCAGTAATTCGCCGTTCGCCCAGTCATAAACCAGGTGATCGGCGGGCACAGCGCGCGCGGTCAGGAATTTGATGTCGGCGCGAACCAGCGCCGGGTCGTTAACCTGGGTGGCAAAGGTGATTTCCGCTCGCACTGGCGGCGGCAGCAGGGCCAGCAAGCCCGCGACGAAGCGCAAGCGTAGCTCGGCGGACAGCGGGCTGCTGACGATGGCCAGCGGTTGCCCCTCAATCAGCCCGGCCAGCAGCCCCTCCACCACCCGAAACGAGTCCTGGCACAGGGCGAGCAAGGCGTTCAGCGCGTCGCTTTGGGCGTCCGGCGTGGGCGGCGGGGGACAGCGCAGCGCATAGGGCTGCAGGTCTGCTCTGACTTCGCTGAACGCCGGCATATCCATCAACGCCAGCGCGCGAAAGGCCAGCGCATTGCCCCTCACGGCATCCAGGGTCTCGCGCGGTGTCAGAACATAGAGAAGCTGAGGCAGTCCGGCGTGGTTACGCTGCGCCTTGACCAGCGCGAAACCTCCGCTAGCGCCTTTGAGCAGGCCCAACGCGCCGGGCATTTCGGCGCTGGTCTCGTTGGGGGGCGGTGGGGGGAGCGGCGCAGCGCGCAGCCATTCGGTAGCCAATTCCGCCATCACGCCCGGCGTGCGCGCCACCAGTCCCGGACTGGCCGAGGGACGATTTCCCGGCAGTACCAGGTTCCCGAAGTAGAAGCGTTCCAGGTAGTAAACGGGTGGCTCGCTCACCGTGATCTCCGCGCGCGTGCGGCAAATCCCGCGTGTGTAGTCGCCGTCTATTGTACAGGATGGCGCGGGCTTAGGCGAAGTGCGCGCGGGCTATGAGTGCCGCCAAGTCCGGTGCGGGGCGCTGCGATGTGCTAGAATAGCGCCGTTGTGCGCGCTGCCCGCGCCGGAGAAGCCTCATGGATGATAAGCTCGTTGCCCCCATTCCGCCGGACTCGCTCGACTCGTTCTGGTCTGGCGCTCTGCCCTTCACTGAGCACCCGGCAGTGGTCTACCTGGCCAGCCTGTCCGAAGGGTCGCGGCGGACCATGTACCAGGCGCTGAACACCATCGCCGGCCTGCTGTCCGACGGCCAGCTCAACGCTTTCCAGCTCAACTGGGCGGCGCTGCGCTACCAGCATACGGCAGCGGTTCGCGCGCAGCTTGCCGCACGCTACAAGCCAGCGACGGCCAACAAGATACTATCGGCGCTGCGCCAGGTGCTTCACCACGCCTGGAAGCTGGGCCAGATGAGCGCGGAAGACTATCACCGGGCGCGGGCCGTCGAGAATGTCAAGGGCGACTCGCTGCCGGCGGGGCGCGACCTGGGCACGGGGGAGCTATCCGCGCTGATCGCTGCCTGCGAGGTTGATCCATCTGCGGCGGGCGCGCGCGATGCGGCCATTATCGCCGTGATGTACGCGACGGGCGTGCGGCGGGCATCGGTCGTGCACCTCGACCTGGCCGACTATGATATGGACACTGGCACGTTGCGCGTGCGTGAGGCCAAGCGGCGCAAAGAGTACCTGGTCTATCTGTCGCAAGATGGGGCACAGCGCGCGCTGGCCGACTGGCTGGCCGTGCGCAGAGGCGTTCCGGGGCCGCTCTTCTGGCCGGTGACCAAGAGCGGAAACCTGGTGAACCGCCGCCTGAGCACGCAGGCTGTCTACAACTTGCTGGTCAAGCGGGCGAGGCAGGCGGGCATTGATCATTTCTCGCCGCACGACCTGCGCCGCACCCTGGCCGGCGATCTGCTGGATGCCGGGGCCGATATTGTCACGGTGAAGCGTATTTTGGGCCACGCCAGCGTAGATACGACCGCCCGCTACGACCGCCGCCCGGAGGAAGTCAAGCGCAAGGCGGCCAGCCTGATTCACGTGCCCTACCGGGGCCGCAGGCAGAGACGCCTGGAGGACGGGTGACGCGCGCCCTGCGTTATGGGGCGAGCAAGAACTGGCGCAGCGCCGCCAGCGCGCGCGCCCGCATCGAAATGCGCATCTTTTCTTCGCGGGGCATCTCCCCATAGGTGAGCGCATAGCCGTCCGGCTGGAAGATGCTGTCCCAGCCGAAGCCGTGCGCGCCGCGCGGCTCGCGGGTGATGATCCCCGCCGTCTGGCCGGTGAAGGTGTGCAGCGCGCGCCCGTCGTACAGGCACAGCGCGACGGTTGCCTGGGCGCGACGGTCGTCCCAGGCGTCAAGCTGGCGGCACAGGCCCGGCTCGCCGACAGCGCCCAGCACCCACTTGATCAGCGCGCCGGGGTAGCCATTCCAGGCGAGGATGGCCAGTCCGGTGTCTTCTACCAGGACGGCGCCCGCGCCCAGTTGCTCGAGGGCCTGGCGCGCTTTGTGCCCGGCGACCTGGGCCGGGTCGAGCGACTGAATCTCCGGCAGGTCGAGCGCGATGCGCGTGACTGTGACCCCACAGCCGGCCAGCGCGCCGCGAATCTCGCAGTATTTCTCCTCGTTGGACGAGACGAAGGTCAGGCTCTCGATGGGCATGGCGACTCCCGGCTGTGATCGGTGCTGCGTGCGCCGGGAATTGTAGCACCAACGCTGGCGTGTGGGCAGCTAACCGCCCGCAATGTGATACTTCTCGCCAGGACATTCGCAATTCGTCGCCTGACATGGCGCAGGACATCGGGTATCATGGGGGTGTAAACACTTTTGCTGGCACGCATTAGGAGAGATATACCACATGACGACTTTGACCATTGAGGAGATTCAGCAGGCACACAAGCTCCTGGCCGAGTTCGCTTACGAAACTCGGCCCGTCGAGCGCGGCTATGCCAACCGCACGCTGTACGTTGACCTCTCGACCAACACGATCCGCAGCAAGCCCGTCACCCAGGAAATGAAGGACATCTTCACTGGCGGCAAGGGCTTCTGCTTATGGCTGCTGTGGAACGCCATCCGGCCCACCACGCGCTGGGACGACCCGGAGAACGAGATCGTCATTGCGGGAGGTCCCATCGGCGGCATCACCGCTTATCCGGGGTCCGGCAAGTCAACGGTGGTGACGGTCTCGCCGCTGACTGGCTCGGTGATTGACAGCAACGCGGGCGGCTACTTCGGTCCGTACCTCAAGTTCGCGGGCTGGGACGCGCTGGAAGTGCAGGGGATTGCCGAGCGCGACGTGATCCTGGTGATTGACGGCGACGAGGGGCGGGTGACCCTAGAGGAAGCGCCACTAGAAGACATCAACACGCACCTGATCGGGCGGCAACTCACCGAGATGTACGCCCGCGACGAACGCGACATGCGCAGCGTGTCGGTGGTCTCTACCGGGCAGGGCGCGGAATACTCGCGCTATGCCGGCTTAAACCTGAGCTGGTACGACGTGCGCCGCAAAGAAGTGCGCGTCAAGCAGGCCGGGCGGGGCGGGGCGGGCCGCGTCTTTCGCCACAAGGGCCTCAAGGCGATGGTGGTGCGCTACAGCCAGATGAAGGGCGACAGCAACAACCCGGCGAACATGGAGTTGATCCGCAAGGCCGGCACGCGCATCAACAAGGAGATCGCCGAGCTAGACAGCAAGCAGAACAACATGCGCAAGATTGGCACGGGGCACCTGCCGCCGATCATGAACGAGTTCGACCTGCTGCCGGTGAATAACTACCGCTACGGATCGCACCCCAACGCCAGGAATCTGGATAGCACGGTGTGGGAGGAGCTATTCACCCAGGGGATGCCCGACGGCTGTTGGTACGGTTGCACGCTGTCCTGCGCGCACGGGGTGGATCACTTTCACCTGCGCACCGGGCCATACAAGGGCGAGACGGTGCTGGTGGACGGGCCGGAGTACGAGACCATCGCTGGATTGGGGTCGAATATCGGCGTGTTCGATCCGCTGGCCGTCATCGAGATCAACTTCTACTGCGACACCTACGGCATTGACACGATCTCCTTCGCCAATTCGCTGGCCTTCGCTATCGAGTGCTTCACGGAGGGGGTCATTGACGAGACGGTGACCGGCGGGATCACGCTGCGGTGGGGCGACGCCGAGACGGCCCTGGAGCTGCTGCACCAGATGGTGCGCGGCGAAGGCTTCGGCTACGTTCTTGGGCAGGGCGTGCGTTACCTGAAGCGGCTGTTCGTCGAGCAGTATGGCGCCGATCCGCAGTTCGTCCAGGACATTGGCATGGAAGTCAAGGGGATGGAAATCTCCGAATACATGACCAAGGAGTCCCTGGCGCAGCAGGGCGGGTATGGCATGGCCCTCAAGGGCGCGCAGCACGACGAAGCCTGGCTGATCTTCATGGACATGGTGCGCAAAGAACTCCCGACCTTCGAGGCGAAGGCCGAGGCGCTGCACTACTTCCCGCTCTGGCGGACGTGGTTCAGCCTGCACGGGCTGTGCAAGCTGCCCTGGAATGACATCATGCCAGCCAACAACAAGGAGACCGCCGAGCCGAACAAGGTGCCAGAGCACGTCGAGAACTACACGTGGCTGTACGAGGGGCTGTCCGGCAAGCCGACCAGACCGGAGGACTTGATCGCGCAGTCGGAGCGGGTCTACAACTTCCAGCGCCTGTTGGCGTTGTGGCTCGGCTTTGGGACGCGCGAGCACGACGCCCTGCCATACCGGGCGATGGGGCCGGTGACGGTGGACGAGTACAAGTCGCGGGCGGAGCGTTATGATGCGCAGCTTCGTCAGGAAGTCGGCATTGACCCGGCGGCGCTGACCGTTGAGGAAAAGGTCGCGGCGCTGCGCCGCTACCGCGAGGCGCGCTACGAGCAGCTTATGGACGCCGTCTACCAGCGGCGTGGCTGGAACGCTAACGGCATTCCCACGCTGAAGAAAGTGCGCGAGCTAGGCATTGACTTTCCGGAGATCGTGACCTTGCTCAAAGAGCACAGCGTGACAGAATAGCCGGGCAAGAGTGGCAACACGCCAACCGAAAACCCCTGCTGTGATGGCAGGGGTTTTGTGTGCCGAGGCCCAGACTTGAACTGGGGACTCCTTGATTTTCAGTCAAGTGCTCTACCAACTGAGCTACCTCGGCGTTGTCCCTTGCGGGAACGAGGGTAATTGTAGCGTGTTTTCGGGACGTGTCAACGGTCGTGTTCGCGCGGGGTCCACGAACGACCTGTTAGGGCTGGGCACTTGGGCGCTGGGATTGCCCCCCA
>DYGW01000123.1 GCA_020724485.1 Thermoflexus sp. | reverse complement strand
CTTCCCCCCTCGTGGGGGAAGGGCCGGGGATGGGGGGACACGTTCACGACTTGTTCGTGGACCCACTGATCACCCTTCTGTTTCGCCCCCGCCTCACCTGCGCTACAATAGCACACACGTTCCTGACCACAGGGAGTTCAGCTGAGTGACACTGTCTTACGAGCTTGAAACCGCCAAGACCATCGCCCGCATCGCGGCGGGGATTTGCCAGAACATCCAGGCCGAGCTGGTCAGCCCGTCGCAGAAGGACGGGCGCGAGCCGGTGACCATCGCCGACTACGCTTCGCAGGCCCTGATCGGCCACGCCCTATCAGAGAATTTCCCGGACGACGCGGTGCTCTCGGAGGAGCGTTCCGAGGAGTTCATGCTGCTGCTCAACGACCGCCAGCGCGCGCTGGTGAGCCGCTTCGTCACCGACGCGGTCGGCGGCTACGTCTTCGAGGAGCAAGTCTGCGCCTGGCTCGACTTCGGCAAGCAGAAGCAGGCCGAGCGCACCTGGATCGTGGACCCAATTGACGGGACGAAGGGCTTCCTCGGCGGGCGGCATTACTGCGTGGCCATCGCCCTGATGATCGGCGGCGAGCCGGCGCTCGGCGTGCTGGCCAGCCCCGGCTTCTACAGTGACGAGGCCGATCCGCCCGGCGACCCCGGCGCGCTGACCTATGCCATGCGCGGCGCGGGTGCGTATCGCGAGTCGCTGGCGGGCGACGCGCGCGAACCGATCCAGGTATCCACGATCACCGATCCGCGCGCGGCAACGCTGCTGACCAGCTTCGAGGCGGAGCACACCGATTTGTCGTTCATTGACGATGTGAACCGGGCGCTCGGTCGCAGGCCGGGCGCGCCCCGGCGATCCCTGGACAGCCAGGACAAGTACGCGATGGTCGCCAGCGGCATGGGCGACATGTACCTGCGCGTCGTGCCGGACCCGCGCTTCCGCGAGAAGCTGTGGGATCACGCGGCGGGCTATGTCATCGTCAGCGAGGCGGGCGGGCGGGTGACCGATGTCGCCGGGCGACCGTTTGACTGGACCGCCGGCACGCGCATGGTCAGTAACCGGGGCGTGATCGTCACCAATCGCTTCCTGCACGACGCCGTGCTGGACGCCATCGCCCGCTCCGGCTGGGCGGAGTGACGCTGCCCCGCGCGACTGACTGTCTCCTGTTCGCTGACCGCTGACTGCCGTTCGCTGATGGCTGACCGCTATTTGCTGACTGCTGAGGGCTGACCGCTGATGGCTGCTTCTACCCCTGAACCGATCCGGCTGCTGCATTTCGCCGATGTGCATATCGGCATGGAGAACTACGGGCGTACCGACCCGCAGACAGGCGTCTCGTCGCGCGTGCGCGACTTCCTGCGCCGTCTCGACGAGATGGTGGACTACGCCACCGAGCACGGCGCAGACCTGGTCATCTTCGCCGGGGACGCCTTCAAGTCGCAGAATCCCAACCCGACCTTCCAGCGCGAGTTCGCCTTCCGCGTCCAAGACCTGGTCCGGCTGTGCCCGGTCGTGCTGCTGGTCGGCAACCACGACCTGCCTGCCGTCGAAGCGCGTGCGTCGAGCATCGAGATTTACGACACGCTCCAGGTGCCGAACACGATCCTGGGCCGCGAATACGCCGCGCACACCGTCGAAACGCGGCGCGGCCCGGTGCTGGTCGCCACCGCGCCCTACCCGGTGCGCCATCATTTGCTGCGCGACATCCCCGTACCGCCCAACAAAACCATCGCCGCGATTGATGACCTGGTCGCCGAGCAGCTTCATCTGCGGCTGGGCGCGCTGACCGAAGCGGCGGCGGCAGCAGGGGACATGCCGCGCGTGCTGACCGGGCATTTCACCGTCGGCGGGGCGACATTCGGCAGCGAGCGCAGCGTGATGCTGGGCCGCGACGTGATGGTACTGCTCAGCGCGCTCGACAACCCCGCCTGGGATTACGTGGCGCTCGGCCACATCCACAAGCACCAGTGCCTGACGCTGGGCCGGACGAATGCCCCGCCCGTCGTCTACAGCGGCAGTCTGGAGCGCATTGACTTCGGCGAGGAGGACGACCACAAGGGCTTTGTGTGGGTGGAACTGGCGCGGGGAGCCACGACCTGGCAGTTCGTCCCGGTGAGCGCCCGTCCGTTCGTGACCCTGCGCGTGGACGTGCGCGGCAGCGGCGACCCGACGCGCACCGTGCTGGACGCCATCAAGCGTAGCGATCTGGACGACGCGGTGGTAAAAGTCGTGATTACCGCTGACGCCGAGGCCGATCCGCACCTGTTGGACAGCGAGATCTTCCAGGCGCTCAAGGACGCGGGGGCCAACCATGTCGCTGTCATCCAGCGCCATGTCGAGCGCCCGGCGCGGCTGCGGCTGGGCCTCTCACCCGAAGGGCTGACGCCGTATGAGCTATTGGAGCGTTACTTGATGATCAAGGAGATCGCCCCGGAGCGCCGCGATGCGCTGCTGGAGCGGGCGAGCGCGTTGTTTGAGGGACCGGCGGAGTAATGCCGTCCCAGCGGTAACGGCGAACGGTGATGACTCATGCTTCCTAAACGACTGGAACTGCACAACTTCCTGGCCTATCGCCAGCCTGACCCGATCAGCTTCGAGGGGATGCACCTGGCCTGCCTGTCCGGGCCGAACGGCGCGGGCAAGTCGTCGCTGCTGGACGCGATGACCTGGGCGCTGTGGGGTAAGGCCCGCGTGCGCTCCGACGACGACCTGATCCACCAGGGCCAGAGCGAGATGTTCGTCCAGTTGGACTTCGCCCAGGGCGACAACCTCTACCGCGTGGTGCGTCGCCGCCAGAAGGCCAAGAAAGCAGGAGCCGCCGGGCGCAGCACGCTTGACCTGTTCGTGTGGGACGATGGTCTGAGCCAGTGGGCGGCCATCACTGCCCCCTCGGTCAACGAGACGACCCGGCGCATCAGCGAGTTGCTGCGCCTGGAATATGAGACCTTCGTCCATTCGGCCTTCTTGCAGCAGGGTCGCGCCGACGCCTTCACCGTCGCCGCGCCCGGCGAGCGTAAGCGCCTGCTGTCCGACATCCTGGGCCTCGACCAGTGGGAGCAGTACGAGGAGCGCGCCAAAGAACGGCTGCGTGTGATCAAGCACAACCTCGACCTCTTCACGATGCAGATTGGCGAGATCGCCCGCCAGGAATTGGAGGAGCCGGCCTTGCAGCGCGACCTGGCACTGGCCGAGGGAGACTTCGCCGAGGCGGAGGGACGCCTCACCGAGGCCGAGGCACGCTATGCCGAGGTCGCCGGGGCGGAGGAGCAGATGGACGCGGCCAAGGCGCGTCTGGCGGGAGCCGAGCACCGCATCCGCCAGCGCGAGCACGACCTGGCCGAGATTGACGCCGAGTTGACCCGCCTGCAGGGGCGGCTGGCCGATCTGGAGTCCGTCGTCGAGGAGCGCGAGTCAATCCAGGAAGGCTACCAGCGGCTGCAGTCCGCCCGTGAGACGGACCAGGCGCTCGGCGAGAAGCTGCAGGCGATGAGCGCCATCAAAGACCGGCTGGCCGAAGTGGACGGCGCAATCCAGGCCCAGCGCGCGGCGTTGGAAGGGCAGGCCAGCGTGCACCGCGACCGCATCGGCACCGCTCAGCGCGCCGCCGCGGACCTGGAGGCGCTGCAAGCGGACCTGGCCGATGTCCAGGTGGAGATCGCGCGGCTGGAAGCCCAGGAAGCGAGCCGCGAGGCGCTGCGCCAGGAGTTGGCCAGGCTGATCGAGCTGGGCGCTACGCTGGGGGCTGACAACAAGACTCTGCGCAAGGAGATGGACGACCTCAAGGCACGCCTGGAGCAACTTGAGGCCGCCGGAGCCGTTTGCCCGCTGTGCGGCCAGCCGCTCAGCGAGGAGCACAGGCAGGCGGTGCTCGCCGAGGTAAAAACTGAAGGCACCGCGCGCGGCGACCTCTACCGGGCCAATGTGGCCCGTTTCAAGGAAATCGAGGCCGAGCGCAGCGCCCACGACGCGGCGATCAAGACGCTCGACGGCGAACTACGCGGCCTGCAAGTCCTGCGCGACCGCGCCGCTAAGCTGGAAGCTAACGTCGAGGCGGCCCGCTCCGCCGCCGAGCTACTACAGACGGAACGCTCGGCGCTCGACGTGATTGAGGCGCAGCTTGCAGCGGGCGACTTCGCCCAAGAGCTACAGGCCCAGCGTGCCGCGATCCGCGCCGAGATCGACTCGCTCGGCTACGACTCCGAGGCGCACAGCGCCGTCCGCGAGACGGTCAGCACCTTGAGCGACTACGAGCAGCGTCACCGCGAGCTTGACGCCGCGCTGCGCGAGGAGCCGGAGGTGCGGTACAGGCTGGAATCCGCCGCCGCCCGCCGCGCCCGCTGGGAAGAGTCGCTGGCCCAGGAGCGCGGGGAGGCCGCTGCCGCCCAGGCCGAGATTGACGCGCTGGGGGAGCGCGTCGAGGAGGCGCGCCGCCGCGAGCAGGAGGTGCGCGAGTGCCGCGCCGCCGAACAGCGCGCTCACGCGGCGGTCGTCCGCGCGCAACAGGCGCTCGCCGCCCTGGAAAACGCGCGCCAGCGCAAAGCCGACCTGGAGCAGCGCCGCGACGAGCAGTTGGCCGAGCAGGGGCTGTACGAAGAACTGCGCGACGCCTTCGGCAAGAACGGCGTCCCGGCGATGATCATCGAAGCGGTGATTCCGGAGCTGCAGGAGAGCGCCAACTACCTGCTGGCGCGCATGACCGGGGGGCGGATGCACGTCCGCTTCGACACGCAGCGCGAGAAGAAATCCGGCGGCGGCGTGATCGAGACGCTGGACATCCTGATCAGCGACGAGCTAGGCACGCGCAGCTACGACCTGTATTCGGGCGGGGAGGCGTTCCGCGTCAACTTCGCCATTCGCGTGGCGCTCAGCCAGATGCTCGCCCGGCGGGCTGGGGCGCAACTGCGCACCCTGTTCATTGACGAAGGCTTCGGCACGCAGGACGAGGACGGACGGCAGCGGCTGGTCGAAGCGATCACCTCGATCCAGGACCAGTTCGATCTGGTGCTGGCCATCACCCACATTGACGAATTGCGCGACGCCTTCCCGGTGCAGATCGCCGTGACCAAGACGCCCGACGGCAGCCGCGTCAGCGTGCGCTAGGGGGGAGTCGGGAATAGGAAGTCGGCTGTAGGAGCGTATAGCATACGCCCCAGGGTGCAGCAGAGCAGCGCCCCTGCGAGGAAGACATGCCCCTGTCGCTTGACCAGCAGAACGCCTACCGCGCCCGCTACGCGCGAATGCGCCCCGGCTGGCGTCCCGCCACCGCCGTCTACGAGGCGCTGATCCGCGAGCGGCTGGCAGCGGGGATGCGCGTGCTCGACCTGGGCTGCGGGCGCGGCGGCGCGCTGGAACAGCTTGGCCCGGCGGTCGCCCATCCGCTTGGCCTGGACCCCAATCACCGCTCGCTGACCGAGCACCGCCTGCCGGACCTGCCGCGCGCCGTCGCGCTGGCGGATGCCCTGCCGCTGCCTGCCGTCAGCGTAGACCTGGTGCTGGCCAGTTGGGTGCTGGAACACCTGCCCGACCCGGCGCGAGCCTTCGCTGAGGTGGCACGCGTGCTGCGGCCCGGCGGCGCGTTCATCGCCCTGGCCCCCGGCGCGCGCAGCCCCGCCGCGCTGCTCAACCGTGCGCTGCGCCCGCTGCAAGGGTGGCTGGTGCCGCGCCTGTACGGGCGCGCGGAAGCCGACGCCTTCCCGGTGGTCTACTGCGCCAACACGCGCCACCAGGTCGAGGCGCTGGCGCGCGGGGCGGGCCTGGCGCTGGACACCTTCCGCGCCATCGAAGACCCGACCTACTTCGCCTTTCACCCGCTGGTCTTCCGCCTCAACGCGGCCCTGGCCCGCGTCGCGCCGCGTGCACTGGCCGAGCACTTCGTCGCCGTATGCGTCAAGCCGGGGCGGTGAGATTGCAACTCTCCCCCCATCCTCGGCCATTTCCCCACGACAGAGAAAGTGAGAAATCTGTTGCGTGTGCCAATCCCCCGCGAAGCCGTTATAATCTCGAAAATCGCACCAGAAACGCAGAAAATCTAGCAAAATCTACAACCATCGGAGTCGGGGTGATCACTGCACTACACTACGTGCGCCTGGCGGGGTTCCCGCTCGGCCTGGGGCTGGCCTCGGTCCTGGTCAGTGGGACGCTCAACCGCGTGATGATCGTCGAGTTGGGGCTGCCCGCCGCGCTGGTCGGGCTGTTCCTGGCTATCCCCGTGCTGATCGCCCCCGCCCGCGTCTGGCTCGGCTACGTCTCCGACGGCTACCCGATCCGCGGCAAGCGCCGCGAGCCGTACATTGTCCTGGGCACGCTGGTGGCCGGCCTCGGCGTGAGCGGGGCGACGCTCATCGTGCTCAACGAGGCGGCGGCCCTGCCGGTGGTGGCGGGCGGAGGGCTGCTGGCATTCATGGCCTTTGGGCTGGGGCACACCCTGGCCAGCAACACGTTCGAGGCGCTGCTGGCCGACAAGTTCAGCGGGGCACAGCGCCCGCGCGCGGTGACGCTGTACAAGGTGGCCATGTTCGCCGGCATCCTGGGCGGCGCGCTGGTGCTGGGGCGGCTGCTGGAGCCGTTTGACACCGGGCGGCTGCTGGCCATCGTGCTGGGCGTCATGGTCGCTTACGCAGCCCTGGCGGCGCTGGCTGTAAGCCGGCAGGAGCCGGAGATTCCCGACCTGGAAGAGACGGCGCGCCGGGCTTCCGGGGAGCCATTCCTGGCCGTCGTGCGCTCGCTGGTGTGGGCCAACCCACACGCGCGGCGTTTCTTCGTCCTGGTGGTGCTCAGCGTGCTGGGGACGCTGGCCCAGGACGTGTTGCTGGAGCCGTATGGGGCGCTGGTGCTGGAGATGAGCGTCGCCCAGACGACGCGCCTGACGGCGATCTGGGGGACGGGCACCCTGCTGGCGATTGTAATCGCAGGCACGCGCCTGATCGCCCGTTTCGGCATCCTGCCGGTGCTGCGCGCCGGGCTGCTGCTGAACGTGCTCGTCTTCGCCGGGATCATCAGCGCCGGAGCGTTGGGCAGCGTGAGCGTATTTCGGGCGCTGGTCTTCCTGCTGGGCATCGGTACGGGCCTGTCCATGGCCGGGCTACTGACCGCGGTGATCGAGTTCACCACGTTCGTGCGCGCCGGGCTGCTGATGGGCGTGTGGGGCATGGCGGCGGAATTGGGGCAAGCCGGCGGCGGGCTGATGGGCGGCGTGGTCGTGGACGTGATGCGCCGGATCAGCGGCGGCGACGCGCTGCTGGCCTACGGCACAGTGTTCGCCATTGAGAGCGCCCTGCTGGTGATCGCGCTGGCCCTGACCGGCGGGTTGCGCGTTGATGTGGCGGCGCGGGGGACGCTCAAGGCGTCGGCCCGGCGGGCGGCGGAGGAGTTGACGCCCGCCGCCTGGTAGCGGAAGTATCCCGGCCAGACTCTGCGCAGGCGATAGAGGTTTCTGGTCATTGGTTGTTGGTTTTCAGTCGTCAGGGGTTGTGAGTCTTGAGTCGGGAGATTATGCTCCGGCTTTCTGACTCTAAACTCACAACTCCGAACTTCGACCAGGCGCGCCCTCTGATCACTGACAACTGACCACCAACAACCAATAACCACTGATCCCCGCTACTCCCGGCTCAGCGGCAGCCAGACCGTGAACGTCGTGCCCTGGCCAGCGGCGCTGGCCGCCCGGATAGTCCCACCGTGCGCCTCGACGATCTGCCGCGCAATCGCCAGCCCCAACCCCAACCCGTCGTCCAGGCGGTCGCGCTGCCGGCTCTTGTCCACCTGGTAGAACCGCTCGAAGATGCGCCCGATCTCGTCCGGCGGGATGCCCTCGCCCGTATCGCGCACGGTGACGACGATGCCGCCGTCCGAGGGCGCCGCGCTCAGCGTCACCGTCCCGCCTGGCGGGGTATGCTTGAGGGCGTTATCGAGTAGGTTGGTGAACACCTGAGCCAGCCGGTCGCCGTCGCCGCTGATGCGCGGCAGGTCTGGGGGGATGACCAGCCGCAGGTCTATCTGGCGGTCGCGCGCCTGGCCAGAGAAGCCCGCGCCAACCGCGCGGAGCAGGTCGCCCGGCGCGAGAGGGTGGCGGCGCATGTTCACCTGATCGGCGTCGAGGCGGGCCAGATCGAGCAGCGACTCGACCATGCGATGCAGCCGCGCCGTCTCGTCGTGGATGATCTGCGCCGCGCGCTGCGCCGCCGCCGGATCGGAAGTCACGCCCTCGGCGATGGCCTGCGAGAAGCCCTGGATGCTGGTCAGCGGCGTGCGCAAGTCGTGCGACACATTGGCGAGGAAATCGCGCTGCGCCTGCTGCGCCGTCGCCACCCGCTCGGCCATGTCGTTGAACGAGCGGGCCAGCGCGCGCACTTCGCGCGGCCCGGCGACCTCTACGCGCTGGCGGTAGTCGCCGCTGGCGATGCGCCGCGCAGCCAGGCTCATGCGCTGCAATGGGCGGGCCACCGACCCGGCGATCAGCAGCGACAGCCCTACCGCGATCACCAGCGCGACCAGCCCGGCCTTTGCCAGCGGAGCGAAGAACGTGTCGCCGAACAGGCGAAAGACCTCGCGCAGCGTGGCGCGCGGCACCGGCGCGGCGATCAGCAGGTACGACGGATCCGCCATCATTTCTGCCATTGGGAAGAGTGGCTGCGCGACGAATAGCCATTCGCTGCCGTCTACGTCCACGAAACGGCCTTTGTACAGACCACTCAGGCGGATGCGGCTGGGCGGAACAAGCGGCGTGCGCTCGGTCTCGCGGACGGAGGCACCGGACGCCAGGATGCCCTCGGAATCGTAGCGCACTTCGCCGTCTTCGCTGACGAGCAGCGCCCGCACCCCGCGCTCTGCGCTGAGCTGGCTGAGGTAGTCGGTGAGCAACTGCCCATACGCGCCCAGACGCGCCCTCATGCCCATGCCCGATTGCGTCCACGTCCTGATCTCAATGCGGATGCTCTCCACCGCGCGCACGTCGAGCAGCACGGCGGTCAGGTCGCTGGTGATCTCATCGGTGGGCAGCGGTCGCGCCGCCAGAAAAGCAAGCAGGATGAAACCGACCAGCACGAGCAGGATCAGCAGAATAGTCACGTAGGAAAGCAACAACCGGCTGCGCAAGGTCTTGAGCATTCCAGATAGGTCCCATTTCCTGCCAGCGTAGCACCCAACTGTTATCAATGTGTGAACAGGGAGAAGTTGTTGCCCTGATCGCCAGTTCGTTCCTGCTCGCAACCTCACCCCCTGACCCCCTCTCCGCTAGCGGAGAGGGGGAAGTTGAGCGAAGCGAAACGGGGGTGAGGTAAATAACTGGCAATCAAGGTCAGAGTAAGTTGTTAGAGCAGGCCGCCTAGTCCGCGCTGAGCTTGTAGCCGACGCCCCACACCGTCTCGATCTCGGCGGTGCAGCCAGCCAGCTTGGCGCGCAGGTGCGCGATATGCACGTCTACGGTGCGCGTCTGCCCGTAGAAGTCGAAGCCCCACACCAGGTCGAGCAGCTTCTCGCGACTGAGCACCAACCCCCGGTTCTCGACCAGAGCCAGCAGCAGGTCGAACTCCTTGGCGCGCAGGTCTACCAGCCGCCCGGCTACGCGCGCCTCGCGCCGCGCCGGGTCAATGGTCAGGTTGCCAGCGCGCAATGGCGCTTCTCCCTCGCGGGGGCGGCGCGGCTCGGCCCGACGCAGAATCGCCTTGATGCGCGCGACCAGCTCGCGCGGGTTGAATGGCTTGGTCAGGTAGTCGTCTGCCCCTAGTTCTAACCCCACGATCTTGTCAATGTCATCGTCGCGGGCAGTGAGCATGAGGATCGGCAAGTCGGACTCGGCGCGCACGCGCTTGCAGACTTCCCACCCGTCGAGCCGGGGCAGCATCAGGTCGAGCACCATCAGCGCCGGGTTGTCCTGCGCGACGCGCTCCAGGGCCGCCAGGCCATCGCCCGCACTGATCACCCGGAAGCCATCCTGCTTGAGATACAGGCTGGCCAACTCGATGATGTGCGGCTCGTCGTCCACCAGCAAGATCAGGTCGTGGGGCATGGGTATACACTCATAACGACAACAAGGCAATATTACCCGATCATTGCGGGTAGTGAGTCTTGAGTCAAGAGTCTTGAGCACAGGCTAATCTCCCGACTCCCGACTCCGCACTCACAACCCTGCCAATTTCCCCATCAAACCTCCACCACCAGCGTGTCATAGGCGAACGTGACCGGCAGCCCCTCGTCGCGTAGGCGCGCCGCCAGCCGTTCCAGGTCGTCGTGACTCAGGCCGACCGGCTCTTCGACGTGGGTCAGGATCACGCGGCGGGCGTCCAGCGCGCGCACCATGTTGAGCGTCTGCTCGAAGGTCGCTTCGGCGCGCAGGACGGGGTGCTCGGCGGAGATGATTCGCGTGCCGCGGAGCGGGTCGAACTCCGCCAGGCCCATCGGCAGCACGGCCAGGTCTACGCCGCGCACATCAGCGGGCGGCACCCATCCCAACAGTTCGTCCGGCGCGATCAGGACGCGCGTCGCGCCGTCCTCGAACAGGAAGGCGTACACATAGTCCTGGGCGACGCGGAAGGGGCGGATGGTCACGCCGTTGCGGGCGAGCGTCTCGCCGTCGCGCAGCACGATCACCTCCACCACGCCGAGATGCTGCAAGTACATCAGTTGCTCCCACGCGCCCAGCCGGTGGTGGAAGTCGGCGGCGACCTGCTGCGGCAGAAAGATCGTCGTGCGGCGGTGCTGGGGCGGCCAGCGCAGCCAGTCGCCGTTCATCGTCTCCCACACGCGCAGCCCGGCTACGTGATCGGGGTGCCAGTGCGAGTACAGGCAGGCCGGGACATGCGCGATTCCGGCGCGGTCAAGCTGGAATTTGCTCTCTTCCGGCGTGTCAATCAGCACGTCGGGGCCGTGCACGAACAGACTCGGCCCGCTGCGGCTATAGGGCACCCCCTCTGCGCGCGCCTCAGCGCAGACGGGGCATTGGCAACCGGGGCGCGGCGTGGTGATCGCGCCCCCAGAGCCGAGAAACTCGATGCGCATGGGCGGCCTCGCTCAGTCTGGTGTGGTGGCGACGGCGTCAATCTCGACCAGCGCGCCCAGCGGCAGGTCGCGCACGGCATAGGTCATGCGCGCCGGGGGATCGACCGGGAAGAACGTGCGATAGACCTCGTTCATCTCGGCAAAGGTGGCGATGTCGGTTAGCAGCACGGTCACCTTGACTACGTGGGCCAGGTCGGTGCCCGCCGCCTCCAG
>DYGW01000122.1 GCA_020724485.1 Thermoflexus sp. | reverse complement strand
AGTCCACCCTGCTGGGCATGATCGGCGGGCTGGACACCCCCACCAGCGGGCGCATCCTCATTGACGGGCTGGACATCACCGACCTGGACGAACGCGCCCTGACCCGCGTGCGCAACGAGAAGATCGGCTTCGTCTTCCAGTTCTTCAACCTGATCCCGACCCTGTCGGCGCTGGAGAATGTGGCCCTGCCGGCGCAGTTCGCCCGCAAGCGCAAACACAACCCCACCAAACGTGCCAAGGAACTGCTCGAACTGCTGGGGCTGGGCGACCGGATGCATCACCGGCCCACGCAGCTTTCGGGCGGGCAACAGCAGCGCGTGGCGCTGGCCCGCGCGCTGGCCAACGAGCCGCCGCTGCTGCTCTGCGACGAGCCGACCGGCAACCTGGACACCGAATCGAGCGAGGTGGTGCTCCAGGCGCTGCGCGACGTGCAGCAGCAGCTTGGCACGACGATCATCGTCGTCACGCACAACATGGATGTGGCCGCGCAGTGCGAGCGCGTGGTGGCGTTGGTGGACGGCAAGATCGCCCAGGACGTTGACGCGCGTTCTACGGCGCAGATGGAAGCCATCCGCCTGCTCAAAGACAAGCGTTCGACCGGCGAACTGAAACCCGTCACGGTCAACGGGCGCTAGCAAGGACACGGCAATGATCGAGAAGCTCAAGTTCTACACGCGCCATTCGCTCAACGACCTGCGCGTCAACAAACAGCGCACCTTGTTCGCGCTGCTGTGCATTGCGGCGGGCGTGGCGGCCATCGTCAGCCTGCAAACGCTCGGCGTGATGATCGAAGATACGCTCACTGGCAGCCTGCAAGAGAGCAATCGCGGCGACATCCGCCTCTCTGCCAGCAGCGGGGAGCTATCGGATCGCGTGCAGCGCGGGCGCGACGAAGGGGTGATCGCGCCAGGGGGCTTGTTCAGCGGCAACATTTTCACCCCCAAAGGCATTCAGGTCATCGGGGAGTGGTTCGAGGAGCACTACCCCGGCACGACCATCACCTACCGGCAGGCCGTCACTTCGCCTTCGGCGGGCACAGTGGTCAGCAACCCACACAACGACCGCGAGCAAACGTTTGTCTCGCCCTACATCGTGGAAATCGCCGCTTACCCGCTCTATGGCGAGCGCAGAATAGAGGATGGCAAGCTCCTGCGCGAGGTCATCCAGGCTCCGACGGACATCGTGATCAGCCGCAACCTGGCCGACGCGCTTGACGCTCAGGTAGGCGATATGCTGCTGCTGAGTGGGGCCAATGCCGAGTTCACGCTGCGCGGCATTGTGCCGACGGCTGAAGAGGCCGGTTTCGAGAACTTCTCCGGCAACCTGATCGGCTACTACTATCTGGATGTGTCCGCTGTCTCGCTGTTCGACGGCGCAATCACACCGGGGGCCGACACCATCTACGTGCGTCTGGACGATCCGTCGCGCGTCGAAGAGGCCACGCGGGCGGTGCAGCAGCGCTTCGGCTATCTCGAAGCCACCAACACCGTTGATCTGGAAGAGATGAACAAAGACGTCGCCGATGCCATCAACCAACTGGTGGTGATCATGGGGCTGGTCTCGTTGCTCATCGGTGGCATCGGCATCGTCAACACCATGCTGGTCATCGTCAGCCGGCGCACCACCGAAGTGGCCGTGCTGAAGACCATCGGCCTGGAAGCCGAACAGGTGACCGCGCTCTTCCTGACCGAGGCGGTGTTGATGGGCATTCTCGGTAGTCTGGCCGGGATCGCGCTGGGGTGGCTGGCCGCCTACGCCATCAAAGGGGTAGCCGAAGGTTTCCTGGCGCAGACGCTGACTTTCCGCATCACGCTCGCCCCTCCGGTTACCGGCTTTGTCGTGGGCGTCATTGTCACGACCATCTTCGGTTTCCTGCCGACTCTGGCGGCGGGCCAGGTGCGCCCCAACCTGGTGCTGCGCCCCTCGGAAACGGTAGTGCCGCGCGCCGGACGCGCTCGGTCGTTCGCCGCGCTGCTCTTCGTCATGCTGGCGATCAGCCTGGTGGCACAGCCGCTGATCAATGACCTGCTCTCGGCGCAGACGATTCGCGGAGCGGCCATGGGCGTGGGCGCGTTCCTGGGCTTGCTGATGGGCGTGACCATGCTCAGCGGGGGCATCTTCGCCGGCTGGACGCGGCGCAAGCTCTGGCGACGCCTGATCCGCTGGGTGCTGATGATACCGGGGTTGCCGTTGCTGGGCGCGGCGTTCGGCTACGCCGTGCCCGCGCTGCTGATTCTGTTCGGCACTTTCATCACTGTGGGGGTGCTCTACGCCGTGCTGTGGGCGATCATCTGGCTGGTGGGGCGTTTCCTGCCCACCTGGCGACTGGTTGATCTCAAGCTGGTGCTGCGCTCGATGCTGGCTACCAAAGGGCGCGCAGCGTCTACGCTGCTGGCGCTGGTGGTGGGCGTCTTCACGCTCAGCCTGATCACCATGCTGGCGACGGCGATCACCAACCGTTTCGCCCAGGTGCTGGAAAACGAAGTGGGCGGCAACGTGATCATCTTTGCCGCCGGGACAGGCGACACGCTGCGCCTGGTCGAAGAGCGGCTGGGCGCGGTCGAAGGCGTGCGCAGCTATTCGGCAGTGGCCACCTACGATGTCTCCCTTGTCTCGGCCACTGATGTCAGCGAGAACCGCATCCCCACCGCCGACGAGTTGATGGCGCGCGCCCGCCAGGAAAACGAAGACGAAGCCAACATGCTGCGCTGGATGTTCAGCGGCATTGACGCGCGCGGCGTGGATTCGAACCTGCCCGACGTGACGTTCTACAAGGGACGCCAACTACTCCCCACCGACACCGGCCCCTGGGACCCCGACGCAGGGCAATACCCGCCCATTGTCATCTCGGCCACGCCGGGCGTGATCGCCACCGGCCTGGACGTGGGCGATCAGTTGCTGTTCGAGTTCACCACCCCTGGCCTCAATACGGCATCAGGCGAGCGGCAGTTGATGCGCTTCGAGATCGTCGGAATGGTAGACCGACGCACGCCGGGAGTACAGGTCAACTTCGGTTCGTCGAACTACGCGCCGATCAACGCCTTCCCACCCACGGTGCAGCCCAGTTCCGTCAGCGCCATCGTGGATGTCGAAGAAAGCCAGATTCGGGCGCTGCGCCGGGCCATGAACGAAATCCCGCTGGCCTTCGTGATGGAAACGAAGCTGCTCAACGATCTGCTCAACCGCATCATGGACCAGTTCACCTCGTTCCCCATCCTGGTTGCCGGGCTAGCGCTGGTTGTGGGGGGGATCGTCATCGCCAACTCGGTGGCGCTGGCCACGCTGGAGCGCCGCCGCGAGATTGCCATCATGAAGGCGGTCGGCCTGCAGCGCGAGCGCGTGCTGGGCATGTTGCTGCTCGAATACGGGCTGATGGGGCTGATCGGCGGGCTGATCGGGGTGGGTCTGGGCGGTATTGGCCTGTTGCTCCTGCTCACCCAGGCCTTCGGCGGCGAACTGGGGCGCTCCATCCCCTATGTCACTGCGCTGCAATTGATGGCGCTGTGCGTGCTGATCGCGCTGGCCGCGGCCATCCTCACCGCGTGGCGTGCTTCGGGCGAGAAGCCGCTCAACGTCCTGCGCTACGAGTGACGGTCGGGCCGGCGGGGCCTGGCGTGCCCGGCCTCGCCGCGAAAACCTGACGAAACCAAACGTAGGGGAGGGTTTAGAAACCCTCCCCTACGTATCTGATCGCCGAGAAATCGTTGTCCGACCCAGGGCGCAGCAGAGCGACGCCCCTACGAAACACGCCCAGCAATGAGGGAAAAGCCAGAGTCCGGCGCGCCTATTCCGGCAGGTCGGGCGGGGCGGGCGGTTCGTCGTCCGGGCCGGGCGCGGGCCGCCGGTCGCGCAGCAGGCGCATGGTCTCGCCCATGCCTGGCTGCCACTCGTCGGGCAGCGCCCCGGCCACGCGCGTTAGCTCCAACCCGCCCAGGTTGCGTGCGATCACTTCCAGCAGGCGCGGCTGTACCCAGGTCGCCGTGTCCACCTGCACGGCGACCGCCCCCGCTTCCAGAAAGTCACGGGCGTCGGCGGCGGAGTGAATCCCGCCGCAGCCGATCACCGGCATGTCCACCAGCCGCGCGATCTGCCCGACGGCGCGCAGCGCCTGCGCCTTGAGCCAGGGGCCGTAGAGCCGCCCGCCGACCAACTGCCCGCTTTCTGGGTCGCGGGCGGTGCCGCGCGGTGGAGCCGCCACGACCAGCCCGCCCGCGCCGGCCTCGGCAGCGGCGCGTGCCGACTCGACGGCGCTGTACAGCGGCACGCGCACCAGCACGGGCAGGGTGCTCGCGCGCGCCGCGTCCAGGATCGCCGCGATGTCGTCCGGCGTGGCCTGGTCGTGCAGCCCAATCTCGATTCCCGCTACCCCCTCGCAGCCCTCCAACGCGGCGGCGCAGCGAGCGACCTCAGCGGGCGAAGTCGCCACCACATGCACGATCACCGGGGCCAGGCTGCGCGCCCAGCGCGCGCGGTACTGAGCGATGGTGCGCCTCATGCCGGGGTTGGGCAGGCCGGTGTGCACCAGCACGCCCGCTGGCAGTGGCACGACGCGCGTCCCGCGAGCCACACGGCGGGGTCGCCAGGTGACCGGGTTGGTGACGATCGCGCCCAGCTTGGCCAGGTCGAGCAGGTTGCGGTAGGCCGCGCCGTCGAAGCCGAAGGTGCCAGCGGCAGGCATGACCGGATTCTCGATGACGAGCGGGTTCTTGCCGGTGCGCGTTAGCTGGATCATGGGCATCACCCCTTTCGCGCCTGGGCTGTTGGGTCTGGCGTCCACGCGCCAGTGGCGCGCAGCGCAGCCAGCGTCCCCCCGGCCATCACCGTCTCGTCGTCGGGGTGCGCGCCCACCAAGAGGACACTGTGTAGAGTTTCCGCGTTCACCGGAACACGACTCGCTTCAGGTCAATGGCCGGGCCGTCGGTGCAGGCCAGCAGGGGCGTGTCGTGGGCGCGCACCTCGCACGCGCCGCACGCGCCCGCGCCGCAGGCCAGCCGGTCGTAGAACAGCCCGCAGGCATAGTGATCGGGCAGGTCGTGGGTGCGAATCTGGCGCACGCGGTCGAGCAGCCGCCCGTAGGCGTCGGCCTGACGGTAGCCGGGCGCGAGGATGAGCACCTGATCCGCCCACTGGAAGGTTGCCACCTGGTCGGGCCACGACCAGTCGGCGTCGCCGCGCACGATCTCCACTTCAGGCGAGAGCAATTCCAGCGGGTAGCGCGCGGCCAGCCCGTTGAGCACCAGCGTAATCGCCACGCCGCCGCCGGCCAGGGTGCGCGCCAGGAAAACGAACGGCGTGGGCAGGGCATCGTCGGCGATCAGCAGCAGGTGTTGGATGCGCGGGCGCACGGGGACGGGGCGTCCTACCGGGCTGAGCACGTCCACGATTTCGTTGGGGGCGACGTAGGGGCTGTTGGCGATCTCGACGGTGAGCCGCCCTGGGCGCATGTCCACCGGAATCCATAGCTCGCGCAGGTACGGCTCCCAGCCGGGCTGGTTGTGCCGCCGCACGAAGAGCGCCTGGCCGGGCTTAAGCTGCATGAGGGCCGGGTCAACGGCCAGGTCAATCTGCTGCACGTCCGCCGAGACGCGGCGAACCCGCTCGATGAGGGCTTGGGTTTCGCGCATGGGGCCAAGCGTACATCGTCCGCCGGAGATGTGCAAGGGAGGGGGAACGGCGCAAGACTTCGGGAGTCTGCTGGCGGGGCCGGGGTTACGTAGAGGCGTATGGCAATACGCCCACACCCCGCACCGGTCTCGCGTAGGGGCGCTGCTCTGCTGCGCCCGTCCCCGACCTAGACTTCCGAAGTTTCCGAAACCTCAGAAGTCTGGCCGTAGCTGCACGCCTATGTACCCTTATCCCCTACGGCAGCCACGCCGGGAGGAAAGCATTCTGCGCCAGCATCCGCGCCTCGCCGGTGTGCGTATCCAGCACCCAGACCTCCGGCTGCGCATCTGTCTCGGCCAGCGCGAACCGCTGGTAGAGCACGAAGCGCCCCGACGCATCCCACTGCGGCGCGGCGTGCGTGTAGGCCGCATCCACCAGCAACGGCGTGGCCTCCCCCGTTGCCACGTCCAGCGTATAAAGCTGCTTCCCTGCCGTGTAACGTTCGTCCAGATAGCGCCGCGCCACGACGAGCCGCGTCCCGTCCGGCGACCACGCCGCGAAGCCGTCATCTACCGGCGCGTCTGGCTCCCCGCTCAAGGAGACTTCCGTCTGCGCGGACAGGTCGGCCAGCATCAGGTGCGCGTAGAACTCTTGGCCCAGTGCCCCGCGCACCAACACCGGGTAAATCAGGCGTTCCCCGTCCGGCGCGAAAAGTCCAGTCTCGCCCGGCTCGCTGGTCAGTAGCACAGCGGAGCCGTCCAGCAGATCGTGCACGCGGATGGCGCCCGCCCGCGCGTCGTAGACGGCAACGCGCCGCCTATCCGGCGACCAGGCCGGGTCCGCGCCGAGAAGCTGCGCGTCGGCGAAGAGCAGCGCACTCTGTGCTGTGCTCACGTCCACGACCCAGGCGCGCGTGGCGCGAGCGGCATCGCCGGGCGCGGTGCTGAACTCCTGGCGCTGGTAGGCGACGCGCGTCCCGTCGGGGTGCCAGGCGGGAGCCATGCACAGCGCGCGCACGCAGCGCGTCAGCGGGCGCGCTCCCCCGTCCGCCACATCCACGACCCAGATGTCCGCCGTGCCGTCGTCGTTGTTCTGCGTATAGGCGATCTGCGTCCCGTCCGGGCTGGGCGCAAAGTCCTCGATCCCGTGCGCGGCGGCGGTTAGCGGAGTGACGGCCCCCGTTTCCAGGTCGGCCACGACCAGATTACGCGGGTAGGCGTCCGCCGGGGCAATGAAGACGGCGCGGGGGAGCCGGGCGCGGGGCGCTGCATCCCCGCCGGTGATCACCCCGGCCAGCCCGCTGATCAGCAGGGCCAGCGCGACCAGGGCCAGAGCAGCGCGCCGCTGCACGACGCTGAGCAGCAGGACGGTGCCGGTCAGGTCGAGCATGGCCCCGAAAGCCAGGAAAGCCAGCACTGCCCCGCGCGCGAATGTCTCGGTCAGGTCGCGCGCGGCGAAGGCGTCCGCCGGCGTGCCGCCCGGCAGCGCGTAGGCGCGCGCCTGCAGGGCCAGGGCCGCGCCAACCCATCCCTCCGCCAGCGACTCGAAGTCATCCGGCGCGAGGATCGCCCCCACACCCGCCGCCAGCAGCGCCGCGATCAGCAAGTAACGGCCCAGCAGGGCGATCTCGCGCCCGCTGGCGGCCAACGCGCGGCGCAGCCCGGAGCGGGATGGCGCGTCCGGCGTGGGGGGACTGTCGGCGGGTGGAGTTGGGCGCAACCAGCGTTCGCGCCCCGGCGCGAAGGCGGCCAGCACCCCGATCAGCACGGCGGCAACCAGGGCGACGGCGGCGCGCAGCGCCAGCAGCGAGGGGTCGTGATCGCGCAGTGCGACATACGTCCCGGCCAGGGCGAGCGAGTTGATCACCGGCCCGGCTAGCAGGAAAGCGACCGCCGCCGGGAGCGGCATCCCCTGGCGCAGCAGCGCGCGCGTCACTGGGATGACGCCGTATTCGCCGACCGGCAGGATCAGGCCCAGGACGCTCCCCGCCAGCGCCGCCGGCAGAGTCCGGCGCGGGATCAGGCGGGCCAGGTCGTCGCGGCTGAGTAAGCCCTCAATCAGCCCTGCGGCGAGCGCCCCAAACAGCAGGAATGGCGCTGCCCCCAGTAGAACGTCGAGGAAGCGCGCGGCAAATAGCGTGAGCGGTTCGGCCAGGTTCACGACATGATCTCCGGTGCGTGCTGTGCGCGCCGATTATAGCGGGTTGTGGGCGCTGGCCGGTGAGCGTTTGCTGAGAAGTGCGTGGAGGATGGGAGGGGACGATCTAGACCGTTACACAGGTCTACACCTCATGTGCGTTGGCTGGCGTGGAGCACGGTGACGCCGACGACCTCGTCGTTCTCGCCGTAGCGGATGATGACATCTTCGTCGGTCAATTCGCTGTCAGTAGCCAGGCTGGGCTTCTGGAAGTTGATATACAGCACATCCGCCTCTGCATCATAGGCCAGCCAGACATTGTGTTGCGCGGCTTCCTTCAGCTTGGGCAGCAGTCGCAGATAGTCACGGTAAATTGCTAGGGCCATAGCTGCTCTCTCCTGTTCAGCGACCGTTCCCGGCGGCTCAGGAACGCCGTGATCACAAAACCGTCCTCGCCCAGTTCACGATATACCACGACCAGCCATTTACCCACACCGGCCTGACGCACAGCCAGTAGTTCGCCTGCACCCCCGGCCAACACACGTTCCGGCTCGGCCACTGTCTCTAAGACAGCCTTCTTTAGCTCGGCTAGCTCCCCATGACCCGTGACGATACGAGACCAGCGCTCATCCGTCAAGCGGATCGCAACCCCGTTTCTGGAGACTACTTGGCGCGTTGCCATATGTCTCCATGATACCAGAAAACACATGGCAGCAGCGCAGGTCTTTGTAGGCGGGAGGACTGTGCGCCAGTAGCCCACCCGCCAAACAGTGCTTGATGCACGCCCCTCAGTCGGCGGCGGCGGGCGACGGGGCGCGGGCGGGCGACGGCGCGCTCTCGCGCGGGTTGGGCAGCATCAGCGAGCTAAGCGCGCCAATCCCCACAAAGATCGCCGCCACCAGCGCCGCGTAGGACATGGCCTCGGTGCGCGCGTCCAGCACCAGGCGGCCCACTTCCGCGCCCTGGGCGCGCATGTCGAGTCCGCTGGCGACAGCGCCCGTGTCACTCCCTCCCGCCACGCCTGGCAGCGGGCCGCCCGCTTCGCTCGTCCCGACCATGCCCGGCGGTGGCCCGGCGCTGAGCATCTCGGCGAAATCGAAGTTGACCGGCTGCTTGGCCATCTCGATGAAGGCGTCTTCCATCGCCAGGACGGGCAGGGCCAGCGTCGCGCCGGACGAGAAGGAATCAGTCAGCCGATTCTCGGTCGTGGTGGTCAGAGCCGTGCCGATGATGGCGATGCCCAGCGCCGCCCCCACCTGGCGAATCGTGCTGTTGCCGCCGGAGGCGATGCCCGCCTTCGGGCCGGGGATGTCGTAGAGCACCAGGCTGGTGAGTTGGGCGATGGCCAGCCCCAGCCCCAGCCCGTACAGGCCGAGGATCAGGGCGATGGTCGTCGTCGAGATGGCCGGGTCTACGACGGCGAACAGGGTTAGCAAGGCGATAACCTCGAGGGTCATGCCCGTCGTGACGATCCACTTGGGGCCGCTGCGCGCCGAGAACGCCCCGGCGACTGGCGCGCCGATGAAGGCCATGATCGCCAGGGGCAGCAGGGCCAGGCCCGTCTCGAAGGCGCTCAGCCCCTTGGTGCCCTGCAAATAGAGCGACGCGGCGAAGAGCAGGCCGATCTCGCCCAGGTTGACGATCAGCCCAGTGATCATGCCGTACTTGTAGCTGCGGTAGCGCAGCAGGCCGAACTCGAACAGCGGCTCGCTGCCCCGCCGCTCCAAGAGGCGCTCGTACCAGGTGAAGATCGCCAGCAGCACGACGCCCAGGGTGATGGACACCGGCACGATGGAAATCGCATCCGACGGCCACTCCCAGCCGAGCAGGGTGAAGTGGGCGGCGGGCTTCCACCAGCCGTAGCCCTGCCCCTCGATGATGCCGAAGACCAGCGCGCCCACTCCCAGCCCGCCGAGCAGCGTGCCGGGCACGTCGAAGTAGCGGCGCGTGTGCGGATCGCGCGATTCCTTGATCGCCCACAGCGCCCCGGCGAAAGCCGCCGCCACGATCGGGATGTTGATGTAGAACGCCCAACGCCACGACGCATGGTCAATCACCCAGCCGCCCACCAGCGGGCCGAGCGCCGCGGCGACGCCCGCCGTCGCGCCCCAGATGCCAAAGGCAATGCCGCGCTCCTTGCCTTTGAACGTCGTCGTCACGATGGAGAGCGTGCTGGGGCTGAGGATGGCCGCGCCGACGCCTTGCAGGGCGCGCATGGCGACCAGCATCTCGATGGAGCTTGACGCGCCGACCAGCGCCGATCCCGCGCCGAAGACCAGCACGCCGATTAGGAACAGCAAGCGCCGCCCGTACTGGTCGCCGATCTTGCCCCACAGGATGAGCGTGGCCGCATAAACCAGCGAGTAGATTGTGTTGACCCATTCCACGTCGCGGAACGATGCGTTGAAGTCGCGGCTGATGGACGGGATGGCCACATTGACGATGGTGGCGTCCATGATCACCAGGGTCAGACTCAGGCTAAGGATGAGCAGGGCGATCCAGCGGCGGTGATGATGCTCGGAGCCGTCTTGAACGAGCAATGCGTCGTGATCGGGAGGTGCGGGAGGCATAGGTGAGTAGTCCTTGTGTGTTGGAAGTGATCGGCTATCAGTGTTCAGTGGTCGGTGACTGGTCGTTGGCTGCTGGTGATCTTATTCGGCGGAGTCCGGCGGACGCAGCCCCCGCGCGAACAGGCGTAGCATCTGCTCAGCGTAGGCTGCCTCATCCAACGGGCGGTCAAGCTGGGCGAACGCCGGGGTCTGGCGCGGGGCCAGGTTGCTGAGCGCCCACATGGCGGCGATGACCGCCTGTGGGGCCAGGTCGGCGGCGATGCTCCCCTCCGCCTGGCCCTGGCGGACGATCTCGGCCAACAAGCCGAGCGTCCGCGTATGGCCGGCAAGCAGCGCCGGGTCGCCCTGGAAGACGGGCAGCACCTCTTCACGGTCGAGGGTCATCAATTCGCGCAACGCCACGAATTGGCCGGACATCAGGTAGCGCATGGTGGCGCACAGCCGCTCGACCGGTGGCTGGTCCGCGGTGGACTCCAGCCAGGCGGCGAATTGGGCGTAGTGCCCCGTCAGGAGGTGAGCGAGCATGGCATCTTTGCTGGTGAAATGCTGGTAGAGCGTCGCCTTGCTGATGCCGACCGTCCCGGCCAGGTCGTCCATCGTCACGGCGGCCATGCCGCGCTCGGCGGAAAGCTGCTCCAGCGCCTCCAGAATGGCCTCCTGGCGGGCCTCCCACTGCTTCTGCTGGTAGCGTCCACGTGCCATCTTCGCTCCTTTAAAAACCGTACAGTTTAGAATATAACCGATTAGTTTTAATGTCAAGAAACGCTGGAAACCGGGAGTGTGCAGAACCAGCCAGGCAGGGGCGTATTACGCTACGCCCTGCGTGGTCTCACCCCCCGCGCGGCCCGCTGCCTCCCCCACACGGGTCCACGAACAAGTCGTGAACGTGTTTGTCCCCCCCATCCCCGGCCCTTCCCCCCTCGTGGGGGAAGGGAGAAAAGCGGCGGGCCTGCTCCCCTTCCCTCCGCGCAGCGTGGGG
>DYGW01000121.1 GCA_020724485.1 Thermoflexus sp. | reverse complement strand
CCTTTGGTGTGCTGCGCTAACAGCATGAACAGCTCTGCGGTGATGCTTTGCCCCAAAATCCGAATACGCCCTTGCCCCAGGGTGCCCCTCTCTTCTGTGAGCGGTCGCCGTATTATAGTGCTGTTGGCGAATTCTCATAATGCCGGTTGCGTCGGGGCGCTGCTCCGTGCGCCCGGTTGGGGCGTGGCTATACGCCCCTACGAAGGCATTTCGCCAACGACATCATTATAGGCGGCACGGCAGAGCAGCCCCCTACGGGTGATTGCTCGCATTCTCCGTCACGTAGAGCGTGCCGGAGATAGACACCCCCTCCGCATAGCTGCCCACCCAGATATCATAGCGCCCCGACGCCGGGCTGTTGAAGTCAACGGTGGGATTGAGCGTCCCGAAGGAATCGTCCACACAGACGTAGCTACCGCCTGGCGTGTTGATCACCAGCGTTGTGTCGCCGCTCCCGATGAAGTAGAAGCGCAGAAGTGGGAAAGCGCCAGACGTATAGTTCAGCGAAAAATCGGGCGCGGAGGTCACAAAGCCCGAACACCCCCCGCCGAGATACGTCACATCGACCGGGCCGCCGCTCGTCATGCCGATGGTGAACGGATCGGGCACAAAGCCAGAGGTCAAGCTGGTAGACCCGTAGTTCGGCGGCAGAGAGAAATTCAGGGTCGGGATCGCGGTGGGCATGTCTGTCGGCGTTGGAGTGGCCGTCCAGGCCTGGGTGGCGGTTGGCACTGCCGTCGGGACCACGGCTGGCACGCCGCCGCACTGCCCGCCAACCCGGATCACACTCGCTGAAATCCAGCCAACGACGCCATTGACATCCGCCTGGAACCACGAGCCGTCCGGTAGCCGCCCGATCACCGCCGCCAGCGCGCTCCCCGACAACTGCGATAACACGGCGTAATCCGTGCTCGGCCCGCTGCGCACATTCACCGCCCCACCACTCAGCGAGGCGACCACGCAAGGGCCTGTTGGAGGCAGCGTTGGCAGTGGTAGCGGGGTGAATGTCGGGGGTGGGACGAAAGCCGCAGCGGTCGGCGTCGGCACGGGGGTGGCTGCGGTACTCACCCCGCAGAGAGGCCCGCTGCCGTCTTCATACTCCAGGCAGACGGTGTACGCCTCGGCCACCGGCAAGCCGCTGTGCACGACTTCGACCAGGTAGCGGAAGATGCCCGCCGGGATGCGGTAGCGCACGCCGGCCAGCCGGGTGCTGGTGAAGGCCAGCGTCTCCAGCGTATCAGCATCCTTCAAGACCACCAGAGGGGCAGCGCCGGGCAGCTCGCTGTTCACGTACAACAGCAGCGTCTCCGCCTCCGACCCGGTGAACGAGTAACGCTGAAGCTGCGCCTCGCTGCGCGCCTCCCCGGCAACCTCCTGTCCCAGGGACAGCGCAACCGGAGCGGGGAGTGCCGCGCCCGTCTGTACGCCGATGACGAATTGCCCCAGTTGGCCGTTGGCGCTCTGCACTTCGATCCGGTACAGCCCGGCGCCCACTTCCAGCGACTCCACCCGTACTGTCGCCTCGAAGCGGGGATTGGCTACCGCCCGGATCATCATGCCAGAGGGATCGAAGACGCGCAGGGAAGGGGCGAACCCCTGCGTCACGGCCAATACCTGAATTACGAGGGATTGGGGGGTGAGAACCGTCACCACGTAGCTCGGCGCTTGATCCGCCCCGGTCACCTCGCCAATCTTGTTCTCGCCGATGGTGATCGGCGTGGCCTCCTCTCCTTGTGCGCGCGCAGGTAGGATACTACCCAGAGACAGGGCGAGCGAAAAAACGGCAGCGGACCATAGGGATCGTACCAGAAATCGAGGCATAGCGTTTCCTCGCTTAGTCTTACCTATTTGTCACAGGCCTGTTATTTGATTGTAGGATACTACCCTGGCTGAATCAATAGGGCGCTCGTCCAGAGGGTTCGCAACGATCTAGCAGTATGTCTGCCCCCTCTCCGGCTGTGAGACTTCTCCCCCCTCCATCACGGCTTGATCACGATTTTCAGCACGTCGCCGCGCGCATCGCGCAGCCGCGTCATGGCTTCGGCGATTCGTTCCAGCGGCATGACATGGGAGATGATCGCCCCGCCGTTGACGTGCCCATCCTTGAGAAGCTGCAAGCAGGTGGGGAAATAAAGCGCCGGCGCGGCATGAGAGGCGCGCAGTTGCAGCTTGCGGAAGTGGAACTCGTTGGCATCGAAGGTCAGCTTGGCGCCGGGGCCGTACTCGATGCCGATGAAGGCGATGATGCCGCCATAGTTCATCACGGGGAGAGCGGTCAGCACCGCCGAGGCCGAGGCCGAAACCAGCGCCCGGTCAACGCCGCCGCGCCGGAACGGGATGGCCTCGACCGGCGTCTTGCTGGTCAGGATGACGCTGTCCGCCCCGTAGAGCCGCGCCAGATCGGCGCGCTTGCCGCCCGACCGGTTGGCGGCGTAGATGTGGGCCGCGCCCTGGCGCCGCACCAGCGGGATAGACAGCAGGCCGATCGGGCCGAGGCCCAGCACCAGCACCTCGTCGCCCAGGGCAATGTCCGCCGTATAGGTCATGTCCAGGGCCACGCCCAGCGGCTCGGTGAGGCTGGCGACTTCGAAGCTCAAGCCGTCGAAGGGAACCAGGCATTCTTTGGGGGCCAGGATGTACTCGGCGAAGCCCATGCTCTCGTTGTTCCAGAAGTTCGGCCCCTTGTTGCACAGATCGGAGCGCCCGTTGCGGCATAGCTCGCACGCGCCGCAGTAGGAACCGCTCTCCAGCACGACCCGGTCGCCCTCCTTGACATTGGTCACGCCTGGCCCCACCTGGGCTACGACTCCGGCGATCTCGTGGCCGAAGCCCTGCCACTCGGTAGGCGGTTTCGTCGTCAGGCGATGTGTCACCGAGCTGGCAATGTGCAGATCGGTACCGCAGATCCCGCACGCTTCCACTTTGATCAAGGCCCAGCCTTCGCGGACTTCTGGCACCGCGATTTCGCGCAGCGCGAACTCGAAGGGCGCTCTGACAAAGGCGGCCAGCATGGTCTTGGCCATGGTTGCACACTCCTCTACAGTGATGCTTTGCCCCAGCAATAGGAGGCTCCAACCCCCCTACTGCGCCCGCCGCCCGCGCCGCTCGGCGATGATCGCGCGGTAGAGGGCCTCGTACTGGCCGGCGACGTGCTGCCAGGTGAAGTGCTCCTCGATCAACTGGCGTCCGGCCTGGCGCAACGCCTGCCGCCGCCGGTTGTCATCGAGCAGGTGCAGCACGGCACTGGTTAATTCCTCGTCCGTCTCGCCGAAGAGGACGTGCTCGCCGGGCGCGACCGGGATGCCGTCGCAGCTCAGCGGCGTGGCGACGACCGGCACGCCCATGGCCAGCGCCTCCAGTACCTTGTTCTTGATCCCCGCGCCCAGCCGCAGCGGGCTGACGAAGATCAGCGCCTGCTCGAAGTAGGGGCGGATGTCCGGCACGCGCCCGGTGACGGTGACCGCGTCGGAGGCGCAGGCCAGCAGTGCCGGCGGCGGATTGCCACCCACCAGCAGCAGTCGCGCCGCCGGGACGCGCGCCTGCACGCGCGGGAAGATGTCGCGGGCCAGGCGTAGCGCCGCGTCGAGGTTGGGCGCGTAATCGTAGTTGCCGCTGAAGAGCAGCGCCGGCTCCTCCGGCTCATAGCCGGTCGGGGTGAAATAGTCCACGTCCACGCCGTTGGGAATGGTCACCAGGGGCGTGCGCGGGTTGAGGGCGCGCAGGGCGTCAGCGTCGCGGTCGGTGAGCACGACCGTGCGGTCGAACCCGTCGAACATCCAGCTTTCGAACCCGCGCGCCATACGCCGCCGCAGCCGGGTGACCAGCCGCGCCCCGACTCCGCGCGCTTCGGCAGCGGCACGCTCCAGCCACAGGCTGTACGACTCGTAGGGGACGATCACGTTGGGCAGGCCGCGCACCAGGTGGCGGAACTCGTACACGTGCACCCCGCCGAACAGGTGCGCCACGTCGCAGCCGCGCGTCTCCAACAGTCTGGCCGCGGCGCGCCACATCTCCGGCGACCAGCTCGCGTCGGCGCGAAGGGGATAGCGCGCCGCCGGGCGTGCGTAGCGCCGCAGCAGGCTGGGCAGCGAGCGGCGCGGCTCGCGGATGAGCTGCACGCTGCGAAACAGGCGCTCGTAGCGCGGCACGTCGGCCAGGTCTTCCGGCTGTTGGTAGTAAGCCAGCAGGTCAATCTGGTGGTAGCGCGCGGCCAATTCGTGGGCCAGGTGGTAGATGATCAGGCTGTCGCCGCGATAGAGCGGGAAGGGCGGGCAGCGCGAGATGAGCAGGATGTCCATAGCGCGTGTTATACCAGACTCTCGACCAGGCGCGAAAACTGCGCCGCGTAGCCCGCCGCCGTGTAATGGGTCAGGACGCGCGCCCGCCCTGCTGCGCCCAGCCTTGCCCGCAGCGCCGGGTCGCGCAGCAGCGCCACGACGCACCCGGCCAGGGCGTCGGGCGCGTCCGGCGGGACGAGGAAGCCCGTCTCGCCGTCAACGACCGTCTCTGCCGGGCCGCCGTTGTCCATGCTGACCACCGGGCGGCTCATGGCCATGCTCTCCAGGTGCACCATGCCCAGCGATTCGAAGCGCGACGGGCAGACGATCACATCCGAGGCGGCGACGACCTGGCGCGCGTCGTCCCAAAAGCCGAGATAGGTGAGGCGCTCGCGCAGGATCGGGTCGGACTGCGCCGCGTCGAGGATGGCCCGCTTGTACGCTTCGTCCTTGCTGACGCCGAAGACGTTCTCGCCGGCCACGACGAAGCGCGCCCCCGGCATTTGCGCGGCGACGCGGCGGGCCATCGCCTGGAAGACATCGTGTCCCTTGACGCGCTGGAAGCGGGCGATCATGCCCACCAGCGGCACGTCCGGCCCGATGCCCAGCCGGGCGCGCACTGGCGATCCGTCCACGCCGGGGTGGAAGTGGCCGGGGTCTACGCCGGGGACGAGCACAGGGATGCGCTCCGCCGCCAGGAACGATCCCGACGCGGCCAGCCAGCGGTCGCGCACCGCCTGGGTGATGGCGATGATCTGCGTCACCTGTGTCCGGAAGAAGCGGCGCTGCCAGGGCCGGGCCGGGAACCACCAGCCCATCGCGTTCCAGATAACGGGGACGCCCGCCGCGCGCGCCGCCGCTGCCGCGAAGGGCAGCGAATGGTAGTCGCTGTGGATGGCGTGAATGTCCTGCGCGCGAACCAGGGCCGCCAGTCGCCGCGCGACCGGGAAGCGCGTCCAGATCGCCGGGACGAACCAGGCCGTCGCGCCGCGATAGGGCAGCAGGTGGGCCGTCACGCCGAGGGCGCGCGCCACGTCGGGCAGCCCCCCGTCGCGCGGGCAGACCAGGTGGGGTCGCCAGCGATGGCGGTCGAGCGCGCCCATCAGGTTAAGCTGGACGCTCTCGCCGCCGCCCAGCCCGCTGTAGGCGGAGACGAAGAGCAGGTTGCGCGGGGGTGCATCGGTCATGGGCCGGGCGAGTCTCCGGGGAGTGAGCGGTCAGGCGCAGCCGTATTGTAGCGCAGATCGCGCGGGGAGGTGGAGGGAGGGCGCGCGTAAGAGTACAGATCGGGGATGTTCTATGGTACCCTATGAGTACGCCTTCATGAAGATGCGCGAGGACTGAATACAACGGGAGCCTGGAACTCATGCATCAGCATCCATTGGCAGAGGTGTTTGGTTTTCCAATTGACAATGGGTCGGACAAAGCCAATCGCTACCGGAAACACAAGCTCTGCCCCTACAACAACCGGGTTCCGAACTGCACCAAAGATAAGGCCAACAATCCTTTAGGCGTCTGTAGCATTTTTACAGGCGAGCACAGCATCGCCATTACCTGCCCCATTCGCTTTCGCCAAGATTGGCTGATAGTGGAAGAGGCAGCAGCGTTTTTCTTCCCTCCAGCCGCTAATTGGACATCTCTAGGGGAAATTCGTCTTAATGATCGGGGCGGAAGATCGGCCGGCAATATTGATCTGGTGCTGGTTTCCTACGACGACAGAGGGCGGGTGACGGATTTGGGCACGCTGGAAGTTCAGGCGGTCTATGTCTCTGGCAATATCCGCCAGCCATTTGAGTACTATATGGAGGATCCCGCTGGGCGCTATGACTTGGACTGGGCCAACCAGCCCAATTACCCCCGACCAGATTCTACAAAGGCGGTATTCTCAGGCATTGGGGTATAAAGCAGGCTGTGGCACTGCACGCCGAGTTCTTCCGAACGCTGCCACCGCTACCTGAAGTTGAGCCACAAGAAGCTGATATGATCTGGTTAGTCTATGATTTGGCCTACGACTCTGAGGAGAAACTGTACCATCTGAAGTTGGAGCGCACTGCACATACTCTGTTCAGGCCAGTTCTGGATCAGATTATGACGGCTGAGCCTGGGCCTGTGGAGGAATTCATAGGTGTGTTGCAGGAGAAGCTGGATAAGAAACTGGAAGGCGAAGAAAACCCGCCCGATGCACCGACATTAGCCGATCTCTTGTAGGCAGAGTTCATGAGCCAACTACACCTCCCAGGACTGTCGCCGCTGCCGGCTGAGCATGTCGTGAATGTGGCGTCAGTCAAGCACCGCAGTCCTTTCAGGTATCCAGGCGGCAAAACCTGGCTGGTGCCGCGTGTCTACCGATGGCTGGACAGCCTTCCTCATAGGCCAGAGTTCTTTGTCGAACCGTTTGCAGGCGGTGCCATTATAGGACTCACAGTGGCAGCCGAGCACCTGGCTGATCATGTGGTCCTGGTGGAGATGGACGACCAGGTTGCGGCAGTGTGGGAGACGATCATCAATCGCGGCGAAGGCCTGCGGCTTGCCAAGCAGATTGAAGACTTCAAGCTCACTGCCGAAAACGTGGATAGATTCCTGCGTCGAGATAATCTGACGCCGCAAGAATATGCCCTACAAACCATCGTCAGAAACCGGGTGAACAGGGGCGGGATTCTGGCTGAGGGCGCTGGTAAGCTCAAGTTCGGCGAAAATGGCAGAGGCATTCGCTCGCGCTGGTATCCAGCGACATTGCGGAAGCGGATCATCGCTATTGACGCGATCCGTGACCGTCTTAGCTTCATACATGGAGATGGCCTGGAAGTCATGCGCCAGTACATTGGCAACAACGACGCGGTCTTCTTCATTGATCCTCCCTATACAGCTTCCGAGAAGAAACCAGGGAGTCGCCTCTATACTCACTGGCAGATAGACCATGCGGAGTTATTCCGGCTTGTCGGGAGACTGGCAGGGGACTTCCTGATGACCTACGATAACGTGCCCGAAGTCAGGGCGCTGGCCGATCAGCATGGCTTCGACTCAGAAGCGGTGGCTATGAAGACCACGCATCACGCCCAGCTAACCGAACTGCTCATTGGCCACGACCTCAATTGGCTCAGGTAGGGTTCTCCGCTTCATTCTCCCCACAACACAAACCCACTCCGCCCGAATCCCCTATTGGTCCTAATTGGCCCTATACGCGGCCCTATGGTCCTGTTACGATCAAAGCATGGGAACTCGTTTTCTCGACGTGACGCTCGTCAAAGACTCGCTCGAGCCGATCTACCAGCAGATCGCGCGCTACTTCCGGGCGCAGATCGAGAGCGGGCGCATCGCCCCCGGCGACCGCCTGCCACCGACGCGCGACCTGGCCCGCCAGCTTGGGATCGGGCGGATCAGCGTGGTCAGCGCCTACGCTCAGTTGCAGGCGGAGGGGCTGATCGCGGCGCACGCCGGGCGCGGCACTTATGTCAGCGGCGGACGCGCGCCCGTGCGCGGCCTGGACGGCGCGTCCCGCCAGTTCCCCGGCGCGCCGGACATCCCCATGCGCGAGATCACGCGGCTGGCCGAGCAGCCCGGCGTGATCGCCTTCAGCGGCGGCGCGCCGCCGGAGGAATTCCTGCCCGTCGAGGCGCTGCGCCACGCGCTCAATCTGGTGCTGGACCGCGACGGCGCGGCGGCGGTTGCCTATGAGGAAGCGGACGGCTACCCGCCCCTGCGCGCTGGCGTGACCGAGTACGTGTCGTCGCTGGGCATCCAGTGCCAGCCCGATGACGTGCTGATCACCGGCGGGACGCAGCAGGCACTCGATCTCGTCGTGCAGACGGTGCTCGGCGAGGGTGACGCGCTGATCACGGCCAATCCGACTTACCTGGGCCTGCTCGACATCGTCCATGTGCGACGTGTGCGTCCGGTCGGCGTGCCGGTTGACGGCGACGGGATGCGCCTTGAGGCGGTTGAAGCCGCCATCCGCGAGCACCGCCCTGGCCTGATCTACGCCGCGCCGACATTTCACAATCCGACGGGCGCGGTGATGCCCCTGCACCGGCGGCGGCAGCTTCTGGCGCTGGCCGCGCAGCACAACATCCCCGTGCTGGAAGACGCGGTCTATCACGAGTTGGGCTACCGGGGGACGCCCCCGCCGCCGCTCAAGGCGCTCGACGAGCACGACCTGGTGCTGCACGCCAGTGGCTTCTCGAAGATTCTGCTGCCGGGCACGCGCATCGGCTACGTGATCGCCAGCGGGCCGCTGCGCGAGCGGCTGGCCCGTGTCAAGCAGGCGGCGGACATCTGCACGCCCGGCCTCAACCAGCGCGCGATCCACGTCTTCCTAGCTAACGGGGCGCTGATCGGGCATCTCAACCGCGTGCGGCTGGAACTGCGCGAGCGCTGCGCGGCGGCGTGCCTGGCGGCGAGCCGTCACCTGCCGCCCGGATCGCAGTGGGCCGAGCCGAGCGGCGGCCTGTACCTGTGGGTGCGCCTGCCCGATGACGGGCCGACCGCCGCCGAGCTGTACGTCACCGCCATCCAGCACGGGGTGGCCTACGCCATCGGCACGCTCTTTTATACCGACGGCAGCGGGGGCCGCCACATCCGCCTGAACTTCGCCGCGCACCCGCCCGCGCGCATCGAGGAAGGGTTCCGGCGGCTGGGCGCGGCCTGGCAAGCTTGGCAGCAGACGTATGCGCCGGCAGTGCGCCGCGCGCCGATTCTGTGATGGGGCGGCGGGATGTGGGAAGTGATCGGTTTGGGGTGATCAGTGGTCAGAAGTTGGGGACGAGAGGGTTTCGCAGGGGCATATCGCATACGTGCCCCGGTGCGCAGGGCAGCACCCCTGCGATGCTGATGGCTGTTTTGGGAGTTCTCGCGCTGAAGGCTGTACAAAGCCGCGCGCGATTCGTGCATAAGGAGAGAGATACATGGCAAACGATACCCCTACCTCCAATAACGGCACGCAGAAGGGCACGGTAGCCCTCAAGCGCGGCCTGGCGCAGATGCTCAAGGGCGGCGTGATCATGGACGTGGTCACGCCGGAGCACGCGCAGATCGCCGAGGAAGCCGGCGCGGTCGCCGTCATGGCATTGGAGCGCGTTCCGGCGGACATCCGCGTGAGCGGCGGCGTGGCCCGCATGAGCGACCCCGGCCTGATCGAGCGGATCATGGCCTCGGTCAGCATCCCCGTCATGGCCAAGTGCCGCATCGGGCACTTCGTCGAGGCCCAGGTGCTCGAAGCGATTGGCGTGGACTACATTGACGAGAGCGAAGTGCTGACGCCCGCCGACGAGCAGTTCCACATCAACAAGCACGACTTCAATGTGCCGTTCGTCTGCGGCTGCCGCAACCTGGGCGAGGCGCTGCGCCGCATCGGCGAGGGCGCGGCGATGATCCGCACCAAAGGCGAGGCCGGCACCGGCGATGTGGTCGAGGCCGTGCGCCACGCCCGCGCCGTGCTCGGCGAGATTCGCCGCCTGACGGCCATGCGCGAAGACGAGATGATGACCTACGCCAAGGAGATCGGCGCGCCCTACGAGCTGGTCAAGGAAACCGCTGAGCTGGGCCGGCTGCCGGTGGTCAACTTCGCGGCGGGCGGCGTGGCGCCCCCCGCCGATGCCGCGCTGATGATGCAGCTTGGCGTGGACGGCGTGTTCGTCGGCTCCGGCATCTTCAAGAGCGGCAACCCGGCCAGGCGGGCTAAGGCAATCGTCGAGGCGGTGACGCACTTCACCGATCCGCAGATCATCGCCGAGGTCAGCCGCGACCTGGGCGAGCCGATGGTCGGCATTGGCGTGACAACCCTGCCGGTTGAGGAGCGCATTGCCGGGCGCGGGTGGTAAGCCACTCGTTGCGCTGCTGGTACATTGTTATCTGCTACACGACCAGTGGAGCGTCTTTCGAGAGATGCTCCACTGGTTTATACTGATCCATAGTGCATAGAGTCCTCTTTTCATGGAGTAGGAAAAATGAGCGGGGGCATTTTCGTTATTCAGGATGACGGCCAGTTCGTTGAGCTAGCCGAGCAAGGTTATGATTCAGAGGATCTGCTGCAAAGCTTGCTCGAAAACTACCCGAACTTGCTTGCTGGCGATCAGATTGACCCCATACGTCCGCGCCGCTGGCTCCTGGTTTCTCGTGAAGTGGGCATGTCATCCGACGAAGTAGATGTCGGTCGAATTGATCACCTCTTCCTCGATCAAGATGGCGTTCCCACGCTGGTAGAAGTCAAGCGCAGCAGTGACACACGCATACGGCGCGAGGTTGTCGGCCAGATGCTCGACTATGCTGCCAACGCGGTTGTTCACTGGCCTGTTGAGCGCATTCGAGCGCACTACGAGACGCGGTGCGAGACAATGAACCTCGTTCCTGAAGAGGAACTCCAGGCGCTCATTGGCCTGGAAGCTGACCCAGACCAGTTCTGGAACCAGGTTCAAGACCATCTTCGAATTGGCCGCATTCGTCTGATCTTTGTGGCTGATGTCATCCCGACTGAATTGAGGCGCATTGTAGAGTTCCTTAACCAGCAGATGAGTCCTGCGGAAGTGCTGGCCGTTGAGATTCGCCAATACGTCGGTCAAGGACTCCGCTCCCTTGTGCCCCGTGTGGTTGGGCAGACAGTCGAAGCGCAGCAGAAGAAGTCCGGCAGCGCAACGCCGAAACGCCAGTGGGACGAAGCGTCCTATTTCGCCGAACTCCAACAGAAGTTCAGCCTCGCCGAAGTGGACATGGTGAGGCGACTCCTTGACTGGGCAAGGCCCCGGACAACCCAGATATGGTGGGGAAAGGGCAAGGAGAATGGGTCCTTTGTACCTGTTCTCAACCACAATGGAACGGACCACCAGCTCTTTGCGGTCTTCACAGCGGGTGGCGTCGAGATCTATTTCCAGTGGTACCAGTACAAAGCCCCGTTTGACTCAGAAGAGAAGCGCCTGGAGCTTCTCAAGCGCCTGAACGCCATCCAAGGCGTGTCCATTCCTGAAAGCGCGATTACCAGGCGTCCCAGCATCTCGTTCTCAACGCTGGCGAAGAATGATGCTCTGCAGCAGTTTCTCACGGTATTCGAATGGATGATCGGTGAAATCCGGGCGTCATGAAGGGGAAGCGTCCCCCCTGCTCCCGCTGGTGCGAGACATGAGGCGCATCGCCGGGCGCGGGTGGTAGGCCGGGTCAGTAGTGGGGCACGTTCCTCAAGGGAATGTGCCCCTCCTTTTCAGCACGACTATTGCGCAGAATACCCACCCCCGTTTTCCGGAACTCAAAGAACCGCCCC
>DYGW01000120.1 GCA_020724485.1 Thermoflexus sp. | reverse complement strand
TTGTAGCGACGGCATTGACCGCAATCGCTTGATTGATCACCTCAAAGAGCAGGGAGTCCCCTCTCGCGCGTACTTCACACCGATCCACCTGCAGCCCTTCTATCAGGGGCGATTCGGCTGGCGGCGCGGCGATCTGCCGAACACCGAGAAGGCGGGCGATACCTTCCTGGCGCTTCCTTTCTCAGGCGTGATGACTGAGGAGCAGGTGGAGTACGTCTGTGAGAAGCTGCGGGAGGGTATGGCGAGACAGAACTGATTTGCCGACTAACACGTAGAGGCGGCGATAGGAATGAGCTCACCGACAGGTGGGCTCATTTCACGTTAGCATAAACGTGATACATGAAGTCCCTTCTTGGCAGGAACAAAGCTGCCATCCAGAAAGACTTGCGCCCATTTCAGCAGGCCGCTGCTCTGCTGCGCTTGGTGGGGGCGTATCGCCTACGCCCCCACCTCTCTCGCCGACTGCGTTCCCCGCCTGCGACGGCATTGCCGTGATCGGGCTGCTGATCACTGACCGCCGATCCCTGATTACTCGTTCTGCTCGCTAATCGCGCTTGAAGCGCGTGTAGTCCGGCTGGCGGTAGCGGCTCTTGCCCGTCCCCTCGACGTTGAGCATCGCCTCGACCTTCATCGGCAGGCCGATCATGTTGATGAAGCCCTTGGCGTCGGTCTGGTCGTAGATGTCCATATGGCCGAAGGAGGCGTAGTCCTCGCGGTAGAGGCTGTAGGGACTCTTGCGCCCGGCGATGATCACGTTGCCCTTGTACAGCTTGAGGCGCACCGTGCCAGTGACAGTCTGTTGCGTCACTTGTACGAAGGCGTCCAGCGCCTCGCGCAGGCGCGTGTACCACATACCGTTGTAGACCAACTCGGCGTACTTGACCGCCACGAAGTCCTTGAAGTGCATGGTCTGCTTGTCCAGGCACAGGCTTTCCAGCGTCTGGTGGGCGACGCGCAGGATGGTGCCGCCGGGCGTCTCGTAGACGCCGCGACTCTTCATGCCGACCAGCCGGTTTTCGACCATGTCCACCCGCCCGATGCCGTTGACCGCGCCTAGCTCGTTGAGTCGCTCGAACAGCGGGACGGGGGCCAGCGTCTCGCCGTCCAGCGACACCGGAACGCCCTGCTCGAAGCCGATGGTGACGTAGGTCAGCTCGTCCGGCGCGTCTTCCGGGCTGCGCGAGATGACGAACATATCCTCGTGCGGCTCATTCCAGGGGTCTTCGAGCGGGCCGCCCTCGTGACTCATGTGGAAGAGGTTGCGGTCGCGGCTGTAGATGCTCTTGAGCGTCGAGCTAACCGGCACGTTGTACTCGGCGGCGTATTCGAGCGCGTCCTCGCGGCTGCGGATGTTCCACTCGCGCCAGGGGGCGATCACCTGCAGCTTGGGGTTGAGGGTCATGGCCGTCAGCTCGAAGCGCACCTGGTCGTTGCCCTTGCCGGTGCAGCCGTGGGCGATGGCCTGCGCGCCCTCGTCCTCAGCGATCTCGACCAAGTGCTTGGCAATGAGCGGGCGGGCGAACGAGGTGCCCAGCAGGTACACGCGCTCGTAGACCGCCCCGGCCTGCATTGTCGGGAAGACGAAGTCGGTCAGGAACTCTTCGCGCAGGTCGCGGATGATCAGCTTGCTGGCGCCGGTCTTCAGCGCCTTCTCTTCCAGGCCGTCCAGTTCTTCTTCCTGGCCCAGGTCGGCGGTGAAGCAGATCACTTCGCAGCCGTAGTTGTGGCGTAGCCAGGGGACGATGATTGAGGTATCCAGGCCGCCGCTGTAGGCCAGGACGACCTTTTTGATCGGTTCCATTGCGGGTTTCCTTTCTTAGCGGGGGATGTGCGCCTCTTTCGTTGGGCGCTAATGCTATCTCTCGCGGCCCGCAAAAAACAGATCACCGGCCTGCCCAAAGGCCCTCTTTTGTACATAATCACTAAACCCGGCTCGCCCAATTGGGCGGCAATCCCTTGACAGAACCGCCCCCAGTAGGCTACAGTCTTAACCAGTAACGTGATCGGCCTGCGTGCTGAAGGAACTGTGCCCATCATGGCGTTCCGTCGCCTGTCCCTCGTCCTTATCGTCATTGTCCTCGTCATTCTTGGCGGGGCATTTGGCGTTGGGAGGGTGTAGCCGCAGCAAGCCCCAGTGTGTAAGCAAAAGCCTCCCAACGCCGGGAGGCTTTTTTGTTGCGCTGATGCGTTCAGCGGAGACTCAGCACCCATGATGTTCGACGCGCTGCGCGCGCTGGTTCCCCTCATTGGCCTGGTTATTGGCCTCCTTCTCATCCTTGAGAAGGGGGACAAACGGGTTGGGACACCGGCGCAGCGCGGGGCAAGCCGCTAGCGGCGCAGCGTAAGACAGGCAGGAGGCCGTCCCAACCCAGGGGCGGCCTCTGTTGTGGAGATGGGTAGCACTCGCAGAGGACAACCAGGGTGACCATGCGCTCAGATCGGATCAAGAAGGGCTTCGAACGGGCACCGCACCGCAGCCTGCTCAAGGCGACCGGCGTCACCGACGCCGACATGGGCAAGCCGTTCGTCGCCGTCGTCAACTCCTACGTGGACATCATTCCCGGCCATGTGCACTTGCAGCGTTTCGGCCAGGTCGTCAAAACGGCCATCCGCGCGGCGGGCGGCGTGCCCTTCGAGTTCAACACCATCGGCGTGGATGATGGCATCGCCATGGGGCACCTGGGCATGAACTACTCGCTGCCCAGCCGCGAGCTGATCGCCGACTCGGTCGAGACGATGGTTGCCGCCCACGCCTTCGACGGCATGATCTGCATTCCCAACTGCGACAAGATTGTGCCGGGGATGCTGATGGCGGCCATGCGCCTGGACATTCCCACCATCTTCATCAGTGGCGGGCCGATGGCGGCGGGCAAAACCCCCGACGGGCGCGTCGTAGACTTGATCAGCGTGTTCGAGGGAGTGGGCGCGTACAAGGCGGGCAAGATTGACGCCGCCGAACTGAAGACGCTGGAAGATTACGGCTGTCCTTCGTGCGGCTCGTGCTCAGGCATGTTCACCGCCAACTCGATGAACTGCCTGATGGAAGCCCTGGGGATGGCCCTGCCCTTCAACGGTTCGGCCCTGGCCGAAACCCCGGAGCGCATCGCACTGGCGGAGCGCGCGGCGCGGCAGCTCATGGTCTTGATCGAAAAAGACCTGACGCCGCGCCGTATTGTTACCCGCGAGGCGCTGGACAACGCCTTCGCCCTGGACATGGCTATGGGCGGCAGCACCAACACCGTCCTGCACACGCTGGCCCTGGCCTACGAAGCGGGTGTGGACTACCCGCTGGAGCGCATCAACCAGGTCGCCGAGCGCGTGCCGCACATCTGCAAGGTCAGCCCGGCCTCGCACTGGCACATGGAAGACGTGCACCGCGCCGGTGGCGTGCCCGCCATCCTCAACGAGATCGCCAAAAAAGACAGCGTGCTGCACCTGGACTGCCCCACCGTGACCGGCCAGACGCTGGGCGAGAACATCGTCGGCGCGCGCATCACCGACTACGAGGTGATTCGCCCCATCAGCGATCCGCACAGCCCCACTGGCGGGCTGGCCGTCCTGTTCGGCAGCCTGGCCCCCGACGGCGCGGTGATCAAGATCGGCGCGGTGCCGGCGCACATGCGCCACCATCGCGGCCCGGCGCGCGTCTTCGAGAGCGAAGAGGCGGCCTCGGCGGGCATCCTTAACGGGCTGGTTCAGCCGGGCGATGTGGTGGTCATCCGCTACGAGGGGCCGCGCGGCGGGCCGGGGATGCAGGAGATGCTGGGGCCGACGGCGCAGTTGCAGGGCATGGACCTGGGCGATAGCGTAGCCCTGGTTACCGACGGGCGCTTCTCCGGCGGCAGCCGGGGCGTGTCGATCGGGCATGTCAGCCCGGAGGCGGCGGCGGGCGGGCCGCTGGCAGCGGTGCAAGAGGGTGACCTGATCGCGATCGATCTCGACCGACGGACGCTCGACCTGCTGGTGGAACCGGCGGAGGTTCAGCGCCGCCTGACCGCGCTGCCGGACTTCGCGCCGGACATTCCCAGCCGTTGGCTGCGCCGCTATGCCCGGCTGGTCAGCAGTGCCAGCACCGGGGCGGTTTTTCTGGATTGACAATTGCGGTGTGGGGAGTAGGGGCGTATTGCAATACGCCCCTACAGACCTCACCCCCGCTCGGCGCTGACGCGCCTCGTTTCGGACGAGCGGAGCGAGGCCAGGGGTGAGGCTCGTAGGGGCAGGCTTGAAGACCAGACTTCCGAAGTCTTCGAGACTTCGGAAGTCTAGGGGCGGAGCGAGGCCAGGGGGTGAGGCTCGTAGGGGCGGCGCTCTGCTCCGCCCCAGGGCGCAGTAGAGCAGCGCCCCTACCAACGACGACCGAGAGATACCAGCACGGCACAAGCTCAACAAGGAGGAAGACACTGTGAAACTGACCGGCGCTGAGATTATCCTGGAATGCTTGCTCCGCGAGGGCGTGGACATCATGTTCGGCTACCCTGGCGGCGCGATCCTGCCCACCTACGATGCCATGACCAAGTACCCGCAGCTTCGCCACGTGCTGGTGCGCCACGAGCAGGGTGCCGCGCACATGGCCGACGGCTACGCGCGGGCGACGGGCAAGGTTGGCGTGGTCATCGCCACCTCCGGCCCTGGCGCAACCAACCTGGTCACTGGCATCGCCACCGCCATGATGGACTCCTCGCCGGTTGTGTGCATCACCGGGCAGGTACCCAGCGCGGTCATCGGCTCCGACGCCTTCCAGGAGACGGACGTGACCGGCGTCACGCTGCCCGTGACCAAGCACAACTACCTGGTCTACGACGTGGAGGAGCTGGCCTACACCATCCGCGAGGCGTTCCACATCGCGCGGACGGGGCGGCCCGGCCCGGTGCTGGTAGACATCCCCAAAGACGTGCAGAATGCCGTCACTGAGTTCGTCTATCCCGAAGAGCCGATCGAGCTACCCGGCTACCACCCGCCGCAGCGCGCCACCGACGAGGACATCGCTGCTGCTCTGGCGCTGATCGAGAAGGCCGAGCGCCCACTGATCCTGGCCGGGCACGGCGTGATCATGTCGGGCGCGGGGCGCGAAGTCCTGCAATTCGCCGAGATGACCCAGACGCCCTTCGCGCTGACCCTGCTAGGCAAGGGCGGCCTGCCGGAGACGCACCCGCTCTCGCTGGGCATGATGGGTATGCACGGCACCGGCTACGCCAACTTGGCCATCCAGAATGCCGACCTGCTGCTGGCTTTTGGGATGCGCTTCGACGACCGCGTGACCGGCAACCTGAAGACCTACGCGCCCAACGCCCGCAAGATTCACATTGACATTGACGTGTCGGAGATTCACAAAAACGTGCGCGTGGACGTGCCGATTGTCGGCGACCTGAAGACGGTGCTCGGCCAGTTGATGCCGCACCTCAAGCCGCTGGAACACAAAGCCTGGCTGGGCCAGATTCGGGACTGGATGGAAGACGCCGACGAGCGTGACATTGTCAACCGGGATGTGGGCGAGCGCCTCTTCGCCGCACATGTCATTCACGACATGTGGCGGGCGACTGGTGGCGACTCGGTGGTGGTGACCGATGTCGGCCAGCACCAGATGTGGGAAGCGCAGTATTACCCGCACCAGCGCCCGCACACGCTGCTCACCTCCGGCGGGCTGGGCACGATGGGCTTCGGTTTGCCGGCGGCCATCGGCGCGGCGCTGGGACTGGGGCAGCCCAATGTGTGGGCCATCGTCGGCGACGGCGGCTTCCAGATGACGCTGCAAGAGCTGGGCACGGCCATGCAGGAGCGCGCGCCGGTCAACATCGCCATCATGAACAATGGCTTCCTGGGCATGGTGCGCCAGTGGCAGGAGTTCTTCTATGAGGAGCGTTACAACGCCACGCCCATGCACAACCCGGACTTCGTCAAGCTGGCCGAAGCCTACGGCATCCCGGCCCGGCGCGTCACCCGCCGCGAAGATGTGATCCCGGCCATCGAGTGGGCCAACAGCATCACCGACGGCCCCACGCTGATTGACTTCGTCGTGGAAAAACACGACCTGGTCTACCCGATGGTCCCGACGGGCGCCGACCTGGACAAGATGATCCGCCGCCCGCTGCCCTCTGAGAATGCGATCTAGCGCGCTGCGCTTGGGGAGGAGTGAAGACACCGATGAAACGGACACTCGTGGCGCTGGTGGAGAATAAACCCGGCGTGCTGAACCGGGTGGCGAGCCTGTTCCGGCGGCGCAACTTCAACATTGACAGCCTGACGGTAGGCCGCACGGAGAATCCGGCCATCTCGCGCATGACCATCGTCGTGGACGCCGACTCCGAGAAGATTCGCACCCAGCTTCACAAGCTGGTCAACGTCATCCAGGTCCAGGACGTGACGGAAATCCCCGATGTCAGCCGCGACCTGGCGCTGATCAAGGTGCGCGTCAACAGCCAGACGCGCGGCGAAGTCGTGCAGCTTTGCGACATCTTCCGCGCGCACATCGTGGACGCCACGACCGACGCGGTCATCGTCGAGGTCACCGGCGACGAGGACAAGATCACCAGCATGACCGAGCTACTGCGCCCGATCGGCATCCTGGAGATGGTGCGCACCGGCGTGGTGACCATGACGCGCGGCGAGCATGTGCTGTCGCCCAACGGCTACAAGATGCGTCCGGGCGGCAACGGCTACCGGACGAACGTGCTGTGAGAGGGCTAAGACTTCGGAAGTCTCGAAGACTTCCGAAGTCTGGAGTTGATAGTGCTAAATCGCTCAACGAGGGAGAAAACTAGTGGCGAAGCTCTATTACGACAACGATGCCGACCCGTCCCTGCTCGCGGGCAAAACGGTAGCGATCATCGGCTATGGCAGCCAGGGCCACGCCCACGCGCTCAACCTGCGCGACAGCGGCGTGCGCGTGATCGTCGGACTGTACGAAGGGAGCAAGTCGTGGGCCAGGGCCGAGGCCGACGGGCTGACCGTCAAGACGGTCGCTGAGGCGGCAGCCGAGGCCGACGTGATCATGCTGCTGCTACCGGACACCGTCCAGCCCAAGGTGTACGCGGAGAGCATCGCGCCGCATCTCAAGCCCGGCGATACGCTGATGTTCGCCCACGGCTTCAACATCCGCTACGGGCAGATCGCGCCGCCCGACTACGTGGACGTGAGCATGGTCGCGCCTAAAGCGCCTGGTCACCGCGTGCGCGAGCTGTACGTCGAGGGCGCGGGCACCCCGGCCCTGGTCGCCGTCGAGCAGGACGCCAGCGGGGGCGCGCTGGCCCAGGCGCTGGCCTACGCGCGCGCCCTGGGCTGCACCCGCGCCGGCGTCATCCAGACGACCTTCGCCGAGGAGACCGAGACCGACCTGTTCGGCGAGCAGGTCGTGCTCTGCGGCGGTGTCACGGCGCTGGTCAAGGCTGGCTTCGAGACGCTGGTCAAGGCCGGCTACCAGCCAGAACTGGCCTACTTCGAGGTGCTGCACGAGCTGAAGCTGATCGTGGACCTGATGTACCAGGGCGGCATGAGCTACATGTGGTATTCCGTCTCCGACACCGCCGAGCACGGCGGCTACACCGCCGGCGAGCGCATCATCACCGAGGAGACCAAAGGCGAGATCCGGCGCATCCTCGATGAGATTCAGGACGGCACCTACGCCCGCCAGTGGATCGCGGAGAACAACGCCGGGCGGCCCTGGTTCAACAAGCAGCGCCGCGCCGAGCAAAACCTGCTCATCGAGCAGGTGGGGCGCGACCTGCGCGAGATGATGCCGTTTTTGAACGCCAAGCACGCGCCCCCGGCGGAGTAACCCTGTCAGGGGTATTGCGTAGGGGCATATGGATATGCCCCTACGGGGAATTGCCCAGGTTTCGTGGGGGCATAGCGCATACGCCCCGCTGGACGCAGCAGAGCAGCGCCCCTACGAAGGCTGCCAGATTGCACACGAGGATGCACAGATCATGGACGAGTCTGGGGTTCAAAGCAACAATCGGGTACGAATCTTCGACACCACCCTGCGCGACGGCGAGCAGTCGCCTGGCGCCAGCCTGACCAGCGCCGAGAAGATTGACATTGCCCGCCAGCTTGCCCGCCTGGGCGTGGACATCATCGAAGCGGGCTTCCCCGCCGCCTCGCCCGACGACCTGGAGGGCGTGCGCCGCGTCGCCCGCGAGGTGGGCACGGCGGACGGCCCAGTCATCTGCGGGCTGGCCCGCGCCACCCAGAGCGACATTGATAAGGCGTGGGAAGCCGTGCGCGACGCAGCTAAACCGCGCATCCACACCTTCCTGGCCACCTCCGAGATTCACATGCAGCACAAGCTGCGCATGACGCGCGAGCAGGTCGTGCAGCGCACGCGGGAGATGGTCGCCTATGCCCGCTCGCTGTGCGCCGACGTGGAGTTCTCGCCAGAGGACGCCTGCCGCTCCGACCCCGACTTTCTGGTCGAAGTGCTCAGCGTGGCGGTCGAAGCGGGCGCGACCACGCTCAACATCCCCGACACAGTGGGCTACATCATGCCCGGCGAGTACTTCGCGCTGATGCAGAAGCTGATCCGCGAGACGGCGGGCGGCGACCGGGTGATCTGGTCGGTGCACTGCCACGACGACCTGGGCATGGCTACGGCCAACGCGCTGGCTGGCTTGCAGGCCGGGGCGCGCCAGGCCGAGGTGACGATCAACGGCATCGGTGAGCGCGCGGGCAACACGTCGCTGGAAGAAGTCGTCATGGCCCTGCACACGCGCCCCCAGTTCTACAACCTGACTACCGGCATAGACACGACGCAGATCGCGCGCAGCAGCCGCATGGTCAGCAACTATACCGGCCTGCCCGTCCAGCCGAACAAGGCCATCGTCGGGGCCAATGCCTTCAGCCACGAGGCGGGCATCCACCAGGACGGCGTGCTCAAGCACCAGGCCACCTACGAGATCATGACGCCGGAGACGGTGGGCCTGTCACAGAGCAACCTGGTGCTGGGCAAGCACAGCGGACGGCACGCCTTTCGCGTCCGGCTGGAAGACCTGGGCTACGAGCTGGAAGACGGCGAGCTGAACCAGGCTTTCCAGCGCTTCAAGGAGCTGGCCGACAAGAAAAAGACGGTCACGGACGCCGACATCGAGGCGCTGATCGCCGACGAGTTCTACGGCCCGGAGGAGGTCTTCACCCTGGAGGGCATCCAGGTCGCCTGCGGGCAGCCGGGGATGCCCACCGCCACCATCAAGCTGCGCGGGCCGGACGGCCAGGTGAAGATCGCGGCGGGCATCGGCACCGGGCCGGTGGACGCTGCCTTCCAGGCCATCGAGCAGATCGTCAACGTGCAGGCCACACTGGTCGAGTACCGCGTCGCTGCCGTCACCGAGGGCATTGACGCGCTGGGCGAAGTGACCGTGCGCGTCCGCCGCGACGCCAACGGGCGGCGAACCTTCGGCGGGCACGGCGCCGACACCGACATCATCGTCGCCAGCGCCAAAGCCTACCTGTCCGCCCTCAACAAGATGCTGGCCTACACCGGCTACGGCGACCGCGCGCCAGAGGGCGAGTCCGCCACTGTGCGCGTGTCCGCGCTGGCGAAGTGAGGCGCTGGGATGAGGTTATCAGTGGATCGCGTGACGCCGATGGATTGACCTCACCCCCGCTCGGCGCTGACGCGCCTTGCTGCCCCCTCTCCGCTAGCGGAGAGGGGGCAAGCCGAGCGCAGCGAGGCTGGGAGTGAGGTCAACCAGGGCGCAACCAGACAATCTGTCGGATTCTGCATGCAGCCGCACCTTATCGCCTGTCATGACTGAGTGTGCACGAGGAGCGAAGATCATGACCAAACAGAAGAAATCACGCAGAGGCGCGCCAGTCAGCCCGCGCCCAGTCGAGCCGGAGATGGGCGCAGCGTTTCCAGAGCCGTGCGCCTGGCCGCTAGCCTGGCACGGCGAAGCACTGTACAGCCAGCCCACCAGCCCATCACCAGCAAGCCGCGCCAGCAGCGAGCGCCCCGCTCTCGCTGGTGACCGCTGAGAGCTGTCAGCAATCAGCCTTCAGCTTTCAGCTTTGAGGGATGTCCGTAACCCTCGCTGAGGGCTGACGGCTGATGGCTGACGGCTGACGACTGACGGCTGACGACTGACCGCACCTTTCACGGGAGACATCATGGGAAAAACACTGGCCGAGAAGATCATCGCCGCCCACGCTGAGCACGTCGAAGAAGTCTCGGCGGGCGACCTGGTCACCGTCAAGACCGACGTCGTGATGGCCAACGACATCACCGCGCCCATCGCCATCGAGTCCTTCCAGGCAATGGGCGTGGGCGAAGTGTACGACCCGGACCGCATCATGCTGGTGCCGAGCCACTTCGCCCCCAACAAAGACATCAAGAGCGCCGAGCAGACGCGCACTCTGACCCTCTTCGCCGAGCAGCAGGCACTCAGCCACCGCTTCCAGGTGGGGCGGGCGGGCATTGAGCACGTCGTGCTGCCGGAGCGCGGGCTGGTGCTGCCCGGCGATCTGGTCGTTGGCGGCGACAGCCACACCTGCACCTACGGCGCGGTTGGCGCGTTCGCCACCGGTATGGGGTCAACCGACATCGCGTTTGCGATGGCGACCGGCACCACCTGGCTGAAGGTGCCGGAGACGATGAAGTTCGTCTATTACGGCGAGCGGCAGCCCTGGGTGACCGGCAAAGACCTGATCCTACGCACCATCGGCGCGATCAGCGTGGACGGCGCGCTCTACCGGGCGATGGAGTTCACCGGCCCGGCCATCCACAATCTGCCCATGGCCGACCGGCTGACGATGGCTAACATGGTCATCGAGGCGGGCGGCAAGTGTGGCTTCCTGCCCTATGACGCCGTGACCGAAGCCTACGTCACGCCGCGCGCCACGCGGCCCTTCACCCCCTACCACGCCGACGACGACGCGGTCTACTGCTCCGTCCACGAGTTCGACCTGTCCGAGATGGAGCCGCAGGTCGCCTGCCCCTATTCGCCGGACAACGTGCACCCCATCAGCCAGATCAAGCCGGAGAAGGTGGATCAGGTCTTCATCGGGAGCTGCACCAATGGGCGTTTCGAGGACCTGGCCATCGTCGCCGATGTCCTGCGGCAGACGGGGCGCGAGTTCCACCCCGACGTGCGCGTGATGATCATCCCCGGCTCGCAGGCGGTCTACCTGGACGCGCTGCGCCAGGGCTGGATCGAGCTGTTCACGCTGGCGGGGGCGGCAGTCAGCGTCAGCACGTGCGGGCCGTGCCTGGGCGGGCACATGGGCGTGCTGGCCGCCGACGAGGTGTGCGTCAGCACGTCGAACCGCAATTTCCGGGGCCGCATGGGCCACCGCGACGCGCGCGTTTACCTGGCGAACCCGGCCATCGCCGCCGCCAGCGCCATCCTGGGCCGGCTGGCCCATCCCGACGAACTATAGCGCAGAAGGGGATACTGATGAAGCTGCAAGGCAAGGTCTGGAAGTACGGCGACAACATAGACACGGACGTGATCATCCCGGCGCGCTACCTCGTCACCACCGATCCGCAGGCGCTAGCCGCGCACTGCATGGAAGACCTGGACGCGGCGTTCGCCGGGGGGGTGCAGCCG
>DYGW01000119.1 GCA_020724485.1 Thermoflexus sp. | reverse complement strand
GCGCGGAGGGAAGGGGAGCCGGCCCGCCGCTTTTCTCCCTTCCCCCCTCGTGGGAGAAGGGCCGGGGATGGGGGGGACAAACACGTTCACGACTTGTTCGTGGACCCAGCGGCGGGTGCGTGCAAAGGTTGTCAGCGACTCGCTTAGTGTGGACGAACAGCCTCCCCTCCAGCCGAGCTAGAGGGAGAACAATCCGGCAGGCGCTCTCCCCTTTCCTTAGCTTGGCTGGGGGAAGGAGTGTCCTGACGGCTGCCTGACAACTTGTTCGCGGACTTTTCCCGCGCGACTTCATTGACTTTGCGGCCAGAATCCCTACAATGGAGATCATAAGGTGGGAATTGGGTTTAATCCAGGTTGTGAATCGGTATAATATACCCCTGCCCTGAGACTGCGAGCAGTGGCGGACAATCTGGGGGGGCTTCGTCAGCATCCCACTGGCAGCAGCATATCTTTTACGAAGTGCCGGTCGGCTCCGCGGAGCCGGACCGTTGGTTCGTCTGTGCGACGGGTCGTTCCGAGCGGCACACACGGCGTTTTGTCCGCTGATGGGTGCTGCTGCGGGGCGTTGCGCGCCACAGAGAGCCTGGTTATTTGCGGGTCTTAAGCGAATGGTCTCTTTTCGTTGGTTTCTCTCTCGCATCGCACGAACGCCTTCGGCTTCTTCGGCGCGCGAGCGCCTGCTCAGCGATGGCGTCATGCGTGCCAGCCGAGTCCGGCGGACCACCACTGCCCACCAGTCTACTCTGCAAAGCATCCCTACCTCACGCAGCATTCAAGACGCTCCAGAGGGCGGCACCATGCCGGAGACAATGCTGCCGCCACAGGAACAGCGACGGCGTCTAATACAGATCGCCGCGTCCTACGGTGATCATTATTTAGCCACAGTTGAATTCGTCGCCGAGCGCAACATGACCGTCGGCACGATCAAGCCCGTGCGATCTGCGCCGGGCGGCCCAGGGCCGGCGCGCGAAATCTGCATTGACGCGCGCGGCAACGTCAGCATCTCACCGTTGTGCCGCCGGGCAGCGCCACCCTCTGCACTTCCATTAGGCCGCCTGGCGCTGTGGCTGGCGGCGCTGCTGGCCGTTATTGGCGCAGCCGTCTATCTGCTCTGACCCTGTTGCCGCGGAAAGGACTCAGGGGACCATGTCTGACGCCAGCCGATCCGCTCCAGACCGCCGCCGGGACACCCCTGCCTGGCCGCCTTATGTAGCGCGGACCGACGACGAAGACGACGTGTTCGCTGTAGACTCCTACCCCGAACCAGCGGCATCCAGGATGGCGGTCATCACCTGGCAGCCCGTGTCCAGGATCAACCGCGAGTGGGTGCGCGCCGAGCCATCCGCCGCGCCGCGCGAAAAGCCGCCCCATCCCTGCCGCGACGAGCCTCACGGTCGCGACGCCCAGGCGCGCGATGATCTTTCCCGCCGGGTTCCGTTTGAAGGAGAAGTGCTCTTCGCCGACTTTGATCCCGCTGCGCGGCGGGCCATCAGTCACCGGCCCATCATCGCCCTGACCGTGAATGCGCTGGGCTATCACCTGTTCATCAGCCATGCAGCGCGCCGCGCCCTGGGAAAGCTGGCGCTGATCGGGCTGGGCGCGCTGATTGCCCTGCTGTGGGGCGATTTGACCGATGTTGCCGAGCTTCTGTTAGGCTTTTTCGTGCACTAGCCCCAACTTGGGGCCTATGCTAAAGTAAGGGCGCATTCATCCAGATTATCCTATGACCGGCGCGCCACACCCTGCACCGCAGCACGCATTCCGGCGCTGCAAAGAATGGAACGGGTAGCATGACACAAGCGGCAACCATTGTCTTCATCAATTATGCGAATGCGGACGAGGCGTTGGCCCTGCGCCTCTACGACGACCTGCACAAGCTGGGCGTCACTGCGTGGATTGATCGCCGCGACATCACCAACGGCCAGCACTGGAACCAGGCGATCACGCGCGCGCTGCACGGCGCAACGCACATGCTGCTGGTCTGGTCGCGCCACGCCGAGGAATCGCGCGAAGTTGAGAGTGAGTGGATTCACTTCGCCAAACTCAACAAACCGATTGTGATCGCGCAGCTTGACGGCACACCGGCGCACTACCAGCTTGAGAACGCCACGTCGGTGGACTTCAGCCGCGATTACGCTGGCGCGCTCCGCCAACTGTTGACTCATCTCAAGTCGCCCCAGCGCGATCCCCAGGCGGCGCTGTTGCTCTTTGAGCAGGGCAACGCGGCCTTCGACAGCTTCGACTACACCAACGCCATCAAAGCCTACAGCCGCTCGCTCAGCCTGGATCCGACCAATGCTGCGACGCATTTCAGTCGCGGTATGTGCTACCACAAGCTGGGGCACTACGAGCGCGCGCTGGAAGACTACGCCGAAGCGATCCGCCTCGACGCCTCCAACTACGAGGCGCACTACAACCAGGGCCTGCTCCTGCGCATCCAGGGCAAGCACGCCCGCGCGCTCGTTGCCTTCTCCGAAGCGATCCGCTACGCGCCCAACACAGCCGCCCCTTACTACGACCGCGGCCTGACCTTCGAACTGCTCGGCAAGCCCGACGACGCAGTGGCCGACTATACACGCGCCATCGAGCTTGACGCTGACAGGACTCCTGCGCACGGGATGCGCGGCGCGATCTACTATTCGCAGGGCAAGTACGAGGACGCGCTCAAAGACCTGCACCGCGCCATCCTGCTCAATCCCGCCGATGCGTGGAGCTACCTGCTGCGCGGCCAGACGTACCAGGCGCTGGGCCGCGAGCAGGACGCACTCAAAGACTATATTCAGGCCATCCGCCTGGATGACACGCTGGCCGAGGCCTACCGGGGACGCGGGATCATCTATAGCGCGCTGGGCAGCTTCGGGCCGTCCATCGAAGACCTCAACCAGGCGCTGCGCCTCAACCCGGCGGATGGCGTGGCCCAGCTTGCGCGCGGCGACACCTATTACGCCATGGGCAATTACGAGCGCGCCCTCGCCGATTACGACGAAGCCGTGCGCCTCATGCCCGATAACCCGTCGGCTTACCACAACCGGGGCGTGACGCGCCACGCGCTCGGCCAGCTTGAAGAGGCGATTGCCGACTACAACCGCGCCGTGCAGCTCAGGCCCGACTTCGCCCTGGCCTTCTTCAATCGCGGCAATGCCCACTACGAGCTGGGGCGTCTGAACGCTGCCCTGGCCGACTTCGACCAGGCCATCGCCCTCGACCCGGACGATGCCGGTACCTACCACAATCGCGGCATCGCCTATAAGCAGCTTGGCATGTTCGACGAGGCTATCTCCGACTTCACCTACGTTCTGCACCTGGACCCTAATTACGCCGAAGCCTACTTCAACCGCCACCTGACCTACTTGCAGCGCGGCGCGCCCGGCGACGACCGCCTGGCCCGCCGCGATATGGATCGCTACCGGCGACTGCTACAGCGCCGCCCAACCGACAACACCAAGTCACCGTCGGACGAATAGTCAGACATCGTCGCGCAGCTTATACGCGGCCTCGCTGCGCCAACAGCGGGGCCGTGTTCATGTCGCAACCTCACCCCCTGACCCCCTCTCCGCCAGCGGAGAGGGGGAAGTTGAGCGAAGCGAAACGGGGGTGAGGTAGATAACTGGCAATCGAGAGAGCCACGAGAGATCGGGCACCGCTCGCCGCCCGCCCCAGGAGTTGAGCGCATGGTCGCCGACAATCCCCTCACGCCCATCCTGCAAGCGTTTGTCCAGCCCTGGCACGATGCTGTCGCCAACCCCGCCGCCACGCAGGAGCGCCTGCTGCAGCAGCTTGTGGGCATCTACGCGCAGACCGAATACGGGCGTCAGCACGGCGCTGAGCGCGTCGGCTCGCTGGCCGACTACCAGGCCGCCTTCCCCGTGCGCACCTACGCCGACTACGAGCCGGTTCTGCGGCGCGTGATGGCCGGCGAGACGCACGCCCTGCTCGAAGCTGAGCCGCTCGGCTGGGCCATGACGCGCGGGACGACCGGCCAGAGCAAGTACATTCCCATGACGCCGCGCGACCTGGAACAGCGTCACAACGCCGCCCGCGCGGTCATCCAGTATGTGCTGCACAGCGGGCGTTACGAGATACTCACCGGCGCTAACCTTAACCTGAGCTTCCCCAGCGTCGTGGGCAGCATGGAAGTCGGCGGGCGGCGCATCGAGTATGGCTATGCCACCGGCATTTACGTCAAGCACGTCGCCGCACGCACGCCGATCCGCACCATCCCCACCCAGGAAGCGATAGACGCCCTCGGCGGCGACACGGGCGAGGCCGCCTGGAACGCGCGCTTCCAGCTTGCCTACGAGAGCGCCAAAGACCAGAACATGACCATTCTGGGGGGAGCCGCGCAGGTCGCCATCAAGTTCGGGCGCTGGCTGCGCAAGACGCACGGCGTCTACCCGAAAGAGGTGTGGGCGCTAGGCGTGCTCTCGCTGGGCAGCACGCCGGGGATCAACGCCACCTACCGTCCGCGCCTGCTCGGCTACTATGGGCACCAGGCGGGCATTGTCGAGATTTACGGCGCGACGGAGGGCATGTTCGGCCAGCAGCGCGACGAGGTGCGCCGCTGGGTGCCCAACTATGACCTGTACTTCTTCGAGGTCGAGACTCGCCGGGGAATCAAGATGCTGCACGAGATGAGGCCGGGCGAGACGGGCAGCCTGATCGTCAGCACGCCCGTGCTGCCGCGCTACAAGATTCTCGATCTCGTCCGCGCCTTCGACCCGCCCTATGTCCTGTGCATCGGGCGCGACCGCCCCTGGACGCGCGGAGTCTACTGGCTGCGCCGCGCCATCGAGCTGGACTTCTGGCGAGTTTGACGCTACCTCGTCACTCGAACAGGCGGTTGACCAACAGGCTGGCGCCGATCCCGATCAAGACGAGCGGCCACAGCGAGCCGAAGCCCGCGCCCATGCCCAGCCCGACCAGCAGCAGAACGGTGCCCAGCATCAGCCGCGCGCCGGGCTTGGCGCGGTACTCCGGGATCATCATGCGCGCCGCCACCTCAATGAACAGCAGCGCGCCCGCCCCGGAAAAAATCCACGCCCAGGAGTTGCTCAGTCCCAGCAGCAGCACGATCCCCGCCCACAGAACCGTCCCGCCCCACGTTACCTGGCTGAGCCGGTCGCCTGGGCTGATGTCACCCCAGAACTCGCCCTTCTCCACGTTGACTTCGTGGCCCTTCTCGCGGCTCTTCTCGTCGCTCTTTTCCTGGCTTTCCTGATCCTTTTCGCGCTGCTTTTCCTCTTCCTTCTCGCCCTGCGGCGCGCGGCGACGCGCCTGGCGCTTGGCTTTGCGCTTGCGCTTGGGCGCGCCAGCCTCGTCCGTGTCCTCGCCGCCAGCGAATTCCTCCTCTGGGAATATTCGCGAAGCGCCGCCGATGCCGGTCGGGACGCGCTCCGCAGCGGGCAGCACGGCTACCAGGCCTGGCTCCCGTTGGGCTGGCGAATGTCCGGCCTTCTCGTCGAGCGCCCCGGCAGGCGCGCCCAATGCGGCGGCCAGCGCGTCGTACACGGTGCTCACCGACTGGTAGCGTTGGGTGGGGTCTTTCTCCAGGCAGCGCAAGATGATCGCTTCAACGGCGCCGCTCAGGGCCGGATTGATCTGGCGCGGGGAAATTGGCTTGACGTGCAGGTGCTCGTAGACAATGCGCATGGCCGTCGTGGTGCCCGCCGCGCCCTGGCTGTCCCCCGTGAAGGGAAGCTGCCCGGTGAGCATCTGGTAGAGCATGATCCCCAGCGCGTAGACATCAGTCGTCACTGTCACCTGGCCGGCCATGATCTGCTCCGGCGACATGTAGTGCGGCGTCCCCACCGTTGTATCCACCGTCAGGGTGCTGGTGTCGCTGAGGATGCGCGCGATGCCGAAATCGGTGACGTACAACTTGTTGTTGTCGTCGAGCAGGATGTTCGCTGGCTTCAGGTCGCGGTGAATGATCCCTTCCCGGTGCGCGAAGTGCAGGGCAGCGGCCAGCGGTTTGAGGTAGCCCAGCACCTCGTCCGGCGTCAAGGGACGCCCCAGCCGCCGCAGTTCCGTTTGCAGCGTGCGTCCGGAGATGTGGTCGGTGAGGATAAAGACGGTGTCGCCGCTTTCGACGATGTCGTAGTAGCGGACGATATGCGGGTGTTGCAGGCGCTCCAGCACGCGCGCTTCGCGCCGGAAGCGCGCCAGGAAAGCTGGCTCGTGGGCAATGTCGCTGCGCAGCACCTTGGCGGCCAGGGTCGCGCGCCGGTGCTCGTCGAAGACGCGATACACGCGGGCGAACGTCCCTTCGCCCATCAGCGCCTCGAAGCGGTAGCGCCCTGCCAGCGTCTGGCCCAGCAAGTCGGCGCTGCCCCCTGGCGACGGCACCGCGCCGCGCGCGCGGGCTTCGTCGCTCGCCAGGGCGTCAGGGTCGTGCTCCGGTTCCATTTCAGGCTGCGGCCTGCGCTCGTGAGCCATTGATTGCCCTCTGCTTTCAATGCGTGGATCGCGCAGCCCCATTATGTCCCCAAGGGCATGCCCCTGGCAACTGACACCTGGCCGCCGGATGAGAACGCAAAGGGGCGCGTCGTCTGTGACACGCCCCTTTGTGTTCTGATTGTCGCTGGCGCTGTCGTTTTCCCCCCAGCGCCGCGCGCTTACTGCACGACGATGGTGATGTAGCGGTTATCCTCCACGCCATCCACGCGGATCACGCGCAGGTTGTAGGTTGTGGTCGCCCCTGGGCAGACCTGCTGCGAACCCCAGCCGACCACGCCCGCGCCCTGGAAGTACACTTCGCGGATGCCTTCCACGCGCCATGACAGGACTGCGCACTGCCCCGGCGCGATGGTCGTCTTGTCCGCCCAGAACTCGATGATCACCTGCGGAACGGCGGTTGCCGCTTGCGTTGGCGTGGCTGTGGGCGGCGGCGCGATGAACTGGACATTGAGCACCGGCACCGTCGTCAAATCAATGTTGACCGTCACCAGCGGGCGGTAGACCCAGCCGACGACGCCATTCGGAAGCTGCACCTGTATCCACGAGTTGTCGAAGTAACGCCCAAGAATCTCCAGCGGTGTGTCGCGGTTCACTTTGGTCAGGATGGAGGCTCCTTCGCCGGGGTTGGCGCGCACGTTCAGCGTCGCCGCGTTGACGACTCCATCGGGCAGGCTGGGCGTCGCCGTGACTACAATCGCCTGCGTCGCCACAGGGCCGGGCGGCATTGTACCCTCAGCGACCATGCCCGGCCCGCGCTCGTCGGCAGCGTCGTTGGTCAGTTGCCGGACGGTCATCCCATCCGCCGAGATCAGGTACAGGTCCCACTGACCGTTGACGTCAGACACGTACACGATGTTCAGCCCATCGGGCTGCCAACGCGGTTGCCGGTCTTCGGCCATGTTATTGGTCAGCTTGAGCAGGTCGGTGCCGTCCGCATTCATGACGTACAGCTCATAGTCCCCGTCCCGGTCGGACGCGAAGACGATCTGCTCCCCGTCCGGCGACCACTGCGGCTCCACGTCGTTGCCAGGGTCATTGGTCAGTTGTGATGTCAAGCCGGTCTGCGGGTCCAGCACGAAAATCTCATAGTTCCCGGATCGATCCGACGCGAACACGATCAACCCCGGGCCGGTGTCGTCCTGCGCCAGCGCAGCGACGCCTTGCAGAGCCGCAAACGCGACTCCGGCCAGCGCAAATGCCAGTGCAACAGTCAGCAACAGTCGTCCTGTCTTGATCATGATTCTTTCCTCGCTCCACCGTCTCGCGGCTACCCAGATCGGGCGGCCTAGCCCATGCCCTGATTCTACCCCCGTAGCAGGCAGAAAGCACCTCGCAGCGCACGACGATTGCCCACTTCTCAGAATACGCTCGGCTGCCGGGCGGCAGGACACGACCCATCCACAACTTTTCAAGCAGGCTCACCCACGAAAACTGCCATCAGGTCATTGACGTTGGTGTTGGTCGGCCCTGTCAGCAGCAGATCACCGGCGCTGTCCAGGAAAGTGTAGGCATCATTAGCGGCCAGCGCCTCGAAGATCGAACGCCCGGCGGCCTCACCGCGCGCGACAGTCCCCCCGTCCACTAGCCCTCCGGCGGCGTCGGTCGGGCCGTCGGTGCCATCCGTCGCCAGGCTGGCTATCAGGACGCCGCTCATGCCCTGGATCGCCAGCGCGGAAGCCAGGGCAAGCTCCTGGTTGCGCCCGCCTTTGCCCGCGCCGCGCACGGTCACTGTCGTCTCACCGCCCAGGATGAGGCACGCTGGGGCGGGAACCGGACGGCCATGTGCGACGATTTCTCTAGCGAGTGCCGCCAACACCCGCCCCACCTCGCGCGCTTCCCCTTCCACATAGGTCGAGAGCAGCAGCGTGTTGAAGCCGAGCGCCTGCGCGCGCGCTGCTGCCGCCTCAGCAGCCAGCGCATTGTCGGCTACGATCACGTTGTGCACCCGGTCCAGGGCCGGGTCGCCGGGCTTGACCGTCTCCGGCACCTCCCCTGCCAGCCCGCGCTCCAGGTGACGCCGGATAGAGAGGGGCGTCTGCTCCAGCACGGCGTAGCGCACCAGCACGTCCCATGCATCGCCAAACGTGGACGAGTCGGCGACCGTCGGCCCAGACGCGATCACGTCGAGCGGGCTGCCCACCACGTCCGAGACGATCAGGGCCAGCACCGTAGCCGGATGAGCCAGGCGCGCAAGCTGCCCCCCCGACACCTGCGACAGATGTTTGCGCACGGCGTTCAACGCCTGGATGGGCGCGCCGGAGCGCAGCAGCGCGTTAGTCAGCGCCTGCAGCTCCGCCAGCGTCACGCCCGGCACAGGCAGTGGCATCAGCGCCGAGCCGCCCCCGGAGATCAGGCAGAGCACCAGGTCGTTGGGGCCAGTGCCGTCCAGCAGGGCGATCATCGCCTGCGTCCCGGCTACGCCCGCGCTGTCGGGGACGGGATGTCCTGCCTCGTACAAAGTCACCCGCGCCGTTGGTGCCGTGTAGCCGTATTTCACCGTGACCGCCCCGTCGCTGATGCGGTCGCCGAGCACCTCCTCGACCGCGCCCGCCATCGGCGCGGCGGCCTTGCCCGCCCCCACGACCAGGGCGCGCCGGAAGCGGCGCAGGTCATAGGACTGTCCCGCCACCCACAGCGTGTCCCCGTCGCGATTCAGCGCCCGGCGCAATGCCGCCGCCGGATCAACGGCGTCGAGCGCCGCCTCCAGCACTTCCAGCGCCGCGCTGCGCTGCCGGTCGCCGCGCGTATCGGGCCGTGTGAAATGCATGATCGCCCCTTTCGTAGATTTCCCTTGGCTGGCACGACTGAATCCTAACAGGAGAGCGCGTCACACGCCACCCAGCGCGCAAGCGGGGTATAATCGCTGGCCCGGATGGGGACCGCCGGCGAAAGAGGAGGACGATGGAGCGCTTCACGGTTCGGACAAGCCGCGTGACGGAGATGGTGGACATCACAGGCCGGGTGCAGGAAGTCGTGTCGCGCATGGGCGCGTGGGATGGAGTCGTGCACCTGTATTGCCCGCACACGACGGCGGGGCTGACGGTGAACGAGAACTGGGACCCGGACGTGCAGCGCGATATGCTGCTCACCGTAGACGGGCATATCGTCCCGCCTGATGCGCGTCACCGGCACGGCGAAGGCAATTCGCCAGCGCACATTAAGGCGTCGCTGTTTGGGTTGAGCGCGCTGGTCTTCGTGGAGGAGAGCAGGCTCCAGCTTGGGCAGTGGCAGGGTGTCTATCTGGCCGAGTTCGACGGGCCGCGCCAACGTCAGGTGTGGGTGAAGTTCCTGGGCGAGCGCAGCCCGCAGCCGTAACGTGGCAGATCGTGGCAAGGAAGGGAGGGAGTGGTGCACCTGTTGCTTGTGCGTCATGGACAAAGCTACGTCAACCTGGACGACTGGCAGGCCGGGTATGTGGATGCGGGGCTGACCCCGCTCGGACAGCAGCAGGCCGAGCGGGTGGGGCAGTGGATGGCCGAGAATGTGCGCATTGACGCGCTGTATACCAGTACGATGGCGCGCACCCTGGAAACCAGCGCGGCCATCACCGCCGCGACGGGCATCGCTGCCCAGCCCGACCACCGGCTGCGCGAGTTCGGCAACTGCTACGCGGATGGCAGCCCAGTGCCAGCAGAGGCCATGCCGATCCACTACGCGGAATTCTGGGGCACCGAGCGCCCCTATACGCGGATCAGTGAGACGGGCGAAAGCTGGATATTGTTTCGCGTGCGGGTAGGAACGTTCCTGGACGACATCCTGGCCCGGCACGGCAACGGCGACCCGGAAACGACTGTCGTTGTTGTGTGTCATGGCGGGGTGATTGACGCCACCTTCGACTACATCTTCAACGTGGGCGCGCACCGCCGCGTCGAGGTGTGGACGCACAACACGGGCCTCGTGCACTGGGAATACGCGCCCGATTCGGGGCGGGAACCCTGGCGGCTGCACGCGCACGGCATGGTGCATCACCTAGTCACCGACGACGGTCAATGGCTGGGCGCTCGCTCGCTCCTGCGCGACGCGAGTCGCAAGGCGCTGAGCGTGAAGCGCGACCAGGAAGCGGAGGATACCTCGTAGGGCTGGCTTCTCCCCGGCGCGACCCGACGCCTCCCCGGAGTCCCAGTAGTGGTACACTAGGGCATCACTACTTGCACGATGGAACGAGGAGGGTGTGCCCATGTTCCGCCGAATGCTGTTTCCAGGTATATGCGTGATTCTGGTTGTCACCGCCAGTGGGTTACCTGGCCTCCGCCCCGCCGTCGTGCTGGCCGGGGGTATCTCCTATGCCAGCCAGCCCGATGAGCTAGGACTGTATCTGAACGACGTGGTTTTCGTGCGCGATACGGTCATCCTCCCGCCGGGAACGGCGTATGTGACGCTGCCGCCCGGCACCTTCCCCGACACGCTGATTCTCACCGAGAACGGCAGCCGCGTCCGCGAGTATCGCGTTGCACCCCAGGCGGCGGATGTGTACTACGGGCAGGTTGCCTATGGCGGGATGAGCGCGCCGTATGCCGCCGGGCGCTCGGCCTATGTCGTCACCTGGGACTCACCCGCCGCGAGCAGCGCGGAAGCGACGCGCGAGGTGAAGCTGGAATACCTGCTGTCTGGCGCGTTCTGGACGCCGACCTACGACATGACGATCCTGGACGACGAGCGCGTGCAACTGGCGTTCTTCGCGCGGATCGACAACACGGGGCTGGTTCTGGACGAGGCAACTGTCTACCTGCTGGCCGGGCGAGTTGACCTGTCGCAGCAGCTTGATCAGATGGCCCAGATGACCTTCAACCAGTACGCGGTCGGCTATGCTGAGACTCCGGTCGCGCTGCCGGCTCTGGGGGCGGGCAGGGTGGACTTGCAGCACGTCTACCCGCTCGGACAGGTATCGGCCCGGCCTGGCGAGACTCTGTTCGTGAACCTGGTGGACGAGACCCTCGACGCCCGGCGGCTGCATGTGTGGAACGCGACAGCCGGGCAGGAAGTGGACGTGATCTACAAGGTGTCCAACAGCACCGAAACGCCGCTGGCCGAGGGTATCGTGCGCGTTTACCAGGACGGGCTGTTCATGGGCAGCGACTTCGCCGAGACGAC
>DYGW01000118.1 GCA_020724485.1 Thermoflexus sp. | reverse complement strand
GAGGTTGGTCCCCCCATAAAAACAATTAGCATTCATGTTTCCACATGGTCTCTAAAGCGTCAGGCTCTGCGATGAACTACTCCACAGGCAGGGTCTGCGCGAAGGCAACCACATCGGCGATCTGCTGCGGCGTCCACCCCAGCGCCAGAGCGCCGGGCATAGGTGCTCCCGGCTGGCCTACCGCCACCTTGTGGAAGACCTCCCAGGGGTTGTCAACAGCCAACGTGCCGACATACTCCGGCTTGTCTTCGCTGCCGAAGTTGTATATCTTGCCGTCCGCGCCGTGGCACCTGGCGCACGTGCCGGCGTAGAGCGACCTGCCCGCATCTGCATCCCCGGCGACGGTGCCGTCCTCGTTTACATACATCGAGATGTCAAACATTTCCTGCTGGATGAACGCGACCAGTGCGTCCAGGGCCATCTCGTCCACCACCACTGAGAAGTCGTGATCCGGGTTGGCTTCGCCGTTCAACCAGGCGAGTAGTTCTTCCGACGACTTGGAGGTAGCATCCAGGATGCCAGGGAAGCCGGTGAAGTGCGAGCCGGAGCCATAAGCGCCGTCAGCGCCCTTGTAATCCCAGCCGTGACATTCCTTGCAGCGCCATGTATCGGCGCCAGTGCGCGTGTTGGTGCTCTGGGTGGCCCACAGCGGGTGATTCTCGGTCGGCGCATCGGCTCCGGTCACAGTCCACCATTTGTCATAGAGTAGACCGCCGCCGCTGAGCGCCGGTTCGCCCGGCAGACTCTGGGCATAGGCCAGGACATCGCCGACATCGCTGTCCGCCAACCCCAGCGTGTACAGGGCGGGCATGGCGAGAAAAGTGGGCTGGCCGTAGCGCGCCTTGTGAATGAACTCCCACGGGTTATCGCTGCTCAGGCTGCCGATCACCAGCGGATCTTCAAACGAGTCAAAGTAGATCGCGTTGCCCTGCGGGCCATGACAGGCGGTGCACATGGCGAAGAACGCCTGACCGCGCGCCGCGTCGCCCGTAGCGGTCTTATCCGCGTTGACCAAGGGGGCCGTGTCGATCAGTGACTCAGAGACAAACACGGCCAGGTCCAACAGCGCCTGACCGTCCAGCACTGCTGAGAAGTCGTGGTCGGGATTCGTGCTGCCTTTTAGGGCGGCGACAATGTCGGCGACGGGTTGCCCCTTAATGGCCAGAATGCCGGGGAAGCCGGTGAAGTGCGAGCCGGAGCCATAAGCGCCGTCGGCACCCTTGTAGTCCCACCCGTGACATTCCTTGCAGCGCCACGTATCGGCGCCAGTGCGCGTATTGGTGCTCTGGGTGGCCCACAGCGGGTGATCCCCGACCGGTGCGTCGGCCCCGGTCACAGTCCACCACTTGTCATAGAGCAAGCCACCAGTCACCGGGTTGCCCTGCGGTTCCTGGGCCGACATGCGTGACACGCCGTAACCAAGCATGACTGCGCCGACAAATACCAGTAGAGCAAGTGCCACTATCTTGGGGGGAGTTGTAGTGTTTTTCATTCTGCTGTCCTCCGGTTGTCTCTGCCGTGCGATCGTGTGGGAGGATTGGGGGTTAGCGCGATAGTGGGCTTCCTTTCTGCACAGTGCGCGACAGCGGGGACCCATGAGTGCACCCAAAGCACGGTGTGAGAAATCAATCAATAATTCTTGAAGTAATTTATCGTAGTATAGTTCCAATTTATCTCTTATGCAATTGAGAGATGGGGAGGGTCTACGAACAACCAGTCAGGGCCAGTCACCAGGGCCTGGGAGATGGAGGGGACAAACACGCTGACAACTTGTTCGTGGAGCCATGGAGGTAGTATCTGTTCACCTCGTTCGCCCCCATCCTGAATCCTTCCCCCCTGGTGGGGGAAGGACTTGCCTGAGGTGCTTTTTCTCCCCTTCCCTACGCCTGCGTGGGGGAAGGGGCCGGGGGATGGGGGGCAACTTCGGGCACAACGTGAATAGTTACTGGAGGTACATCCCCGCATCGTGGTAAGTGAAAGGTGGTATGGGGCTACGCTCTGCCCCGAGGCCACAGCAAAACAGCGGGCCGCTCACTCACGAGCGGCCCGCGCGCTTAGGGCTGCGTTGTACAGAGACTACTTGCGCTGACGAATAGCTGCTCCGCGAAACGGCGCGCCCAGCAGCGGCCCGACCAGACAGAAGTCGAAGAGGCCCGCCGCCAGCGGTACCAGCCCAATGAGGGCCAGCACGATCCCGCCGGTTCCCTCGACGACCAGCAGGCCGACCACGATCAGCACGATCCCCGCGACGATGCGCAGCAAACGCCCCGCCGAGCTTGCCATGAAGTTCACGAATGCCATGTCCGGTGCTCCTTTTGCAGTCCGCTAGACTTACACCCATCAGATACGCCGGGTTGGAGGGCTTTGGATCTCTCCAGCACCACAAAAAGAAACACCGCCGCGCGCGTGACGCTACGCTGCTCGCTCAGCGCAGCGCCCGCTCGTACCAGCGGTAGTGCTTGTAGTCGTCGCCGCCGTAGGCGCGCACGATACGGTTCATAGCCTCGTTTGTCTCCAACACCCAGCCCGCGTCGGCGTAATGCCAGCCCGTCTCGGCGCTGATCGCCGCCGCCTGCTCGAACAGGTGGGCGAACATGGCCGCCTCCACGCCGATGCCGCGAAAACCCTCGCGCACGCCCATCAGCGCAATGCGGATGCGCGAGACTTTCGAGCGGACCTTCCAGTGCCAGAAGACCTGGGCCAGCGTGATCAGGGCGGGCTTGCCGGGGCGCGGGTAGGTCACGCGCAGGGGCTGGTTGAGGTCGGGGAAGGCCAGCAGAAACGCCGCCGGCTCGCCGTGCACGGCGGCGAAGAAGGCCAGGCGCGGCTCCAGGTACTGCCCCAGGTCGCGGATCAGCGCGTCTAGCTCCGCGTCGGAGAGTGGGACGAAGCCCCAATTGTCGTCCCACGCCTGGTTGTAGATGTCCTTGAACAGCGCCAGGTCGCGCTTCATGTGGCGCGGGTCGAGCGTGCGCACGGTGATGCCGCGCCGCTCGTTGTTCTTGCGCGTGACGCGCAGCGTTTGCTCCAGTTTGGGCGAGGCCGTCCAGTCCTTGAGGGTGATGTTGAAGCTGTAGGTGTCCATCACCTTGACGAAGCCGGGCGTGTTCTCGATCAGGCGCTGGACGTAGGGATAGTTGTAAGGCATGAGGATCACCGGCGGGTCGGCGAAGCCCTTGATCAGCAGGCCGCACTCGTCGTTGGTGGAGAAACTGGCCGGGCCGCGCAGAGCATCGTAGCCTTTGGCGGCCACGTAGTCCGCCGCCGTCTCCAGCAAGGCGGAGGCCGCTTCCTGGTCGTCGCGCACCTCGAAGCAGCCGAAGAAACCGATGTGCTCATGCCGGAACTCGTTGTGGCGGTGATTGATGATCGCCGCGATGGTGCCCACCGGCTCATCCCCGCGCCAGGCGATGAAATACTCGCCTTCCAGGTGCTGCCACGACGGGTTCTTGCGCCGGTCGAGCTTGTGGCGCTGCATCCCCACCAGCGGCGGTACCCAGTGCGGGTCGCCCCAGTAGAGCGCCCAGGGGAGGCGCAGGAACGCCTCGAAGTCGGCTTTGCTCTCGACCTTGCGCACGGTCACTGGCGCAGACATGGCGTAACTCCTTGAACACAGCGGTCAGCCGTCAGCGGTGAGCTATCAGCAAAAGCTGCTCGACGAGCGTGATGCTCCGCCTTCTCTGGGCGCAGCAGAGCAGCGCCCCTACCGATCCGATCATCAACAACCACCCACCCATCACAGCGCCCGCTCGTAGAAGCGAAACCGCTTGTAGACCGTCCCGTTGTGCATGTCGCACAGGCGGTGCATCGGCTCGTTCGTCTCCAGCACCCAGCCGCCATCGGCGGACCACCAGCCCGTCTCCGGCGCGAAGCTGAGCGCCCGCTCATATAGCTCGCTGAACATGGCCGTCTCCACGCCAATGCCGCGAAACTCGGCCCGCACGCCCATCAGCGGGATGCGCAGCCGCGTGATCTTGGGGCGCACCTTCCAGTGCCACAGGATTTGCAGCTTGGTTAGCAACTCCGGCTTGCCGGGGCGGGGATTGGCTAGCCGCAGCACCTGGTTCATGTCGGGCAGGCCCAGCAAGAAACCCGCCGGCTGGCCCTTCACCTCGGCGAAGATGGCGACGCGCTGATCATAGAAAGTGCCCAGGTTGGCGACTAGATCATCTAGCTCGGCGTCAGAGAAGGGCACGAAGCCCCAATTCTTCTCCCATGCCTGGTTGTAGATGGCTTTGAGGATGGCGAATTCCTGCTTGAGGCGGCGGCTGTCCGGCGGGCGGACGGTGATGCCGCGCCGCTCGTTGTTCTTGCGGATGATGCGCAGCATCTTCTGCACCTTCTCCGACTGGCCCACGCCTTGCAGCGTGAAGTGGTAGCTCCACAAATCCATCACCTTGACAAAGCCGGGCGCGCGCTCGACCAGGCGCTGAGTGTGGGGCGGGTTGTAGGGGTAGAGCACCAGCGGCGGATCGTCGAAGCCCTCGATGAGCACGCCGCATTCCTCGTTGGTGGAGAAGGTCGCCGGGCCGCGCAGGGCGCTCGCCCCTTTCGCCGCGACGTAGTCCGCCGCCGTTTGCAGCAGGGCGTCGGCGGCCTCCTGGTCATCGTACACCTCGAACGCGCCGAAGAAGCCGATCTGCTCGCCCTGGAACTCGTTGTGGCGGTGGTTGATGAAGGCGGCGATGGTGCCCACTACCCGCTCGCCGCGCCGGGCGATGAAGTAGTCGCCTTCCAGGTGTTGCCAGGTCGGGTTCCTGCCCTTGTCGAACTTGTGGCGCTGCATCGAGAGCAGCGGCGGCACCCAGATCGGGTCATCCTTGTAGAGAGTCCAGGGGAAGGTGAGGAAGGTCTCGAAGTCGGCCTTGCTCTCGACTTTACGCACAGCAACGGGCTGAGTCATGCCGGGGTATCTCCCTGTGGGGCGGGCGCGAATGCGCGCTCGTACCAGCGCCATTGTTTGTACACGCGCCCGTTTAGCGCCTCGACCAGGCGGCTCATGGCCGTGTTCGTCTCCAGCACCCAGCCGCCATCGGCGTTGGGCCAGCCCAGGGTAGCGCCCGCCTGGTACGCCTTAATGAACATGGCCGCTTCCACGCCGATGCCCCGGTAGCCCTCTTGCACGCCCATCAGCATGATCCGCACGCGCGTGATCTTGGGGCGCACCTTCCAGTGCCACAGCAGTTGGAGCAGCGTGATCGGCTCCGGCTTGCCAGGGCGCGGGTAGGCGCGGTGCAGGACCTGGTTCATGTCGGGCAGGCCGAGCAGGAAGGCGACCGGCTTCCCGCCAATTTCGGCGAAGAAGGCCATCTCCGGGTCGAAGAACTTACCGATCTCGGCCACCATCTCGTCTAGCTCGCGCGGCGAGAAGGGCACGAAGCCCCAGTTCTTGTCCCAGGCCCGGTTGTAGATGTCCTTGAGCAGCGTGAATTCCTCGGCCAGGTGGGTGGGATCCGCCGTGCGCACGGTGATGCCGCGCCGCTCGCTGTTCTGGTCGGTGATGCGGAAGAGCTTCTGCAGCTTAGGCGACTGGCTGGCGCCCTCCAGCGTGATGTGGTAGCTGAACAGGTCCATCACTTTGGCGAAGCCGGGCGCGCGCTCGATCAGGCGCTGGTAGTAGGGCGGGTTGTAGGGGTAGAGCAGCACCGGCGGGTCGTCGAAGCCCTCGATCAGCACGCCGCACTCGGCGTTGGTGGAGAAGGTGGCCGGGCCGCGCAGGGCGGTGGCCCCTCTCGCCGCTGTGTACTCCGCCGCCGTCTCCAGCAGGGCGTTGGCCGCTTCCTGGTCGTCGAGCATCTCGAACATGCCGAAGAAGCCCATGCGCTCGTTCCAGTACTCGTCGTGGCGGTGGTTGATGAAGGCGGTGACTGTGCCAACAGGCTGCTCGCCGCGCCAGGCGATGAAGTTGTCGCCCTCCATGTACTCCCAGGCGGCGGCGTGGGCTTGGTCTAGGCGGTGCTTCTGCATGGAAAGCAGGGGCGGCACCCAGTGGGGATTGCCTTTGTAGACTATCCAGGGAAAGGTGATGAACGTGCGCAGGTCGGCTTTGCTCTCCACTCGGCGCACAGACAGCGCAGCGGGCATGGTGCGATCCCCCCTTCGACGGCGCGGCGCAGCGGGCACAGTGCCTGATCTTACTCCGCTTGGCGGCGCGGGCAAAAAGAGCGAGCGGGTGGGGGGTGAGGCCACGTAGGGGCGTAATTGCGATACGCCCCCGCCAGACTTCCGAAGTTTTCGAAAACTTCGGAAGTCTATTCCGGGGCCGGGCACAGCACAGCTTCGATCAGGCGCGTTCAAATGGGCTGCACCATGAGGAGTATTGTAACTATCGGCGCAGTGGGCAGCAGTGCTACACTGAGAAGCGAAAGTGCTAGCGCCGGGCCAGATACGCAGAGGGAGGCGCCCATACCGCGATCCACAGCACACCCTCTGGGGCGCTGGCGGGCCACCAGTCAGCAGGCTGGCGGGCGCGCCGGGGCTGCTGGCACACAAGAGAGCTTTAGGCATAAGGAGTTTTCGAGGATTCGCTTATGGCACCATCAGACGCCATCACTCACGATGTGATCGTCGTCGGGGCGGGGCTGGCCGGCACCTGGGCGGCCATGTCCGCGATGGAAGCGGGCGTCCAGGATGTCGGCGTGCTGTCCAAGCTGCACCCGCTGCGCTCGCACAGCGGCGCGGCCCAGGGCGGCATCGCCGCCGCGCTCAACAACGTCCGCCCGGTCGCGGGCACCGGCCCACGCGGCCCGCTGGAGCAAATTCCGCCCGACGCCGAGCCGATTGATAGCTGGGAGCTACACATGTTCGACACCATCAAGGGGTCGGACTGGCTGGGCGACCAGGACGCGATCGAGATCATGGTCAAGGACGCCATTGACATCGTCTACGCCTACGAGCACATGGGTTGCGTCTTCAGCCGCACGCCCGACGGGCGCATCGCCCAGCGGCGCTTCGGCGGGCACAGCACTCCCCGCGCCAACTACGCCGCCGACTGGACGGGGCATGTCCTGCTGCACACCATCCACGAGCAGGCCCTCAAGCACGGCGTCAAGTTCTACAGCGAGTGGTTCGCCCTCGACCTGATCGTGGAAGACCGCGTCTGCAAGGGCGTGGTCGCCATGAATATCCAGACGGGCGAGATCGTCACCATGCGCGCCAAGGCGGTCATGTTCGGCACGGGCGGCTACGGGCGCGCCTGGAAGATCACCTCCAACGCCACCGCCAACACCGGCGACGGCGTAGCCATCGCCTACAACGCCGGCATCCCGCTGATGGACATGGAGTTCGTGCAGTTCCACCCCACCGGGCTGTACCGGCACGGCATCCTGATGAGCGAAGCCTGTCGCGGCGAGGGCGGCTACCTGCTCAACAACGCTGGCGAGCGTTTCATGGAGCGCTACGCGCCGGACAAGATGGAGCTGGCCCCGCGCGACCTGGTCAGCCGCTCCGAGCAGCGCGAGATTGACGAGGGGCGTGGCGTCGAGGAAGACGGCCAGGGCATCTACCTGGACTTGCGTCACCTGGGCCGCGACAAGATCATGGAGCGGCTGCCCCAGGTGCGCGACATCGCCCTCAAGTTTGTTGGTGTGGACATCATCGACGGTCTGTGCCCCATCCAGCCGACTGCCCACTACAGCATGGGCGGCATCCCCGCCGACGCGGACGGCCAGGTCATCGCCGACGCCGAAGGGACGCCCGTCATCGGACTGTACGCCGCCGGAGAATGTGCCTGCATCAGCGTGCACGGGGCCAATCGCCTGGGCACCAACAGCCTGCTCGATGCGTCCGTCTTCGGGCGGCGGGCGGGCCTGGCTATCGCGGCGTTCATCAAGGGAGGTGCGGCGTTGCAGCCCATTGAGGGCGACCCGACCGCGCCCGCGCGCCAGCGCATCGCCCGCCTGATGAGCGATCCGCCGGGCAGCAAAGGCGAGTCCTGGGCGGCGCTTGCCCGCGCGCTCAAGGAGACGATGACCGCCAATGCCGGCATCTTCCGTGACGAAGTGCGGCTGAAGACGGCACTGGCCGACATCCACGCCCTGCAAGAACGCTTCGAACGGGCGCGCGTCATGGATCGCTCCAAACGCTTCAACACCGACGTGCTCGGCGCCATCGAGACGGAGAACCTGCTCATCTTCAGCGAGGTGATCGCCGTCAGCGCGCTGGAGCGCACCGAGAGCCGGGGCGCGCACGCCCGCACCGACTACCCCAAGCGCGACGACGAGAACTGGCTCAAGCATACGCTGGCTCACAAGACGCCCGACGGCCCCGCGCTGAGCTACAAGGGCGTGACCATTGACTGGGAGAAATACCCGCCGCAGGAGCGGAAGTACTGAGAGAGTGGTCAGCCGTCAGTTGTCTGCTATCAGTTCTCGGTCATCAGTCTGCGGCCAGCGGTCGTCGAGCATCCTGCGGCAGTTCGCAGAGGGCGCAGGCAGACCGGGAAAATACTGACAACTGATCACCGATCCCTGAAAACTCTTACCGGAGGCATTGTGTATGGCGACAAACGGCTCTGTCCCCACCGTGACCATTCGCATCCAGCGTTTTAACCCGGATGTTGACAAGAAACCGTATCTGCAGGAGTTCCAGGTCAAGGCCCCGCCGGGCAAGACCATCCTCGACGCCCTGCACGAGATCAAAGAGGAGCAGGACGGCAGCGTGACCTTTCGCCGCTCGTGCCGCCACGCCATCTGCGGAAGCTGTGCAATGAACGTCAACGGCAAGCACATGCTCGTCTGCGATGCGCCGCTGCGCGAGCACCTCGACCGCAAGGGAGTCCTCACCCTGCGCCCGCTGGCCTACCTACCCATCATTAAAGACCTGGTCGTGGATCGCAGCAGCTTCTGGGAGCAGTACCAGCGCGTCAAGCCCTGGCTGATCCCGCCGGAGAACATCCCTGAAAAAGAGTTCCGCATGAGTCCGGCGGAGGTCGCCGCGCTGCGCGACGCCGAGCACTGCATCATGTGCGGGGCGTGCTACTCGTCGTGCCAGGTCATCGCCCTGACCAAGCAGTATATCGGGCCGCACGCGCTGCTCAAGGCGTTCCTGCGCGTGCTCGACCCGCGCGACAGCGCGCCCGCCGCGCGCCTGGCCGACCTGGATCGCGGCGACGGGGTGTATCGCTGCCACACCATCTTCAACTGCATTGACGCCTGCCCCAAGGGCCTGAACCCGACCGAGGCCATCGAGACGCTGCGCAAGCTGGTCATCAAGCGTCAGGCGTTCGAGGCCGCGCGCGCCGAGCGCCAGCGCCGGCTCGACCAGCCCATCGAGGTCGTAGGCGAGGCCCCGGCGCTCTCAGGAGGTGAGTGAGCATGTATCGCAGCACCGGCTTCATTGCCTTCGTCCTGCGCCGCCTGACGGGTGTGGCCCTGGTGATCTACCTGCTGCTGCATATGTGGGTCATCGGCGGCATCAACGGCGGCGCGGAGACGTTCAACGAGCGCATGGAGTTCTTGGGCAAGCCCTTCTTCCGCCTGCTGGAAATCGGGCTGCTGGCGGCGGTGGTCTATCATGGCGTGGACGGCATCCGCCTGCTGATCGGGCACTACTTCCAGGTGACCGAGTACCGGCGCGGCCTGTTCTACGCGGTGATCGTCGTGTCTGGCATCCTCGTCATCGCTGGCGGGGTGCCGATCCTGCTGTTCGCGCTGGAGTGAGAGGAGGCGGCCATGCGAATCTTCCTGATGCAGCGGTGGAGCGCGGTGGCGTTGCTGGTCTTCCTGACGCTCCACATGGTGGTAGTGCACTACCCGCCCGGTCACATTGACGTGAGCCGCGTGCTGGAGCGGCTGGACAACCCGCTCTGGAAAGCGATAGACATCGCCTTCCTGGTCGCCGTGCTGACTCACGCGCTGACCGGCGCGTATATGGTCATCACCGACGTGCAGCGTTTCAACGTCTACAAGCGGGCGCTGGCCTGGGTCGGCGTCGTCGCTGGCGTGTTGCTCTTCATCTACGGCACGCAGACGATCCTGGCGTTCTGACCTGACACGCTTTCCCCAAGCGAGCGCGAGATTCAGACTTCCGAAGTCTCCAAGACTTCGGAAGTCTTGTCTCTTGGCTTCGCTGGGTTCGCCCGGAGCACTTGACCAAAGTCAATTACCACAGGAGAAGAATGCGGTAAAATGCTTCGAGGTTGGTTGAAGCATTTGCGCACCGATAGGACGGGCGATCATGAACGTGTTGGGAGCGGCGCTGCCCACCGTCGGGCGGCGGTGGCTGTACCTGGCGGCGGGATTGCTGTGGGGCGCAGCAGGGGTGATGCTCTGCGCCCGCGCTTACGGCTGGTTGGCGTCCGAAGACACGGCGCACGCCCTGCTGCACCTGACGATCGGCGCGGCCTGCGGCGCGCTGATCTACCGCTTCAAGTTCTCGCGGGTGGCGGATAAGAACATCAGGCGCATCAACCGCCTGGCCGAGCGCGCCAGTCCGCTGGCCTTCCAGTCGCCGCCCACCTACCTGCTGATCGTCTTCATGATGGGGCTGGGCAGCGCCCTGCGCCACTCGGCGCTGCCCCGCTACCTCCTGGCTATTCTCTACCTGGGCATCGGCCTGGGGCTGGTTCTGGCCAGCCTGCGCTACTACCGCTACGTGCAGTCACCGGCCCGCTCTCAAGTCCCGATCTCGGATTCTGCGGGCAGGTGAGCGCGGATAAACGCCTGCGTCTTCTCGGCCACAAGCTGCCAATCCGCATCGAGCGTCACTACGTGGCCCGACCGTTCCAGCGCCAGCCGGGTGATGTCGTCCGTCGCCACGTGGCGCGCGATCAGGTCGGCGGCGGCTGGCGGCACGGTGCGATCACTCTTGCTGGTGACGATCAGCAAGGGGACGGTCACGCGCGGCAGCGAGCGCCGGACATGGGCGATCAGCTTGAAGAGTTGGTGCGCGCCTGCCACCGGATACTGGTCGTAGCTCCACCCCAGGGCGCGGGCGTCGGGGTCTGCCCAGTCGTCTTTCCCTTTGGGCAGTGTGCGCACCACATGCTTGAGCAGAGGCGCGACCCATTGACGCCAGCCGCCAGAGACCTGAATGGCGGGCGCGTAGAGCAGCGCCCCGGCCAGATCGGGGTGTTGGGCAGCCAGGTGCAGGGCCAGCACGCCGCCCATAGACAGCCCGCTAACGAAGACAGTATCGCAGCGCGCCCGCAGGTCGGCCAGCGCCGCCTCGACATGTGCGGCCCACTGCTGCCAGCGAACGCCGTTACAATCTGCCACAGTGGTGCCGTGGCCGGGCAGCAGCGGTGCGGAGACGGTCAGGCCCTCGCGGTGCAGGAAATCACCGAGCCGGCGCATCTCCGGCGGCGCGCCGGTGAAGCCATGAATCAGCAGGACGCCGACCGGCCCGCCGGCGAGGAAGAACGGCCCTGGGGTGATCGTATTGGGTTGAGGCATGGTCTCTTTCCTGTGTTGTCCGCTATATGCGCTAGCAGAGTTGACCGGCCTAGTCATAGTGCAAGGATCGCCTCAACTCTTCCAAGTTTCATCAGCAGTGTGCAGAATAAAGATTCCTTGGCCCTTGAATGCACTGACTATAGCGATTGTGTGATAGTCCAT
>DYGW01000354.1 GCA_020724485.1 Thermoflexus sp. | reverse complement strand
CATCAAGGTCGCCGATCACATCATTGACCTGGGGCCGGAAGGCGGCGAAGACGGCGGCTACCTGATCGCCGAAGGCACGCCCGAAGAAGTGGCCCAGGTGACGGAGAGCCACACCGGGCGCTTCCTGGCGGACTATCTTGAGTGGGCGCGCTGCGGGGATTGACTTCGCCCCCGGCTTATGCACATCCACGGAAAGGGGGAGAGACGGGGCGTATGGCCATACGCCCCCGCGAGAACAACTCCTACCCGGCAGGCTTGAGCGTAGCACAGTCCGCGTCGCCGGTGATGTCCAGCTTGAGCGAGACAGCCATCCCCGCCCGGTATTGCGCCCAGTCTGCCTCGTCGTCGAAGCGGCAGGTCTGCTCGTCGCCATCTTCAAGCCGGAGCACAACGGTGTACTGTTCGCGCTGCGCGCCGGCCCGCTCTCTGCCCAGCGTGCCCGTGCCCAGGGCGAGCGTGTAAGTGGGCCAGGCGGGGGGATCATCGCCCGTGCCGCTGGCTGTCACCTCGCGGGCGTGCGCCCAGCGATTGACCGTGAACTTGCACCAGTTATCGTAAACCGGCTCGTCGCGGTAATCCTACACGGTGCGGCACTCGCGGCGAAAGCTGCCATCACCCTGATCCGTGTCGCGGCATTCCTCGTGCGACCCGTCGGGCACCTGGCGCGTGCCGCGCTGCTCGCGCTTGCACGAGATTCCGTAGGCATCGCCAGGCACGTCGTCTTCCCAGGCGGAGCCGGGCACTGCCTGGAAGCTCTCAATGGCGATGGTGCGCTCCCAGCTCAGGGCGCTGACCGTCCCCTCGGCGCTGGTGCGATAGGTGAGCGCGTAGATCGCCCCGCCGATGCAGATCGCCAGCAGCGCCACGACGGCGATAGCCAGCCACGCGCCCGCGCTCAGCCCCAGGACTTTGCGCCCTGGCGGCCTGCTCACCCCCACGCGCGCCATCTCCGCGTCGAACTTGTCCTTGACGACATCGCGGCGCGTGTCGGTCTCGGCGCGGCCCGTGCCAATCTCGCGCACGCCTTGCGTCGGGGCGACGACGCCGGTCGCCAGGTCGGCGCCGCACTCCGTGCAATAAGTGCTGGCGGCGCTGTTGGGCTGCTGGCAGGCCGGGCAGATTTTGTCCGCGCCGACATAGGGATGATCTTCCAGCGCGACCATATCCTCTTCGGCGGGGAAGTAACGCTGCTCCGGGTCTTGGGCTGCGCCACAGTTCGGGCAATGGCGGTGGGTAACGCCCAGCAGCTTCTGCGTCCCGCAGAACTTGCAGTCCCACAACATCTGGTAGGTGCCCACGCCGTGCCGCTCATCGGGCGGTTCCTGCGATCCTGCCATGCTCACCATCCTTCACGCTGCGCCGCACCGCGCGGCGCGACCAAGCCGCGTGTTAGCTTACCTCAGGGGTGCGGCGGCGGGCAACTGGAGCGCGGGGACGGCGTGCGCGACAGCAGACTTCGGAAGCCTGCGGGGACTTCCGAAGTCTTACCCTGATTGCTAGTTCATTCCTTCCCGCTCGCAACCTCACCCCCCGACCCCTTCTCCGCCAGCGGAGAGGGGGAAGTTAAGCGAAGCGAAA
>DYGW01000117.1 GCA_020724485.1 Thermoflexus sp. | reverse complement strand
TCTTCCGTAACCTATCATTAACCGTCAACGCAATCTTATTTGTCCATCCCTCCACGTGTGGAGAGGGGGCGGCGAGGCGCGTTAGCGCCGAGCGAGGGTGAGGTAAACAGGATACGGCCAAACGGCCTGACAGATTTTGCACGCACCCGCCCTGCGTCCCCTTTTGTGCAGGCTACGCCAGATACAGTATAATTTCCAAGATTCTTAGCTAAATTTGATCTGGCTAGGCACGCAAGGAATTCGGCATGGACATCACCTGGTACGGTCATAGCTGCTTTCGGGTAGTCGAGCGTGGCTATGCCACCGTCGTCACCGACCCGTTCGACGCCAGTTTGGGCTATGAGCCGCTGCGCCTGAAGGCGGACATTGTCACGGTCAGCCACGACGCGCCCGGCCACAGCAATCTGGCTGCGGTCAAAGGCGCTACGCACGTCATCCAGAGGCCGGGCGAATACGAGATCGGCGAGGTCTTCATCATCGGCGTCGCCACTTACGACCAGACGCGCGAAGTCCCGCGCCGCAATGTGGTGTACGTGCTGGACTACAACGCCCTGACGGTGGCCCACCTGGGCGATCTGGATCACGTGCCGAGCCAGTCCATGATTGACGCGCTGGGGCCGGTTGACATCGCTCTGGTGCCGGTGGGCGGCGGCAGTGGGCTGTCGTCGGGGCAGGCGGCGGAGGTGATCAGCCTGCTGGAGCCGAGCATCGTCGTCCCCATGCACTTTCAGACGCCCGCCCTGCGCGGCCTGAATCTGGATCCGGTGGATCGTTTCTTGAAAGAGATGGGCATCAACAGCATCGAAACACAGGGGATGCTGCGCGTCGCGCCTGGGGCGTTACCGGAGCAGACGCAGGTTGTGCTGCTCGACTACCAGCATTAGCGAAGGGACCACGCCGCACGGTGCAGTTCGGGTGCGAGTCCTGAGTCTTGAGTCAGGGGTCCTGAGTCTGGAACATGGGACATGATCATGGCTCATGGCTCAAAACTCCTGACTCATCACCCGCTGGAGAAACGGACGCGAGGATGATCAAACTGCTGCTCACATGGGACATCAAGCCAGGCCGCGATCAGGAGTACTTCGAGTTCATGGTGCGTGAGTTCGCGCCGGGCGTGCAGCGCCTGGGCATCACGCCGACCGAAGCCTGGTTCGCGGTTTATGGTGACTGTCCGCAGATCATGATGGAGGGCGTGGCCGAAGATGGCCCCACCATGCAGCAGATTCTGGCCAGCAGCGAGTGGGCCGCGCTGCACGAGCAATTGCTCGACTATGTGGACAATTACAGGCAGAAGCTCGTGCGCGCCAACACTGGCTTCCAGATTTGACCGCCCCCGCGCCCAGGCTCCACACCAGAAATGACGAGCGACCCAGACGGGTCGCTCGTTGTTTGTCGCGCTGTGCTGGCTTGTCTCAACCAACCATCACTCGCTCTTGTCCGCGCCAGCATCCGCCGACGCCGGTGGCGCATCGGGCTTCGCCTCGCTCCTGGTTTCGCTCGCGCCATTCTCGCGCTTGGGCGGGGTGGCGAGAGTGTTGGCCCCTTTGCTGTCTTTGGCGTACCAACCCGACCCCTTGAAGACGATACCGACCGGCTGCGGCACGCGGTGAGCGTGCCCGCCGCATTCCGGGCACTCGGTCAGCGGAGCATCGCTGAAGCGCTGGCGCTGGTCAAAGCGCACGCCGCACACAGCGCATTCGTAGGTGTAGATTGGCATTGCTTTCCCTCGATTATCTCACGCCAACAGTATAGTATAATCCATCTCACAGGCGGTCACAAGGGACACCGCGTAAGAAATCCAGAAAATAGCGCGTGCAGCCCCGCGATTCGCCGGGCTTTTCGGCAAAGATGCGGTGTTTGTAGGGAGGCTTACGATGCGTCTTACCGAGCGCACCGATGTAGTGCTAGGCATTGATGTCGGCACGCAGAGCGCCAAGTGCGTCGTGCTCGACGCCGCCGGCGAGCTACGCGGCGCCGGCCAGGAACCCTATGACATCCTCACGCCACGCCCGCAGTGGATCGAGCAAGACCCACACGCCTGGTGGGCCGCTGTGATCAGCACCGTGCGCCAGGCCATGCGCGAAGCCGAAATGACGGCGGGGCGCGTGCGTGGCATCGGCGTCACCGGCCAGATGCATGGCGCCGTGCTGATCGGCGAAGACCTGGAGCCGCTGCGCCCGGCGATTATCTGGATGGACCGGCGCAGCGCCAACCTGTGCGAGCTGATCCTCAAGCGCGTCCCGCCCGACGTGGTGCTCATGGAAGCGGGCAACCGCCTGTCGCCGGGCTTCGCCGGGGCCAGCGCCGCCTGGCTGCGCGAGGTCGAGCCGGAGACGCTCGACCGGGCGCGGGCCATCATCCAGCCCAAAGACTTCATCGTGCTGCGCCTGACCGGCGAGATCAGCAGCGAGCCGAGCGACGCTTCGGCCACGTGGCTCTATGACATCCGCCAGCGCCGCTGGTCGGAGACGCTGGCGAGCGCCTGCGGCGTGCCCTTCCAGGCGCTGCCGACTCCTCTGGCTTCGACGACGGTCGTCGGCGGGCTGCGTCCGACCCCCGCCTTCGACCTCGGCCTGCGCCCCGATATTCCGGTTGTCGCCGGGGCGGGCGACCAGGCCGCGTTGCTGCTGGGCACCGGCGTCGTCGAGCCGGGGCGCGGCTCGATCACCGTCGGGACGGGCGGGCAGATGACCGTCGTCTCGACGCGGCCCATGATTGATCCGCAGCTACGTTTGAACACGTTCTGCCACGCCGTGCCGGGCCGCTGGTACACGATGGGGGCCATCCTCAACGCGGGGGTTGCGCTGCGCTGGTGGCGCGATGTGCTGGGCGGGCGCAGCGCGACGAGCTACCATGCACTGCTGGCCGAAGCAGCCCAGGTGCCAGCGGGCGCGGAGGGGCTGCTCTTCCTGCCGTACCTGGAAGGGGAGCGCACGCCCTACATGAATCCCAACGCGACCGGGGCCTTCGTCGGGCTGACGCTGCGTCACAGCCAGGCGCACATGACCCGCGCTGTGTTGGAGGGCGTGGCCTTCGCGTTCAAGGACTGCTTGCTGACGCTGCGCGAGGCGGGGTCGGTGCCCGATCATTTCCTGGTAGGCGGGGGCGGCGCGCAGGGCGGGCTGTGGCGGCAGATTCTATCCAGCACGTTGGGCGTGTCGCTGCAAACCGTCGAAGGGGCCGAGCACACGGCGACCGGTGCGGCCATGCTGGCCGGGCTGGGCGCGCGCGTCTTCTATGACCTGGCGCAGGCGGTAGCCAGCGTCGTGCGCTACGGCGCGACCGAGACGCCCGACCCGGCAGATCAGGCCCTCTACGCCGCGCAGCACGCCCGCTACCAGGCGCTCTATCCGGCGCTCAACCCCGCGCCGTGAGGGAGGGAGCCGCTCACATCATAGGGGTTGTGAGTCGGGAGTTCGGAGTCGTGAGATTGTCGCGTACCGTTGTCTCCAGACTCATGACTCAAGACCCCAGACTCACGACTCATTCCCCCGCTGCGACCAGCGCCGCCAGCCCCACCAGCCCGCCAGGGCGATGACGATCAGCGCCGCCAGCCGGATCGCCAGCCGCAACGGGTCGGTATCCGCCACCAGCACGACGAGCAGGGCCAGCCCCACCAGTGCAATCAAGCCCACCAGCAGGCGCTCGCGCTCGCCTTGCAGCAGGGCGACGCGCGTGTTGAGCGTGCGCAGCACCAGGTCCATGCGGCGCAGCGTGCTATCAATGTAGTGGATGTCCGCCTGAACCTGCGCGTGCAGCATCTCCAGCCGGCCGACCTGGGCCTCCCAGACGGTCGGCGCGGCGTCCCACAGGCCGCTGCGCATCAGCGCCAGCCGGTATTCGAGGGCCAGCGTGTGTAGCTCCTGCGCCGCCGCGTGCGTCTCGGTGAGGTCGGCCAGCACCGCGCCGTAGGTGGTCTGCAGCGTGTCTAGCTCGGTCTGTAGCGGCGTGAGCGCGCGCACACCGGCCAACTGGCCCGGCGGCCCCCAAGCCTGCGCCGCCTGCATCACCTTGTCGAGCGCAGCCTGCTGCTGGCGCGCGGCGCGCGAGGCGTGGTCGGTGTACGCCTGCAGGCGATGGCGGGCCTGAACGGTGTACCAGTCAAGCTGCGGAGCCTGCGCGCGCAGGAACGCATCGGCCCGCGTCTGCGTGCGCGCGTCAGGGTAGACCAGCATGTGCGGCTGATCGGCGTTGCCCAGGCAGAGCACACCGAAATGCGTCTTGACCACTTGCAGGCGCTCCTGTTCAAGGTCTTCGGGAGGGCGCGGAGCAATGCCGCACCAGTAGCGGGTCATGTACAGCCATGTCGGGGTATTCGGCGGGCGGTTGAGCACCTGATCGAGCATGGCCCAGGTGCCCTGGTCGTGCTCTCCGGCGCGCATGACGGCCAGGCGCAGTACGAGCATGTTGCGCAGCGCGTAGGCGTCCAGGACAGCGGTCGCGTTGGTCAGCCCCTGGAACGGGGTGACGGCGACCAGTGGCCGTGGCTCGTCCGGGGGCGCGCCCTGCCAGGCGGGGATCGCCGGCAGCGCCGGGGCGGGCAGCGCCAGCCAGCCAGCCAGCGCCTCCAACTGGCGGCGGGCGTCGGTCACAAAGGCGTCGTGACGGTCGCGGCGGCGGGCGTCGTTATCGCCCGGCGCTTCGCGCAGGTAGAAGTGCGTGGCCTGAACCATCGGCTCGCGAATGAGCATGGGAAATTCCCTCTCAGATGTGCTTCTCTGTTAGTGGTCGGTGGTCGGTGATCAGTTCTCAGTGAGCTACAGGTGCGCTCGCCAGCGGCGGCCAATCGCACGATGTTGACAGTGATCAGATCACTTACACGTTGCCAGGGCAGGGCCACTCCTTAAACGGCAAAAGCCGCTTTCGCGGCTTTGCACTCTGCCGCCGAAGCGGACAGAGGGGGTATGCCATCATTATATAACAGATATACTTTAGAGCGCAATAGTCGAATCGCCGGAACTTCAGGGTAGAAGCAATAGTGGGCGTTCGGCTTATTTATGGTGGCATAGGGTTCGATAGGTGTTTCGACCATTGAGAATCACCTGTGACGACAAGCAAGAATACCTCGTTCACTCGTCTCCTGCCACCGGCAAAATCCGGTACACGTGCATCCGGTGCTGCGGCAGCTCGGCGACGCGGGCCAGGCGCGGGTGCGACGCTTCGCCCCGGTCAATGGCCGTGATCGCCGCGCGCGGGACGGGCGCGAGAATGTGTGTCGCGCCATAGCGATCCGCCACCTCCAGGATCACGTCGAGCGGCTCATTGGGCACCATGACGGCCCGGTAGCCCGCCACCAGGTTGACCGACCAGGGATCGCGCGTCATGACGATGATCTCGCGCCCCTCGTCCGCCTGCAATTGGTCTAGCACTTCCTGCACGTCCTGGTACATGGCCCGCTGCGCGTTGTTCAGCTTGAAGTCGGCGCGGGTTAGCTCGATGGCGCTGGCCAGCAGCAGGGCCAGCGTCAGCGCCGCCGCCGCCAGGAACGCCGCGCGCGGGCGCACATAGCGTTCGACCGTCTCCGCGCCGAGGATCAGCAGGAAGGGCACCATCGCCAGGTACGCCTTCTTGAAGCTCCCCCCCTGGCTCAGGTAGGGCATCAGCACGCCATAGGCGGCCCAGGTGAGCAAGACGAACAGCAGCGCCGGGACAAACGGGGACAGGTCGCGCCGCGACACGCCCCGCCGCGTCGCCCAGGCGTCAACGAAGCCGCCCAGAATCGCCACCGGGAAGATTAGCTCGACCAGGGTGATCATCAGCTTGACGCTCGCCGCCAATTCGAAGGCGATCTTGCCCAGGATGACCCGCAGCCCCTGGTCGAGGTAGGTCTGTAGGCTGATCTCTTTGGCATAGGCGTAGAAGTCCTCGTGCTCGGTGACGAAGAAGGCGTCCGCCGTGCTGCGCGGCCAGACGGTGCCCAGGTCCGCCAGGTTGCGCGCTATCCAGGGAAACAGCACGATTGCCAGCGCGACGCCCGCGCCCGCCACATGCCGCCAGCGGGGATACGCGCCGCGCCGCCAGGCCAGCCACAGCCCGCCGAGCACCCCCGCCGCGATCAGCGCCGGGCCGTCGTTGCGGGTGAGCATGGCCAGCCCAGCCAGCGCGCCCGCCGCCCACAGCCAGCGCCCGTCCTCGCGGACGCCCAGATAGACCGCCGCCAGCGCGCCGAACGCCCACACGCCGAAGGGCGTCGTCGTATCGGTGTGCAGTGATGAGAGGAACAGCCAGGGCATCCAGGCAGTGGCCAGTGCGGCAAAGACGGCAGTGCTCCGGCTCGTCCCAATGCGCAGCGCGAACCCATAGGCGAGCAGGCTTTGCAGCGCGCCGAGCAGTACAAACGGCAGCAGCGCCGCCTGCACCGACACGCCGAACAGGGCGAAGCCGCCCGCTGCCAGCGCGCCCGGCAGCGGCAGCCAGTGATCGAGCGGGTGAGTCACCGCCCCCGGATCGTTGGCGAAGCTCCAGATGTAGTCGAGGGTGAAGCCCCGGCCTTCGTGCAAGCTCAGCGCCAGGTTGTAGTATTCGCTGGGGTCCCACAGCCCCGGATGCTCGCTGATCGCCCAGAAGACCAGGCGCGGTGCCAGGGCCAGGATGACGATGACCAGCGGCCAGAAGCCACGCCGCCGGGCGAGGGCCAGCCACCGCTCTTGGGCATAGGCCATGTTTGCCTGCCTTCTCGTGTCACGGTATAAACAGCGCGCTCAGTACGCACTGATCGGCGGCTATTATACCGTGAGACCCCTCGCCAAAACCCATTGTTTCCTCGGCGCGCGCCCGGCATTGGCGCTGTTCATGCTGGCGCTGACCCTGCGCCTGGCCTTCGTGCTGATCATCGAGCCGTCGCCGGTCTTCGAGGGCGGCGACACCAACTGGTACATGCAGAACGGGCGCGACCTGGTCACCACCGGCAAGACCGCCGGGCCGCTGCAAACCGCGCCGCTCTACCCGCTGCTGGCCGGCGTCGCTCAGGTGATCGTCCCCGGTGGGCCAAGCGAGGGGCGCGCCTACAACGACGGCGAGATGCAGCTCCTCCGCGTGACGCAGGCGATTCTGGCGGCGGCGCTGGTCGCGTCTGTCTACGGGCTGGCGGCGCGGCTGTTCTCGGCGCGGGCTGGCTGGCTGGCCGGGTTGATCGCCGCGATCAGCCCCTCGCTGATCATCGAGGCGGGCAACCTGATCACCGAGGGCGTCTTCCTCTGCTTCATCTTCGGCGGGCTGGCCCTCTACGTGCGCGCGCTGGACAGGGAACGCGCGGCCCCCTACGCGGCGGCGGGCGCGCTGCTTGCCCTGGCAACGCTGACCCGTGCCGTCTTCCTGCTGTTCCCACTGGGGATCGCCGCGCACCTGTGGCTGGTGCGCCGCCGGGCATGGGCGCGGCCCGCGCTGGCCCTGCTGATCACCTATGCGGCGCTACTCATGCCCTGGACAGCCTACAACCTGGCCGTGTGGGACCGGCTGGTGATCGCCGGCGACGGGCTGCTCGGCTTTGTGCACCAGGGCGCGACGGGCAAGGCGTCGCCGGAGGAAGTGGACGAAGACCTGGGCCTCGCCCCTGGTGACGCCAGCGGCGACCGCCAGGAGGCGCTGCGCGCGCGCATCCGCGAGAGCATTTTCGACGATCCGGCGGGCTGGGCGGCGCACCGCCTCAAGGAACTGGGCGGGGCCATCCTCCAGCCGCACAATACCGTCCACTTCCCCGGCGAGAGCATCCGCGACGCGGCAGCGGATTGGCTGCGCGAGGATCGCACGCTGGACGGCCTGCGCGACCTGACGCGCAGCGAGGCGTTCTGGCCCAAGCTGGCGCTGTACCTCTTCCACTTCAGCGGGCTGGTGCTGGGCGCGGCGGGCATGGTCTGGGCGCGGCGGCGCTGGCGCGCGTTGCTGCCGCTGTATGGGGCCATCGCCTACTTCGTGGGGATTCACCTGGTGCTGCTGGCCCTGCCGCGCTACCTGTTTCCGCTGTATCCCGCTCTGTGGGTGTTCGCCGCGGCGTGGCTGGTCGAGGTCGCGTTGCCTCGTCTGGCTGGCTCTGGCAGCCGGTGACCGCCAACCGGCTGCTGATCACCGAGAACTGATACTCCCTATTCCCCCGCTTCCTCATACGCCTGCAGGCGCGCGGTGAGCTGGATCGTCGTGTCGCCGAAGATCGCCGGGAACTCGACGCCGTGATTGGCCAGGTCTAGCGCAGAGGTCGCGATAGCCCACATATCCCCGCCGACAAGCTGCGCGCGCACGTCCATCGCGTGCGGGTGAGTGACGTTGTGCACGTCTAGCTCACCGTCCAGCGCGAAGGCGACTTCTTCCTCCGTGACCGGCACCAAGTCCCGCGACGTGGCGGCGTAGAAGGCGATCGGGTAGTCGCCGGTGGCCATCGCCGCGCGCAATACCTGGCTGATGGCCGGGTTGGCCGTCTCCACGCTGTCCACGTCAATTTCCAGCGCGACCAGCACGCGCAGCGCCTCGCCGACTGGCTCCAGCGTGATCGTGCCGCGCTCGACTGGGAAGACGCCCGCCAGCGGCACGCCGCGCACCGAGGCGGTGAACTCGACGCGCGACTCGCCCGCCGCAACAGCGAAAACGCGCGCGCCGCTCGCGGCCAGCGTCGGCGTGACCAGGCCGGTGGTGCGGTCGTTCTTGCTGCCGGGGTCGAGCCAGGTCACGGCGGCGAACAGGGCGAGCAGCGCCGCCGCAAGCAGGATCGCCGCTATGAGCGCGATTCGCCGGTGCCGGATGGGTTGTCTGGACATGAGCAGGACTCCTGGATGGTGTGCGGAGCGTTCAAGGGTTCTGGAACGGGGCAAGCATAGCGCCTAACGGGGTTTCCGGCGATGGTCGCGGGCCAGCATGACCAGCAGCCGCCCGGCGAAGAAGGCGCTGCCTCCCCCGGCCACCAATAGCACGGCCAGCAGCGCGGTGAAGAGTCGGCCAGCGCGCTGCGCGTCGGGCAGCAGCATCCCCCCCGACACCGGCTGAACCGGCGGCGCGAGCGCGATCGTGACCGGGTCGGATACGCGGATCAGCCCGTCCGGGCTGGGCGCGGAGACGACGAGGGTCAGCGGCCCGGTGCGCGCCACGCTGAACCGCGCCGTCCATGCCCCCTCCGCCGACGCCTGTGTGACGGCCAGCGCCGCACCAGTCGCCCGGTCGCGCACGACGACCGTCGCGCCCGGTTCGGCCAGCCCGCGCACGGTGATGGGGCCGGGCGCGCGCACCTCGCCAGAAGCGGGCGCGTCAATGCGCGGCCCTGCCTCGCCTGGCAACTGCCCGGCTTGCGCCGGCAGAGCGGACGCGGCGGCTGCGCCAACCGGCGTGCGCGTCGGCGGGATGGGGCTGGGCGTCGCGGTGTCGGTCGGGAACGGCGTCTCTGTCGGCGTGGAGGTGAGTGTCGCGGTGTCCGTTGGGACGGGCGTCTCCGTCGGCGCGGGCGTGAAGGTGGCCGTGCCCGTCGGGAGCGGCGTCTCCGTCGGCGCGGGCGTGAAGGTGGCGGTGCTCGTTGGCAGCAGGGCCACTTCCTGCGGCGTGCGCGTCGGCGAGGGCGTGCGGCTGGCAGTAGCTGTCGGCGTCCGGGTTGCCGTCGGCGAACTGGTCGGTGTCGGGGTGAAGGTGGCCGTCGGCGTCAGGGTCGCGGTCAGCGTCGGGGTGCTGGTCGCTGTTGCGCTCGGCGTCGCGCTCGGTGTAGGCGAAGGCGTCGCCGTGAAGGTGGCGCTCGGCGTGGGCGTCAGCGTGACCGTTGGCGTGGCCGTCCAGCTTTGGGCGGTCTGCGTCAGGCGGTCAGCCAGCAGCGCCTCAACGGTCATGTCCAGATCGGGCGTCGCCGAGGGGACGAGAGTCGCCGTCAGCGTGTCCGTCGGGCGCGGGGTGGCGGTCGCGGTGAGGGTAGCCGTTGGCGCGGGCGTACGCGTCGCCGAAGATGTGGGGGAGGGCGTCCAGGTGAGCGTAGCCGTCGGTGGCAGTTCCACCGCGAAGCCGACCGGGACGCGCTGGCTGACCGCCCCATCCTCAGCGACGGCGACCACGACCAGCGCGTGTCCGCCTACCAGCAGCCCGCCGGGCAGTTCCGCCGCCCACGCGCCATCATCCCCGGCTACAGCGATGGCAATCAATTCCTCGCCATCGTACACCTGGAGGATGTCGCCCGGCCCGGCCTGCCCGCGCAACACCAGCGGCGCGCCCGCGTAGGTGCCCGCCAGGGCGAGCGGCTCGACCACCGGCGGAGCGACGGGAACGCGCCCGCCGACCTCTGCCGGCGACGCGGTGGGGGGTGGCGCGGTGTCTGCCGGGGACTCGGCCTGGCTTTCGTCGCCATTATAGAAACGCAGCGCGAAGAGCAGCCCTGCCGCACCCGAAGTCAGCAGCAGGCCAGCCAGCAGCAGGGCGTCGAGACGGCGCACGACGCGCCGCCGCACGTCGAGGCTCACGGCGCGCGCTCATCTTTCTCGCTCGGAGTTGCGCGCGCCGCTGCCTGCTGAATCCAGCTTTCGGCGTCTATGGCGCGCAGCCGCCACTTCGGCTCGTCGAGCAGCCGGTAAAGCTCATCGGGCGTCATGCTGGCAAGCTGGGCGAACGTCTGGATGCCCGCCTCGTAGAGCCGCCCGGCATAAACCGGCCCGATGCCCTTGATCTCGGTCAGGCGATCCTGGCCGGGGCGCAGCGGCACCGCGCCAAGCTGAGTGACCATCTCCACAAGCTGCCCGATCTGTCTGAGGGCGCGGTCGAGCAGGCCCGCCTGCTGGCGGCGCTCCGTCGCGGCGGTGAGGAGCATGGTCGTGTGCTCGGCGACGCGGTCATCCAGCCGGGTGATGACCTGTGCCTGGGCCGCCAACTCGCGGTCTAGCTCGGCCAGAATGCGCGCGTGCTCGGCGATCTGAGCGTGATCGCGGGCGCGCACGGCCACCCATTCATCGAGGCGGCTGCTGATGTCCACCAGGCGCGTCACCTGCTCCTGGATCAGCGCCGCTCCCGCCGTCTCTGCGCCCGGCGCGGGCAGCGCGCGCTGCACCGCGCTCTCCAACTGGCCCAGGCGCGCGTCCTGGCGGTCGAACCGCAGGTCGAGGCGATCCAGCCGCTCGCCCTGCGCGGCCAGCAGGCGATTGGTCGCCGCGACGGTCTCGTGCTGCGCGTCGAGCATCTCGCGCAGCCCGGCGTAGACATCGCCGCCGGCAGCCCCCGCCGCCTCTTCAAGCCGGGCGGCGTGCTGCGCCAGCGCCTCGTTGAGCGCCCCCACAGTGGCGCGCTGTTCGAGCAATTCCGCGCGCAGCGACTCGTCGAGCAGGCCGGTGCTGGCTAACGACACCGGCTCCAGCAGGCGGGGGCGCACGGTGAAGACGTAGAAGATGGCCGTGACCAGCACGGTCACGAACGCGCCGAGCGACAGAATGGCCAGGGCCTGTACGGGGTCCATCAGCACGCTCCCCTATCGGGTTACGGTTGTCCCTATTATACGGTAAGAGGGCGTGTTAGAGGAAGAGACTCGCTGAACGCGGCAACACTACGCCCCGCGATTGTGGCCAGACTTCCGAAGTCTTCCTCCCTGCCCGCGCGCAGTGCCTCCCGCTCGCCCCCTCCACCACGCCCTACCCCCCCCCACCACACGCCCCCAAAAGCCCCGCTATTGTCACGCGGGGCAACCTGAACTAAA
>DYGW01000353.1 GCA_020724485.1 Thermoflexus sp. | reverse complement strand
ATGCCCGGCACGCCGATCATGCCGCGCCCGGCGACGGTGACCAGGCTCACGTCGCGGATGGCAGTGACCGCCTTGACCGTGCCCGGCGCGGCGCGCTCTTCGCGGGTGATCAGCGTGCCCTCCGCCGCCGGGTTGAACGTGTTTTTGACGCGCACCGGGGTGTTGCGCTCGACCAGCGGCTGCACCGTCTTGGCGTGCAGCACTTTCGCCCCAAAGTAGGCCATCTCGCCCACTTCGCCGTAGGACAGCACGGGGATCACCTGCGCGTCCGGGGCCAGGCGCGGGTCGGTGGTCATCACACCGTCCACGTCCGTCCAAATCCACACCTCGGCGCTGTCCACATACGCGCCCAGCAGGGCGGCGCTGTAATCGCTGCCGCCGCGCCCCAGCGTCGTCACCACGCCGTCGCACGTCGCGCCGATGAAGCCGGTCACCACCGGCACCAGCCCCTGGTCGAGCAGCGGCAACAACTCGCGGCGGACGGCGGCCTCGGTCTCGTCGAAGAGCACGCCCGCGTTCTGGAACTGGTCGTCGGTGATGATCAGACGGCTGGCGCTCACCGAGCAGCTTGGCACGCCGCACTGGCGCAGCCGCGCCGAGACGATGGGCACGCTCATGCGCTCGCCCAGCGAGCTAACCTTGTCCATCGCTTTGGGCGACGCCTCGCGCAGCACGTAGATGCCGTAGCACAGCGTCTCGAACTCGTCAATGAGCGCCTCCACCTCGTCGTGAATGGCGATGCGCTCCACGTCCGACGCCAGCAGTGCGCGGATGGCTGTCTCGTGCTTTTGGCGCAGGGTGTAGGCGATGGCCTGGTAGCGCGCGCCGTCTCCGGCGGCGGCGGTCTGCGCGCCCTCGATCAGCAGGTTGGTCACGCCGCCCATCGCCGAGCAGACCATCAGCACGCGGTGATCGCGCGCTGCCCCGGCGACGATGTCCACCGCCTGGGCAATCGCCTCGGCGCTGCCGACGGATGTCCCGCCGAATTTCATGGTCAGGGTTGCCATAGCCCGCCTCCTGGCGCTGCGCGCCGGATACACAAAAAGCGCGGAGCCGACTTGCTCCGCGCTTGAGGTTTCTCTGGATGATTCTACTTCTACAGCGCCCTAATCACCCCTCGCCCCGGAAGCAGCCGGCAGTGCTCGCCCGGCAGTCATGGTACCCATGCCGGTAGTCATGGTGGGGGTGGTAGTCATGGTGTGGAGCGCTCGACCGGCGATCATCGCCTCTGCTCCCTGGTGATCAGGACTGTTGCAGAGCGTAGCACGGCGCGCGGCGTTCGTCAACGACTCCGGCGACGGCGCGCTTGGTCATCTCGCACAAGCAGACCGTCTCGCCGCGATCATCCCTCGTCGTCCTCAGGAGTCGCGGTGGGGGAGACGGGTTCTTCGACGGGCGCGGAGGCTTCGCCCGGCGGCGCGCCCGCGGCGATCCATCCTTCCAGCAGGGCCATCTGTTCGTCGCTCAGCTTGGCGAAGTGCCCGCCCTTCAGCACGCTCAGGATCAGGCTCTCCTCCGGCGAACCCGGCACGATGGCCGGGCCGGACTCCCCGCCCGCCAGCAGGCTCTCGTAGTCGGTCACCTGC
>DYGW01000116.1 GCA_020724485.1 Thermoflexus sp. | reverse complement strand
AGGGCGACGCCCCGCCAGGGGTGGCAGGGCGTCGGTGCGTATGGCAGTGGGTGACAAGGGACTCGAACCCCTGACCTCCTCCTTGTAAGGGAGGCGCTCTAACCAACTGAGCTAGTCACCCACGCCCCGTCATTATAGCCGCCCGGCGGGGGGAGCGTCAAGACCGCGCCGCGAGCGCGCGATGAGACTTCCGAAGTCTGCGGAGACTCCGAAAGTCTGCTCTGCCGCCGGGCGCGGCGATCAGTGGTCGGCAAAACCTATTGAGAGGGGGCAACGCGCACTACCCGAAAACCAATACCGAGGCCCCGGAAATTCGGAGCAGCCCCGAAGCGATACGTGGCCCGCGTGTAGTATTTGGCGCTGAACCACGAGCCGCTGCGCAACGCCCGCGCATCAAGACGGCTGCTAGCCTCGCGCACCTCATCTGCTTGGTAGGGATAGCCCGCGTAGGCTGTGCTCGTCCACTCCCATACGTTGCCACTCATGTCGTGCGCCCCCACCCAGGAAGCGCCCTTCCGAAAGCTCCCCACCGGCGCGGTTTGCGTGTATCCATCGTCGTACGTCGAATCACGTCCGTCAAACTCGCAGCTTGCATCGCAGAAGTTGAGCCGCGTCCCGTCGAACGTGTCGCCCCAGGGATACTCCCAACCCTCCGGCCCGCGCGCGGCGTATTCCCACTGGGCTTCGGTGGGTAGCGCCCCGCCCATCCAGGCAGCGTACTCACCCGCCTGAAACCAGTTCACGTCAACGACGGGATGGTCTGCATACGCCGGATCGTCGTAATTCGTTTTGTCGTATGGCGGGCTGCAAGCGCCTGCTGTCACACAGGCCCGGTACTGGGCGTTGGTCACTTCATATTTGTCGATCCAGAATGGCTCCTCGTAGCAGACCCGGTGCACAACTCTTTCATCGCTACCGCCATCCATGCTGCCCATCTCGAAGCACCCCGCCGGCACCAACACCATCTCCACCCCGTTGAACTCCTGCACAACCGGCGTCCAGTCCGCATTGCGCGCTCCTGCAGGGAAAAACGGCGTCGGCGTCGAAGTCGCCTCCACATAGAACTGCCCGGCTCCCTGAGCCGCGGCCTAGCTTGCGAGGTTGCTCACTAGAGCGACCACAACTGCCAGGAATGTAACGGCCACAGTCGTGAACAGAACACGGTAGCGAGGCATCGTAAGATTCTCCTATGCAACAACATGATCCAAGTATAAGCCATTGCGCGTGGACGGCGAAATCGCCCGCCCCACCCGAAGTGTCGCGTCCGCCCGAATTACGGTATGATGAAATCCACACCAGCGCGTGTACTGGTGATAGTATGGACACGCCCAAACCCCGCGCGTCGCCGCGCAGGCGAGGCGCACTCACCAGGAGGGATGCTGCGCATGAAACGCAAGCTCGCTCTACTGCCCCTGCTCGTGGGAGCCATCGTCCTCACCGCCCTACTGACCGCGTGCAGCGGCGCGCTTGTCCGCGAGGTGTACACCGCCGCCGGCGACGGTACCACGCCTGATGAACTGGTCAAGACGACGACCTTTCGCAGCGACGACGACCTGAACGTGGTCGTCCGGCTCAATGCGCACAACCGCGAGTTGATCGTGTCGGCCACCTTCACCGGGCCGGGGGGCGAAGTCTACGTCACCGACCCGCTCGAGGCCGGCACGACAGTCACCCAGGTGGTGCTCGGCCTGGACTGGGAGGCGCAGGGCGCTGTCTTCTGGGCGGAGGGCGAGTGGCAAGTAGACATTTACGTAGATAACCAGATCGAGAAGATCGTTCGCTTCACCGTCCAGGCGGGCGGGGCCCCCGCCGCTGGCTGACGGGGCAGCGGGGAGTGAGTCAGGAGCCGACAGCGCCGCATACCCTCATGACTCCCGACTCACAACCCCTGGGACTCAACCGCCACCTTGGAGAGTGTAGCGAAAGGCAAGGAGCAGATTACCAACATGGGATTACAGGCACAAGCGACCCACCACATAAACCCTTATGAAGTGGCATTGGCCCAATATGATCGCGCTGTTGAATACTTGAAGTTACCGAAGGGGATCAAGACTTTTCTGCGCGTGCCCAAGCGCGAATTGCATGTGAACTTCCCCGTGCGCATGGACAACGGCGACATCACCATGTTCGCCGGCTACCGCGTGCATCACAACACCGTCCTGGGGCCGTCGAAGGGCGGCATCCGCTATGACACGCGCGTAGACATTGACGAGGTGCGCGCCCTGGCCATGTGGATGACCTGGAAATGCGCGCTGGTCAACCTGCCCTACGGCGGGGCGAAGGGCGGCGTCGTCTGCGACCCCTACACGCTGAGCAATGGCGAGCTAGAACGGCTGACCCGCCGCTACGCCAGCGAGATCTCGCTCTTCATCAGCCCGCACGGCGACATTCCCGCCCCGGACATGGGCACCAACGCCCAGACGATGGCCTGGATCATGGACACCTACAGCATGACCGTCGGCTACTCCGTCCCGGCCATCGTCACCGGCAAGCCGATCAACATCGGCGGCAGCCAGGGCCGCACCGAGGCTACCGGGCGCGGCGTGGTCATCTGCATGGACGAGGCGCTGCACCGCATGGGCCGCGACGATCCGTCGCAGATTCGCCTGGCCATCCAGGGCTTCGGCAACGTTGGCTCGCATGCGGCGCGGATCGCCTATGACCTGGGCTACAAGGTGATCGCCATCAGCGACATCGGCGGCGGCTATTTCAACGGCGACGGGCTGGACATCCCCCACGTGCTGGCCTATACCGCCACCAGCGAGCACCATCTGCTCAAGGGCTACCCGGACGCCGACCCGATCTCCAACGCCGAGCTGCTGGCCCTCGACTGCGACGTGCTGGCCCCCTGCGCGCTGGAAAACCAGCTCACCGGCGACAACGCTGAAGACGTGCGCGCCTTCCTGATCGTTGAAGGAGCCAACGGCCCGACCACGCCCGAAGCCGATGACATCTTCGCCCGCAAGGGGATCGCGGTCATCCCGGACATCCTGGCCAACGCCGGCGGCGTGACCGTCTCCTACTTCGAGTGGGTGCAGGGCTTGCAGTCGTTCTTCTGGGACGTGGAGGAGGTCAACCGCCAGCTTCGGCGCATCCTGATCCGCGCCTATGACGAAGTGGTGCACATCCAGAGCCAGTACGGGGTGGACATGCGCACCGCTGCGCAGATCACGGCGATCAAGCGCGTCGGCGAGGCGACTCTCACGCGCGGCATCTACCCGTAGGTGGGGCGTATCACATACACCCCCGCCAGACTTCCGAAGTTTTGGAAACTTCGGAAGTCTCTTTTGGCGCTACGCCCCTACGCTGCGCCAGAGCCTTTCGTCCCTGACAGAGACTTCCCGGCCCCGTCGGGCAGGTACCCGGCCAGGCGCTCCGCCAGCGGCGAATGCAGGATCGTGCACAGGCGGTGTGCCTCGGCGTAGTGCTTGCGGGCGAGGGCCGCGTCATCGCGGGCGCGGGCCGCGTCGCCCAACGCGACGGCGGCCTCGGCCATCCCGCGCTGGTAGGACATCTTGCGCGCCTGGCTCTCGGCGGCGGAGGCCAGGGCAACCGCCTCCTCCGCCCGCCCCATGCGCGTGTACAGCCCGGCCAGCCGCGCCTTCGCCCGGCAATTCGTCTCCAGGTCGCCGGTCTGCTCGCTGCCCGACACTGCCGCTTCGAGCAGCGCGCGCGCCTCGTCAAGCTCGCCGAGAGCGATGAGCGTCTCGGCCATATCGGCCTGGAACAGCGCCAGCCAGCGCGTATTGCCCAGGGCGGTCGCCGCTGCCGTCGCCTGCTTGAACAGCGTGCGAGCGGTGCTGTAGTCTTCCAGGAAGTAGTAGGTGCGGGCCAGGTTGTTGGTCTGCACGGCGATCATCAGGGTGTCGTCTAGCTCGCGGCTGAGCGCGAGCGCTCGCTCCAGCCGGTCAATCGCCATCTGCAGACGGCCCGTCAGCGAATAGAACCAGCCCAGGTTGCCCAGGCGCAGGCTCTCTGCCCGCCGGTCGCCAGAAGCCTGGGCGATGTCAATCGCCTCGTCATAGAACGCCTGCGCTGTGTCCACATCGCCGAGCTCGGTGTAGAGCGTGGCCGCGTTCGCCAGCACCAGCCCGCGTGTCGGCGGGTGGGTGATGTGGTTGAGCAGCACAAGCGCCTTCTCATACTCGTCCAGCGCCCCTTTCAGGTCGCCGGCCTCGCGGCGCGCCTGGGCAATGTCGCAGCGCAGCCGGGCGATCTGGGCGTAGTGAGCGATGGCCTGACCGTTCTCCAGCAGGCGCAGCGCCTCGCCCCAATGCTCCAGCGCAGCGTTACGATCGCTGCGCTGGTTGGCCAGGCTGCCCAGCAGGTGATAGACCTCGGCCTGGCGGTTCGGCTCGACGCCCTCACCGGCGAGCGCCAGAGCGCGCTGCACGTAGCCCATCGCCCGGTCATGATCGCCCAGGCGCATGGCCGACGTGCCCAGCGTGAGCAGGATTTGCAGGTGCTCGCCGCGATCGGTCAGGCGGCCCTCCTCGTAGAACTTGAGCGCCTCATCCAGGAAGCTCTGCGCGCGGGTGAAGTTGCCCATCCCGTGCGCGGCCATGCCCAGCCGGGTGAGGGCCATCGCTTCGTGGGCGGCGTTGCCGGTGCTGCGCGCCTGGGCCAGCGCCCGCGTGGCGTACTCCTCGGCCTGGGCGCTGTTGCCGCTGCGCTGGTAGGCGGCAGTGAGGTCGAGCGCGCTGTTCATGAAGAACTCGACCGGCTGGTTGCCCAGGCGCAGGGCCAGGTTTTCGGCGGCCTGCAGGTGACTGATCGCCGGGGTCAGCTCGCCGTTGCCCAATTCCACGCGCGCCAACGCTTGCAACCAGCGCAACTCCTGCTCGTCCTGGCCCATCTGATGCGCCAGATACACGGCCTGCTGAAAGAGCTTCTGCGCGTTGGCTCGCTCGCCGACAGCCAGCGTCGCCTCGGCCAGCAGCCCCAGTACGCGGGAGGTGGTGCGGGGCAGCCCGCCCGTTTGGGCGACAACGACTGCCTCTTTCAAGAGATGCTGGGCGTAGCTGGGATTGTCTTGCGCCAGGTAGTCCTGCGCCAGGTTCTCCAGCGTCAGAGCAATCCCTTCGGCATAACCGGACCGCCGCGCTTCGTCCAGCGCCTGCTGGTGGAACGTCTGGGCGACGCCCCACTGTTCCTGCGCGGCGTAAAACGAGCCGAGATTGTTCAGGCAGCGGGCCAGGGCGCGCGGATCGTTCTGCTCGCGGGCAATCTGCAACGCCTCGTCGAGCACGGGACGCGCCGCGTCGAAGTCGCGCCGATCCACGTGCACGGAGGCGATCCCGCTCAGGAAATACTCCACGCTGGCCTTCTCGCCGGCGGTGCGGGCGAGCGTCAGCCCGCGCTGGTAAATCTCCAGCGCCGTGTCGTTGAAGCCCTGCTCGAAAGCCGTAGCTCCCGTTTCCAGCAGCGCGTTGATCTCTTGTTGCGCCGGGCTGAGCACTGATCTGGCTGGTGCCGCCGCCCCGCCGAGCAGCCGCTTCAAGAAGTTCTGCATACGGGTTCCTTTGTCGGTTATGGGTTGTTGGTCATTGGTTATTGGTTGTCGGTTGTCGGTTATCAGTCGTCAGTCGTCGATTGGCGGTGATTGGTTATTGGTTGTTGGTTCGGGCGCGCGGATCAACTGATCACCGGTGACCGAAAACTGACGACCGATCACTGATGACTGACAACCACCTCCACCACTCACAGCATCCGCATGACCAGCGGCACCAGCATCTCGCGCGCCGACAGCCCCCCGTGCCGGCTGACCGAGACAGAGCCGGCGCGCGACTTCTCATCAATGACCACCCCCTCGCGGGCGACCAGAGTCAGGTCGCCCAGGCGCGGGCCAGTCTCGGCATGGGGCACTTCCGGGCCGAAGAGGCCCGCTCGCAGGGCTTCCGCCGGGTCGAAGACCACCAGACGATCCCCCAGCCGCTCGCGCACGTAGTCGCGCACGCTTGCACGGTAGTCGTGGCGCAGGTAGAGATGAGCGAAACGGCCCTCGCCGCCCAGCCCGCAGCGCAACGCTTCGGCCAGGGGCGGATGCGCGCTCAGGTCGAGGTGCTCGCGCACGGGCGAATGGCCGTGATCGGCCACCAGCATGAACAGCGTGCGCCGGTCGCCGACGCCCGGCCCCAACAGCACGTCGCGCAGGTCGCGCAGTTGGCAGCGCGCCTCGGTAATCGCCTGCTCGGTCACGGTGCCAAAGAGGTGCGACACGCCGTCCATCGCCCCCCAGTAGGCGCTGACGAAGCAGCGGTTGCGGCGCGTGGCGTGCAGCAGGGTGCGCAGCTCGATCCACAGATCGGTATAGCCGTAATGGCGCACCACCCGCTTGATGCCGCGATGCATCACCCGCGACAGCCCGCTGCCGTACAGGTCTTTTTGCAGCAGCACATAGGTCGGGATGGCGCACGCGCCGAGCGCCTCGGCCACCGTCTCCACCGGCAGAAACGTCTCGAAGTCCAGCCCCCAGTCTTCCAGCACTTCGTTGCGATGCTTGCCAGCCAGCGGACGGTAATGCAGCAAGCTCGCCAGCACGCCGAACTCGCGCAGCAGCAGCCGCGTGCCGACCATGCCGGTTGCTGCTGGCCCCGCCCCGCTCCAGATCGAGGGCAGCGCGGCGGCGGTCGTGCTCGGGGCGATGGACGTCAGCGGGGTCAGCGTGCCCTCGCCGACCAGGTCGGCCACCACCTGAGCGGTCGCCGCGTCCTCGGCCATGATCTCTTGCAGCAGCCTCCAGCCCAGCCCGTCGGTGACGAACAGCACGACACGCCGCACCCGCTCGCGCAGGGATGCCCACAGCCGCGCGTCGAGCGGCGACTCGCCCAGCCGTCCATTGGCCGCCGCCCCGCCGATCAGCCGGACGACTGTATGGGCCAGGTTGCGGATGGACAGCCCGGCATAATAGGGGAAGACGATCTCGCCCGCCCAGGGCACGTCAACGTCCAGGGGGCGATGGGCCAGGATGGTCTGTTCCAGGTCTGCGGCCAGGCTTGCGGTCACACTGTCTCCTGACGCGGATGCGGTCGGCTCGTGGCCCGCCATTATACCGCATCTTGCGGCGACGACATGGGGCTAAGGTTCACCGCCAGACTTCGGAAGTCTGCGGAGACTTCCGAAGTCCTACGCTAGCCGCCCCGCTCGCCCGCCGCCCCCTCTCCACATACGCACGCGGCGAGGGGGTCAGAAGTAAGGCAAACCGTGCCCGCCCGCGCGGAGTCTTGTTTTTTCGCCCCAGACCTGTTAAAAGTGAAGCAGCAGAGTGTCCACTAGCACCCCGTCTTGAGGATCATGTTCGAAGAAACCAGCTCCTTCTCGGACAACCAGCAGATGCCCAAGGTACTCCAGCTCTACCTCGTCATCTCGCAGTACCCAGTCCTCAGCCGCAAGATTCGCCAGCGGATGCGCGAAGAATTGTTCGGGCGCGGGATCGTCAGCGAGGACGACTTTGAGCGCGAAGTGCACCAAAAGGCCATCGAATCGCAGAAGCGCGAGGGGCTGAGCGACCCCCTGTTCCAGGAGTCAGCGGCGGACTGGGACAAGCGCGTGCGCTACATCCGCGCCCACCTGACCGACTTCTACTTTGCCTACAACCTGCCTTACGAACTATTCGAGCAGATTCTGGCCGACACGCTGCACCAGCGCGAGCCAGACCGCGAGGTACGCCTCACCTTCAACCCGGAGATCGCCCCCTGGGACTTGCTCTTCTCTGAGGGCGAGCGTTACGAGCGCCTGCCGCCAGACGAGCGCGCCAAAGTCCAGCATCATCTGCGCGAGATCATCGTCGTGCTGATCAAGGGCATGATCAGCGATCACCTGGCCTTTGTGCGCCTGGCCAAAGAAGTCTTCACCATCGAAGACCTCAAAGACATCCGCGCGCGGCGCATCGGGCGCGGCAAGATCGGCGGCAAGGCGGCGGGGATGCTGCTGGCCTGGAAGCTGCTCCAGCACGCCGGCGCCTCTACCGGGCTAGACCCCGACCGGATCACCATCCCGGACTCGTACTACGTCGGCTCGGATGTGTTCTACGAGGTGCACGGCTACAACGACTTTCACGGGATCATGAACCAGAAGTACAAGTCCCGCGAGGAGATCGTCAGCGACTACCCGATGATCTACGAGCGTTACCGTCGGGCCGATCTGCCGCCGCACATCGCCGAGGAACTGCGCGCGCTGATGGAGCACATCGGTCCGACGCCGCTCATCTTCCGCTCGTCGAGCCTGCTCGAAGACAGCTTCGCCACGTCGTTTGCTGGCAAGTACGATAGCTTCTTTCTGCCCAACAGCGGCTCGCCGGAGGAGAACTTCCGCGCCGCCAAAGACGTGATCCTCAAGATTTACGCCAGCACGCTCAGCCCCGACGCGCTGATCTACCGCCAGCGCATGGGACTGGTGGACTTCGACGAGCGCATGGCCATCCTGATCCAGAAGGTTGAGGGGCAGCACCGGGGGCGGTACTACTTCCCGATGATCGCGGGGGTGGGCTTCAGCCGCAACCCGTTCCGCTGGTCGGCCAAGATTCGCCGCGAGGACGGCCTGCTGCGCCTGGTCTGTGGGCTGGGCACGCGCGCCGTTGACCGCGCCGACAACGACTACGCGCGCATGATCGCCCTCTCGCACCCGCACCTGCGCCCGGAAACGCGCATCGAGCAGCTTCGCCACTATTCGCAACACCTGATTGACGTGCTCAACCTGGAGGAGAACACGCTCGAAACGCTGCCCATCGGCAGCGTGATCGGCGCTGACTTTTCGGCGCTGCGCCTGGTGGCGGCGCTCGACGACGGGCAGCACTTGCAGCCGTTCATCTCCAGGCCAGGCAGCGTAGACCCATCGCGGCTGGTCTTCACCTTCGACGGGCTGGCGCGCGATGCCGCCTTCACCGGCACCCTGCGCAGCCTGCTCACTTTCCTGGAGACGCGCTACGAGCACCCGGTGGATATCGAGTTCGCCATCGAGGTAACCCAATCCTGGCCGCGCCCGGAGTATCGCATCTCGCTGCTGCAATGCCGCCCGCTCAGCGAGCACCGCACCGGCGCTACCTTCCGCGTCCCCACAGACGTGCCCGCGCACGATGTGCTGTTCTCAGCCCGGCAGCAGATTCCGCAAGGGCTGGTCGAGCGCGTGCGCTACATCGTCTACGTAGACCCGCTGGCCTACCACGAGATTCCCGGCGTGGAGCGGCGCTTGCAGGTGGGGCGCGCGGTGGGGCGCATCAACGAGCGGCTGCACGGCGAGCAGTTCGTGCTAATCGGGCCGGGGCGCTGGGGCACGTCGGACATCAACCTGGGCGTTAAGGTGTCCTACGCCGACATCTACAACAGCCGCGCCCTGATCGAAGTGGCCCACTCCAACAGCAACGCCGCGCCGGAGATGGCCTACGGCACGCACTTCTTCCAAGACCTGGTCGAAGCGCAGATTTTCCCGCTGGCGCTCTTCCCCGATGACCCCGGTGTGATCTACAACTGGGACTTCTTCGACTCCGCCCAGAATGTCCTCCCTGACCTGCTGCCCGACGACGCCGACCTGTGCGACGTGATCCGCGTGATTGACGTGCCGGCGGAAGCGGACGGTCGCCATCTGGAGATCGTGCTGGATGGCGAGAACGACGAGGGGCTTGGCTATTTGCGGATGTATTGAGCGTGGGGAGTCGGGAGTAGAGAATGGTTAGTTTTCAACCGTCCGCCGGGCGTGTAGGGCAGACACCAACAACCAATAACTGACCACTCCCCACTCATCCCACCAACAGCGAGACGCCCGCCCAAACCAGCAGGGCCAGCATCAGCCACTCGAACTTCTTCTGGTCAATGCGCCGCAGCAGCTCCTTGCCCAGCCACACGCCCACCGGGATCAGCGGCAGCGCCCACAGCGTGCGCGCCAGTCTCGGCCCGTCAATGACATCCGTCGCCACGAAGATCGGCAGCTTGAGCAGGTTGACGACCAGGAAGAACACGATGGTCGTGGCGACGAAGGTGATCGGCGCGGTGCGCTGCAGCAACAGGTAGGCGGTGATCGGCGGCGCGCCGGCGTTGGCCAGCGCCGAGCCGAAGCCCGATCCCCAGCCGGCCAGCCAACCGTGCCAACGGCGCGGGCGATAAGCCAGCGCGGCCAGTGTGTCGCTGCCCAGCTTGTAGGCGGCGATGATCAGCGTGAACAGGCCGGGGATGTGTCGCAGCGCGTCGTCGGGCAGCGTGGTGAGCAGGGCGACGCCCATGATCACGCCAGGCGACGGCGACTGCCGCCGGCAGCATCAGACGCAGCGCGGGCGCGTCCCACTTGCGCCAGTACACGGGCAGGGCGAACCAGTCACCGACGATGAGCAAAGGCAGGGTGACGCCCACTGCTTCGGCGACGGGCATCGTTGTGCTCAGCAGCGGCACGATCAGGGCGATGGGCATTGGCCCCAGGCCACCTTTGACCACGCCGACCAGCAGCGCGGCGAGTACCAGGATGGCGGTGTCGCTCATGGAGTTCCTCTGATCGGATGCTGCGCGGCACAGGATGACGGTCGCAGAGTTTACTCCGGCGAGCGCGGTGGACAAAAAAGCCCCCTCACAGTCAGTCGCTGAGAGGGGGCACGGGGTGCCGGGTCGTTACGGGATGCGCAGCACCTGCCCGGCGTAGATCAGGCGCAGGTCGTAGATATTGTTCAGCCTGGCAATGTCCCACATGCTCACGCCGTAGCGCAGGGCGATGCGGAAGAGGTTCTCGCCGGCCTGGACGACATGCGTGCGGTACGCTGGCGGCGGGGTCACCGGGGGCGGCACGACGACGCCTTCAACCGGCAGCGAGGCAATTGACCCCGACAGTCTCAGGTAGTTCACATTGACCCAGCCAGTGCCGCCGTTGGACAGCAGGATTTTCACCCACAATGAGTCGGCGGTGCGGGCCAGCAAAGTCCAGGTGGTGCCGTTGGCGATGGCGGTCACTCGCGCATAGCCGATTCCCGGCCCAGTGCGCACGTTCAGCGCCCAGGAAGTGACCGTCCCCGTGATGGCGCCCACAGGGCCGCCCGACCCCTCCACCGGCAGGTTGTAGAGCGGGTAGCTCGTGGCGATGTAGCGGCTGTTGACCCAGCCTTGGACGCCGTTGTCCAGACTGATCCGCACCCACGAAGCATCCGCATTGCGGGCCAGCAGCGTCATGGCCACGCCCCGGTAGACCGAGAACACCACGCCATAGCCAATTCCTGGGCCGCTACGGATGTTCAACGCGCCGGTGTTGACGGTGGCCGTCGGCGCCTGCGCGGATGCTGTGGCCGCCAGGCCGAAACTGCCCCCCAACACCGCGACGACAATGGCTACACTCAGAATACGGTACAGGTGTTTCATTTTCCCATTCCCTCATTTCGCCCGCGAAGGGCGTGCGCGTACTTGATGATCTCAGTGTAAGGCAAGTTGTCCTGTGACTCAATGGGCCGCCCACCAACAGCGTGCCGGGCGTAGAGTGAGCGACAGCCGCGCGTAGAGAATCGGCGGCGGGCGAGGGGCGGCTGCAACCAGACTTCGGAAGTCTGCGCAGACTTCCGAAGTCTTTTGGGGCGAGCGCAGCCAACTGGGCATTGCTCCCCGCCCGCCGATTTGTTAAACTCTCCCGATGGCCTGGGTGTCGTTCCAGGGCGGCAGGTCCACGAACAAGCTGTTAGGGCTGGGCACTTGGGCGCTGGGATTGCCCCCCTTCCCCCACGCTGCGCGGAGGGAAGGGGAGCAGGCCCGCCGCTTTTCTC
>DYGW01000001.1 GCA_020724485.1 Thermoflexus sp. | reverse complement strand
CAACTTCCCCCTCTCCGCTAGCGGAGAGGGGGTCAGGGGGTGAGGTTGCGAACGGAAGCAACGAACTAGCAATCAGGGTAATAGAACGCGTACAATCAGCGGCTCCTGGCCCTGGTTCTTGGTGATTGGTTTTTGGTGGCTGGTTCTTGGTGAAGGCGGCTCCGTTGCGGCAGTGTTCTACCAGCAACTAACGACCAACAACCCCTCATTGTGCGCAATCTATTTGGGGCTTCCATCAGCCCGGAGGCACCGATGCAGACGCGCAAGCCATTGGTCTTGGTAGCCGATGATGAACAGAACGCCATTCTCCTGCTGCACCGGGTGCTGGAGCGTGAAGGGTTCGCAGTGGAGAGCGCGCGCGACGGGGTGGCTACGCTGGAAAAAGCACGCGCGCTGAAGCCTGACCTGATCCTGCTGGACGTGCAGATGCCGCGCCTGAACGGTTTCGAAGTGACGGCGCGCCTGCGCGAAGACCCGGAGACGGCGCGCATTCCTGTGATCTTCGTCACGGCTGCCGCGCGCGAGCCGTCGGATGTGGCGCACGGCCTGCAACTGGGCGCGGATGACTACATCCGCAAGCCATATGACTACCACGAGCTAGTCGCCCGCGCCATCAGCAAGATGCGCGCGCGCCAGCTTGAAGACCGGCTACAGCGCCGGAACGCCGAGCTTGAGGCGCTGGTGCGCGTTGGGGCCGAATTCAACCAACGCCTGGCGCTCCCAGAGCTAACCGAGCGCATGGTCAACATCATCACGCAGGAGTTCTCCGCCCAGTATGTGGGGCTATACCTGTTTGATGAGGATGGCCAGCCGGTCTTATGTCGCGACACTGTACATGGAGAGATCAGCCAATCCGAAGCGCGGGCGCTGCTGGAGCGCCCCGACTCGGTCGTGGGATACGTCTACCGCACGGGCGAGCCGGTCTTGCGAGCTGAGCTGACCGAGGAATTCCACTACCTGGCCGCACAGGAGTTGCGCTCCGTTCTGGCGGTTCCGCTTCACCATCACAATCGTTTACTGGGGATTCTGGTGGCAGCGCACAGTGAGCCGGGCTTCTACGGCGAGAGCAAGCTACGCATGGCGCGCTCCATCGGCGAACAGGCGGCGCTGGCCGTGCGCAATGCCCAACTCTATGCGGCGTTGCACTCCTACGCCCAAAACCTGGAAGCTATGGTCGAAGAACGAACCCGTGAGCTTCGCTCGGCGCAGGCGCAGCTTATCCAATCCGAAAAGCTCGCCGCGCTGGGCCGCCTGGCGGCGGGAATCGCGCACGAGGTCAATAATCCCTTGCAGCCGATCCTAAACACCCTGGAGGTTGCCATCGAGGATATTGCTAACAGCCAGCCGGTCGATCCACAGAGTTTGCGCATCGCTGAACAGGAAGTGCAGCGAATCAAAGGGATTGTGGCACGGCTGCTGGACTTCGCGCGCCCCAGCGCGGGGGAGACGATCCCGGTAAACCTGCCCGCGCTGGTTGACGAAGTGGTTCTCCTCACGCAGAAGCAGTTGGAGCGTATGCATATTCGCGTGTCGAAGTCCTTGCGTGAAGTGCCCCCCGTATATGGTACTCCTACCCAGTTGAAGCAGGTTCTCTTGAACCTGGTGCTCAATGCGGCCCAGTCTATGGCTGAGGGCGGTGACCTGACAATTGAGGTGTATCCAGAAGGGCAGGGAGTAATCCTGGCCGTGTCGGACACGGGCATGGGCATAGACGATGAGGCGGTTGACCGGATCTTCGAGCCGTTCTACTCCACCAAGAACGACGGCACCGGCCTGGGGCTGTCCGTGACTTACGGCATTGTGCAGGGACACGGCGGGACGATCCGCGTCCACAGTGAAGTGGGAGAAGGCAGCCAGTTTGCTGTCTGGCTACCCTGCGAACGACCAGAATCTGTCCAGCCGCCCTACTAACGCGAGCTGGCACGAACCCTGCTACTTCGTCCAGAGCGCCTGGAAACTGGCCAGACCGATCTCACCAGCGCCAAGCTCGCCGCTCACGTAGCGTTGTGCCGTCTCCAGCGCGACTTCGGCGCGAAAGAGTGTATCATGCGGGTCGGCCTGGCAGCGGTTGATCCAGATACCTACCGCATCAACCTGACCCGCCGCCTGGGGAGCCTGGCGAGCGACCAGTTCCATTCCCTGGGTGATGGCATCTGCCAGGGCGAGACGCGGCTCAGTGCAGAACTCAACATAGAGCGTCTTGCCCAGGTCGCTGTTGGCGACGACGGCGCGGTAGTCCTGGCCGAGACCGGCGGTTTCCAGTTGCGTATTAAGTGTCTGGAGCAGACTGGCTACAGCGACATCTTCGACAGGGAGCACGGTCAGCGGGCCAGGGTCTTGCCGCGCGCCGTCTTCTTCGCGCAGGAAGAAGCCCCATAGGGCAACGATTGCGATGAGGATGGCTGCCAGGAAGGCCAGCACTCCCCACCGCCGACGGCGGCCAGCCCGTCGCCGGGGGGCTCGGGGGGCAGAACCCTCTTCCTCGCTGCTGTCCTCTAATTGGAGCAACGCTTCGAGGTCCACATCGTCATCGCCGAGCGCCAGCAGCAGATCGGCGCTGTCCACGCCTGCTTCTTCTTCTCCTTCGCCTCCTGCCGACAGCAAATCCTGTTCGAGATCGTGGAATGGGTCTTCAGAGGCAGCCAGCTCTGCCACCTGAGCGTCCTCTTCCTCAACGAGATACACTTCATCAAGCTCCGGAAGTGACTCTCCATGGAATGGCTCGTGGGCAGGCGCAGGTGGCGTGAACGTTCCTTCCACGAGAACGCCCTCTTCGGGGGCGGCGGCGCTATCATCAGCGAAGAACGCCAGGGCGTCGAGATCGGCGGGCGTGGGGAAATGGCTTTCCAGCGCATCCAGCAACTCGCGCGCTTTGTGGGCGTTGGGATAGTCGGGATCGAGCGCCAGCACGCGATTCAGCGCGTGACGTATCTCGTCCGCGTCTGTCTGCGCGTGGGCGAGAAGCCACCAGGCGTGGACGTTTTCGCTGTCTTCGTCCAGGAGCGAGCGCAGTATCTGCTCCGCCTCGGCGGTGCGGTCGTGCTTGATGTACCGGTAGGCGCGCTCCAACTGCTCGCGTATCTCGTTCATGTCGCTCCCTCCACGCGCTGCCTGACGCAATCCTCATAAGGCGGATTATAGCCAGACTGGATTGTGGTGCAAGGCGGCTGCGCAGCAGCGTATCCCAGACTGGGGCGATGTTCTCTAAACGGCGGCGACGCAGACGACGCAAAGCAAAGAGCGAGGAAACAAACGAGGAGCGCCGCTCTTGCGCGCTCCTCGTAATTGGCAAATGCACACCGCTTAATGTGCAAGGATTGGTGCCCTGGAGAGGACTCGAACCTCCACGCCCGTACGGGCACAGGCCCTCAACCTGCCGCGTATACCAATTCCGCCACCAGGGCAAGTAAGGCAAATTATATACAGCCCGTCGCGGTTCTGTCAATGGTTGGCAACACCGCCTGACCGGCGTACAATCGAAGGCTGTGCCCTGTGTGTCTGTGGCTGCGAATTGGCTCAAAAGAGGAAGCCGTGCAATGAAGATTGCCCTCGATGCGATGGGTAGCGACCGTCACCCGGCCCCTGATGTCGAAGGGGCTGTATTGGCTGCTCGCGAGCTAGGGGTGGAGGTTCTCCTGGTCGGCGATGAGCCGAGGGTGCGAGCGGAACTGGCAAAGCACGACTGCCAGGGGCTGCCGCTTGAGATCGTCCACGCGCCGGAGGCCGTGGCGATGTCCGACAAGCCAGGTGTGGTGGGTCGCGCCAAGCTAAACTCGTCTATGCACGTCGGGATGCGGCTGGTTGGGAATGGTCAGGCCGATGCCTTCGTGACGGTGGGCAACACCGGCGCCGCGCTGGCCATCGCCATTTTGCATACGCTCAAGCGTATTCCTGGCGTTCACCGCCCGGCTCTGTGTGCGCTTCTTCCCCTTGGCGGCACGTCGGTGATGGTGCTGGACATCGGCGCTAACGCCGACTGCAAGGCGGAATGGCTCGCCCAATTCGCCGTGATGGGAAGTCTCTACGCGCAGCACGCGCTCGGCCACAGCAGTCCGCGTGTGGGGCTGCTCTCCAACGGTGAGGAACTGGGCAAGGGCACGGTATTGGTTCAGGAAGCGGCGGAACTCCTCCAGCGCAGTGGGGTTAATTTCGTAGGAAACGTAGAGCCGAAAGAAATCCTGGGGGGCAGTGTTGATGTGGCCGTCATGGACGGCTTCTCCGGTAACGTGCTGCTTAAGTCTATGGAGGCGATTGGGGCTACTGTTTTCGACCTCATCCGCCAGGAACTGCGCGCGGATTGGCGGTCGAAGCTGGCCGGGCTGCTCGGCAAACCGGCCTTCCGGCGCGTGTACCGGGCGATTGATCCCTTCGAGGTCGGCGGGGCACCCCTTCTGGGCGTCAACGGTGTTGTCATCATCGGGCATGGGCGCTCGAATGCGTTTGCTGTGAAGAACGCCATCCGCCAGGCCCAATATGCCGTATCCGGGCGGATCGTGCAGGCCATCGCCGATGGTCTGCACACCGTGCCCGCACAAGATGAATAGGGCTGAGTGAGAGCGCAAGGAAAAGGACGAGTGCTATGGAACTCATGCGCAATGGTTTTCCGCGTGTGGTGATCACTGGGATGGGGGCCGTCACCCCGTTGGGACGGTTCCCGGAGTACTGGGAGAAGCTCAAAGCCGGTATATCCGGCGTGAGACGCATTCAGAGCTTCGACCCGTCAGACCTGGAAGTGCAGATTGCCGGTGAAGTCCTCGACTTTGACCCGACGGAGTACATCGAGTCAAAGGAAGCACGGCGCATGGGCAGGCCAGCGCAGTTTGCGGTGACAGCAGCGATGGATGCTCTCAAAGATGCCGGGCTGACTGTCGAGGACATCGAGCCGATCCGGGAGCGCGTAGCGGTGGACTTCGGGTCATCGCTGGGCGCACACGATCTAGCTCAGCAGGCGTCGTTCGGCTTCCGCACGAAAGGGCGGCGTCCTGGCCCCTTCTCATTGATCGAATCGATCCCAAACATTCCCGCCCACCATGTTAGCCGGGTGCTGGGCGCATTGGGGCCGCTGGTGTGCCTTTCGACGGCCTGCGCCACCGGTACGCACAGCATCGGCGACGCGATGAACCTGATCCGCTATGGGAAAGCGGACATGGTGGTGACTGGCGGCGTGGAGGCCATGATCCTCGACTATGGCATCGCTGGCTTCATCTCGATGAAGGGCCTAGCGACGGGTTACAACGACAATCCGGACAAAGCAAGCCGTCCCTTCGATCTTAATCGCAACGGGTTCGTCTTCTCCGAAGGCGCGGGGGCGATGATCCTGGAAACGCTGGAACGGGCGATCAAGCGGGGGGGGCGCATCTACGCCGAGGTGCTTGGTATGGCGGCGTCATCCGACGCTTACCACGTGGCGGCACCGGAACCGACCGGGCTGGGCGCGGCTAATGCCATGCGTTGGGCAATCCAGGATGCCGGGCTAGACCCCGACAAGATTGACTACGTGAACACGCACGGGTCGTCCACCCAGGCGAACGACGCGGTTGAAACCCGCGCCATGAAGCAGGTCTTCAAAGATCACGCCTATAAGCTGGCGGCCAACTCGACCAAGAGTATGCTCGGACATCTGCTCGGTGGGGCGGGCGCTGTGGAGGGAATCGCCACTGTCATGTCGCTGTTCGAGCAGATACTACACCCGACGATTAACCTGGAGACGCCCGATCCGGAATGCGATCTCGACTACGTGCCCAATGAAGCGCGCGATGCCAAGCTGACTTTCGCCATGTCGAACAGCTTTGGCCTCGGCGGACAAAACGCCTGCGTGGTTTTTGGCCGGGCATAGAATGTGCACGCCAGCGGCGATCAGGTGGTAGCCGTTCAATTCCCCGGAATGACTATCACCTGGGCGCGCTTGGCCTGTTCCAGTTGGCTCTGTGTCAGCCGCGCCTGAGCGCAGAGGCGGCTTCCACCGGCGGCCAGCCACTCGTCCAGTGTAGGGCTGGTCGCCATGCCGGACACCGCTTCCGCGTAGATGCGCGCCCCCCAGTAATAGTAGCGCCGGGTTTCTGCGCTCCACGTTGCCCACCCGCTGCGGATGATTCCGTGCCCGCCGTTGTAGCCAGCTAGCGCCAGCCCGGCATGACCACCGGCGATCTCCAGGCTGCCGGCCAGGTAGTTCATCCCTCGCCGCGCATTCGTTGGCACGTCCAGCATATCTTCGCTGGGATCGAAGTGAAAGGGCATCACCTGAAACAGCCCTTGCGCTCCTGCCGGAGACGACACAGCAGGGTCGCCGCAACTTTCGATCTGGATGAGGGTGGCGATCAGGTTGGGATCAATCTGGTAGAGGACAGCCCACGCCTGGATGAGCGGTGTCCAGTACAGCACTTCGTCGGTGAAGACTCCCGACAGGGGGCTGGCTGCTGCCTGCGGCCCGACCGGAGAATCGGCGTATCCGTAGCGATACGGATCGGCCACAGTGTAGACTCGGCTCCCTGTTGCGGCGTGCCATACAAGGGCCGTCCCCAGCGTGGCGGCAAAGCCGATGGCGGCGCAGGAGAGCAGTGCGGCGGCGGCGAAGATGAGTGACGGTAGGCGAGTGATCACCGGTTCTTTTCCCTCGTGTACCAGTGCGGACTTACGCAGGTAGCGGGATGGTTAGAGATAGAACATGCGTTCTATCTCTGTCTCTAGGATACCAGATTTGTGTTCTGCGAGTCAAGGGTGTTCCGCGCAGGAAATGCCCTGTCCGCAGAGCGTCGGCGCGGCCCATTGTCCCATGCAGAGTGCGCGCAAAACGCACCTGGGCAATGGTAGCGCAACTCATTACAATCGGGGTGGGGTGATTTAAGTCACCGGGTCGAGAAGGCAGCGCGGTGCCAATGTCGCTGGAGGGATTCCAGGAGCGGCTCATGCGTGAGACCGAACGCACACCTGTGCGCGTCATTGGGGGCGGGCTGGCCGGGTCAGAAGCGGCCTGGCAGATCGCCCAGCGCGGCGTGCCGGTGCAGCTTTACGAGATGCGCCCGCAGCGGACGACGCCCGCCCACCAGACCGACCGGCTGGCGGAACTGGTGTGCAGCAACTCGCTTGGGTCGGACCTGGCGGACCGCGCGCCGGGTGTGCTGAAAAATGAGCTACGCCGTTTGGGGTCGCTGCTGATGGCCTGCGCCGACCGGGCAGTTGTCCCCGCCGGTGGTGCGCTGGCCGTAGACCGCGATGTGTTCGCGGCACAGGTCACGCAGGCCGTGGGCGACCATCCGCTGATCACGATTATCCGCGAGGAAGTGACGGGCATCCCCGATGGGCCGTGCGTGATGGCCACCGGGCCGCTGACCAGTCCGGCGCTCGCCGAGGAACTGGGCCGGCTGCTGGGCACGGAGCACCTGTACTTCTACGATGCCATCGCCCCGACGGTGTACGCCGAGACAATCAACATGGCGGTCGCCTTTCGCGCCAGCCGCTATGGCCGGGGCGAAGGGGCCGAAGGCGACTACATCAACTGCCCGATGACCGAGGAAGAGTATCACCGCTTTGTCGCGGCCCTGCTGGAAGCGGAGACTATCGCGCTGCGCTATTTTGAGCGCGAAGACCCGCGCTTCTTCGAGGCGTGCCTGCCTGTTGAGCAGATCGCCGCGCGCGGGCCGCAATCGCTGGCCTTCGGTCCGATGCGTCCCGTCGGGCTGCGCGACCCACGCACCGGGCAGCGTCCCTTTGCCATCGTGCAGCTCCGCCAGGACAACCTGGCCGGCACGCTGTACAGCATGGTCGGCTTCCAGACAAATCTGCGATGGGACGAGCAGCAGCGCGTCCTGCGCATGATACCCGGACTGGAAAAGGCCGAGTTCGCCCGCTATGGCATGATGCACCGTAACACGTTCATCAACGCGCCGGCCCATCTGAGACCGTCGCTCCAGTTCAGGCAGCGCGACGATCTTTTCTTCGCCGGGCAGATCACGGGAGTCGAAGGTTACGTGGGCAGTATCGGCACGGGACTGCTGGCCGGAATCAACACCGCCCGCCTGGTTCTGGGCCAGCCGGTCTGGACGCTGCCACCCACCACAATGCTAGGCGCGCTGTGCCATTATGTGGCCCATGCCGAGCCACAGGACTTCCAGCCGATGAAGGCCAATTTCGGGATCATGCCGCCGCTTGCCACACCCCCGCGCCGCAAGAGCGAGCGCAAGCGGGCCTTCGCCGAGCGCGCCGCCAGCGATCTGGAGAGTTTCCTGGCGTCCGAGGGAAGCTGAAGCGCGATCCGTGCGATCTCTGCGATCTCCGGCTCCACGAACAACCTGTTAGGGCTGGGCACTTGGGCGCTGGGATTGCCCCCCATTCCCCAACCCCTTCCCCCACGCTGCGCGGAGGGAAGGGGAGCAGGCCCGCCGTTTTTCTCCCTTCCCCCCTCGTGGGCTGAGGGGGGAAGGGCCGAGGATGGGGGGGGACAAACACGTTCACGACTTGTTCGTGGACCCGCGATCTCCCACCGAATTGGGCGAAAGCATCGCCTGAGTTATAATGCGCGTTATGAGCAGCGCCATGCTGCGACGCACGGCGCTGCGAGAGTCGCAAAGTGCCATCAGGCGAGCACCCTGCCCATGCTTTCTGAGCGCAACGGCAGCACAACTAACGACCTTGGCCCAAGCCGCGCCCTGCTCGTGGGCGTGGAGTTGCGCGGCTCTCATGCGCTGTTCTCCGCCAAGGACTCGCTGGACGAGCTGGCCTTGCTGGCCAACACGGCGGGCGTGCAGGTCGTCGGGCGGGCAGTGCAACGTGTGGCGCGCATTGACCCCGCGACTTTCATCGGCTCCGGCAAGCTGGAGGAGATCGCCGAGACCATCGTTGAGACCGGCGCGGACATGATCATCTTTGACGATGAGCTTTCGCCACGCCACCAACGCGAGCTAGAGAAGGCGCTGGGCGAGCACGTGCAAGTGCTGGATCGCTCCGCGCTGATCCTCGACATTTTCGCGCAACACGCGCGCACCCGCGAGGGCGCGCTGCAGGTCGAACTGGCGCAGTACGAGTACCGTCTGCCGCGTTTGACGCGGCAATGGACTCACCTGGCGCGCCAGGCAGGGGGCGGCGCGGCGCGCGGTGGGGCAGGGGGAGTCGGGCTGCGCGGCCCCGGCGAGACTCAGCTTGAAGTAGACCGGCGCGAGATCGGGCGCAGGATCGCCAGGCTGCGCGACGAGTTGGAGTCGGTGCGCGCTCACCGGCAGCGGCATCGCCAACAACGGATGCGATCGGGCATCCCCACGGTGGCTCTGGTTGGCTACACCAACGCCGGCAAGTCAACGCTGCTCAACGCGCTTTCCGGCGCAGATGTGTACGTCGCGGATCAACTGTTCGCCACCCTCGATCCCACCATCCGGCGTGTTGACCTGCCCAATGGCCGCGTCGTGCTCGTGTCCGACACCGTGGGCTTCATCCAGAAGCTTCCGGTGACGCTGGTCGCTGCATTTCGGGCGACTCTGGAAGAAGTGGCTGACGCAGACCTGCTGGTGCATGTGGTGGATGCCAGCCACGAGCGCGCCTGGGATCACATTGACGTGGTGGAAGATACGCTCGCCGAGCTAGAAGCCACGCGGATTCCGAAGTTGCTCGTGCTGAACAAGATTGATCGAGGCGAGTCCTGCGGGCCGATTGACTATGCGGCGCTGGGCTACCAGGCCATGGTGCGCGTTTCAGCCCAGGAGCGGGTTGGCCTGGATGCCCTGCGAGAGGCCATCAGTAACGTGCTGTTAGTAGACTTTGTCATGATTAAAATAACAATTCCGTATGAGAAGGGAGAGTTGATTTCGGCGATTCATGGTCGTGGGGTCGTGCTTGATGAGCGTCACACAGAGCAGGGCGTGGCCATCGAAGCGCATGTACCGCACTGGCTGGCCGGGCGCATGCGGCAGGCGGGCCTGCTATAGGACGGGTGCATTTCAGTTCTGGAGCAAAGCATTACCGCAGGGCGCAGAGAGCGCGGAGAAAAGCAAAGAATCTTCATAGTTCTCCTCTGTGTGCTCTGCGTCCCTGCGGTTCAAGAATTCCGCCCCCATCGCGAATTGCACCCTATAGGACTGAGGGGATGACGTGCAGCCATGAAGCGTATTGTTGGGGGCCTCAGCAAGCTGATCGCACTGCTGCTGTACCTCTTGCGCAGCGCCGCCAGGCTGCTGTGGGCGGGACTGATGGTGGTGAGCGGGCCTTTTCTCCGGCGAGTGGATGCGTCGCCGCGATTTGGCAACGTGATTACTGCGCTGTCTTCATCCATTGCACCGCAGCGCGGTGTGCCGCTGCTCGTCGGCACGGTGCTGGTTGTGCTCAGCCTGCTGGCCAGCGGCCTTGTCATTGCGCTGCTCGTGGAGGCGGGCCGCTTTGACGCCGGTCTCTACTGGTTGTGCATCCCCGCTGTGCTGCTCCATCTCGGCGTATTGGTCGGCTTCATCGGGATCATGCTCGCCGTGCCGCTGGGCCAGGGTTACCGGGACAGGTGACCATCGCCGTGCCAGGTGTTCAACCAGGTTGCGAATCATCATCGGGCAAACGGGGCAGTCCCACGCTACGCGCGGCCTCGTCTACGCGCAGCGGATCGGTATGCGCGTAGTAGGCGCGCGTCGTCTCGACCGAACGGTGCCCCAGGTAATCCTGCACGACATCCAGCGGATAGCCCGCGTTGAGCAGTTGTGTCGCCCGCCAGTGGCGGAAGTCGTGGGGCGTGATGCTGCCCAGTCCCAGGGCACGGGCGGCGCGCTGCACCACTCGCCAGGCGACGATACGACTCATGCGGCTGCCGTCGAAGCGCGCGTCGTGGCTCACGAACAGCGGGACTTTGCCGGAGCGCGTGGCGCGCAATGCCGCGCCGCGCCGTTCGATGTAGGCCCGGATGGCCGGCAGCGCGTCGTGGAAGCGCAAATGGTACACATGGCCGCCTTTGCCCCGCACAGCGACGCGCAGCACGTCGTCGCGCTGCAGAAAGCGTTCTGGGAAGTCGTCGAGGTTCAGGCTCAGCACTTCGCTGACTCGTCCGCCCGACTCGGCCAGCGCGCGCAGCAGGGCGCAGTTGCGCAGGCGCGTCAATTCCCAGCGCTCGCGGCGTTCGGCGGGCGCGTCGGGATCGGCGAGACGGCGTGGGGGCTTGAGATTATCGTAGAAGTAGATGACCTCTTCGATGTTCAGCGGCGGCTCAGGTGGGCCGCCCTGGCGCGATTGTCCGCGTAGTTCGTCGCGCACGATGCGTCTGGCCTTGGCCAGCGGGAAGTCCGGCGGCAGCCAGCCATGATCGTCCATGAACTGGAACCAGTTCTGGATGCCCGCCAGCCGCAGTTCGACCGTAGAGACCTTGTATGGCCGCTTGTCATCTGATTTGCGAGTGGGGCTAGATAACATCCATTCTGCGAAATGCAGGAAGATTGGAGCGTCTGCCGCAGTTAGGGCGTTAAGGGGTGTGTCATCAGGTGCGGCTGGTACGCGACTATGCACTGGCAGACGCCCGCGCTGCGACGGATCGCCCAGGAATTCGAGGAACAGCTCAATCGCGCGACGATAGGCAGTGATAGTGTGGTCGGACTTAAGAGTGGCACGCTGGAGGTAAGCGTCACGGACGATGCCAAGAGTCCGTTGGTCTATTTTGGGCAGCAAGCTGACAATGTGGCTGATCGCCACCGCGTTCATGGGAAGAGTTGTCAAGTCCACAAGCTGTAGGCCACGAACAAAGTCTGGCTCGTGTGGGAGTTGGGCTATCTGAAGCGGAACCAGTCTCTTTCCATAGTGTTGCGCAAGCATACACTCCCACTTGACCCACTTAGAAGCCATGCTATGAGGACTGAGGACAAGGAGCACGATGCGACATGCGCGGATTGCTTTCTCGATCTCATTCTGCCATACAGTTCCAGGAACAAGATCACTGGTGTCAAGGAAAACGGAGAAGTCTCTGCGCTGTAGCTCGCTGCTGAGCCAGTTTGCAAAGAGAGAATCCTCGCGTGCATAGCTGATAAATATGTCCATTCGCCTCTGTCCTCATTATGTGTAACATAAGAAGCCCCTATCGTGCATTTCCTTCGTTATGTTACTATAGTATCCGCAATCTGGCAACCCCACTTGGCTGCCAGAAGTCACACGGCACAAAGCCGCCCTGCTCTGCCGCTGGCTCGACCGCGCAACGGTTCTGCGCCTGCTTCCCCGTGATGGCGCGCCACGCCGTGCTCGTCCCGATCATCGTCGCCTAAATTGACGGATCGCGCTGCGCGAGTCCGGTTCGTCACTCATCTGCCCAGTAGAGAAATCCATATAAATATGTGTATATATAATACAGTATGGCAAATAAAACTATTTCTACGATGATTCTGTCCCGTCAGGCCGTCGCCATTGCACCTCCGCGACGCCGGCGTCGCGGTTGGCACAGCGCGCCGCGACAAACAGCCAGTCCGACAGCCGGTTGAGATAGCGCAGGACTTCGCCGTTGATGCTCTCGCCCGTCTGGAGCGCCACGACCCACCTTTCGGCCCGCCGGCACACCGTGCGCGCCTGGTGGAGCAGAGCAGCCCCCAACGAGCCGCCCGGCAGGATGAAGTGCTTTAGCGCCGGCAGGAGCGCCTCCCACTCGTCAATTTCCGCCTCCAACGCCTGCACGCGCTCCGGCCCGACGCGCAAGACATAGCTGCTCGCGGCGTCCAGCGGCGTGGCGAGGTCTGCGCCGACGACGAACAGGTCATGCTGCACGCGCTGCACGCTGGCGCTGAGCGCGTCTGGCAGACCCGCTGCCAGCACGACGCCCAGCAGAGAGTTTAGCTCGTCCACGCTGCCATAGGCATGCAACCGGACATGATCCTTGCTGACACGCCCTCCCGCAAACAGGCTGGTTTGCCCTGCGTCTCCCGTTCGTGTGTAGATTTTCACGGCAACCCCTTCTTGGCGTCTGGCAGTCCCTGCAGCGCGCCCGCTGCAGCGGGAAGGATGACGGTCACGCAAGTACCCTTCTCTGGCGCGCTGGTCAAGAACACCCTACCCCGGTGGCTCTCCACGACGACCTTCACCAGTGCTAACCCCAACCCTGATCCACTGACCGTGGGCGCAGCGCGTTGCTTGCCCCGGTAGAAACGCTCGAACACGTGGGGAAGCTCATCCTCTGGAATGCCGATTCCGGTGTCGCGCACGTCTACCTGCACCTCCGCGTGGTTGGTGGAGGCGTAGATGTCCACGCGCCCTCCGGCGGGGGTGAATTTGATCGCGTTGTCCACAATGTTGGCGAACGCCTGGGACAACTGTTGGCCGTCACCGCTGATCGGCGGCAGGGCCTCGGCAATGTGCAGATCGAGCGTGACATGATGTTCGCGCGCGGGCATCGCCATATCCACCGCGACTCGACCCAGGAGCGCGGCCAGGTCGCACTCTTCGCTGACGCGCCGCCCACCTCCCGCGCGTTCCAGGTCGAGGATGCTGTTGATCAGGCGGTACATGCGCGACAACTGCGACCAGACGGCCTCTACATAGTCTTCCATATCGGACGTGAACGCCGCCTGGCCGTCCTCGATCAACAGCTCCATATAGCTCATCGCCGCCTGGAGCGGGTTTTTCAGGTCGTGGCTGGTCATCTGGATCATCTGGCTCTTGAGCCGATCCAACTCTTTCAGCTCGGTGACATCGTTCAACACTACGACCCATCCCTCCGGGTGCGGTCGCCCCAAGCCCGCGACATGGCATAGATAGGTGTGGTTGTGCACTGTCACCTCGTACACATGGGCGCGCCGGCTGCGCAGGTCGCGCAAGACCGTGCGGACATTGCCAGGAAGAAACTGGCGCGGCACGAGATCGGTCAATGACTGCCCAACCGGATCAATTTCCGTATGCAGGAGCGTGCTGGCAGCAGGGTTAGCGAAAAGGACGCGCAACCGCCGGTCTACGGCGATCACGGGGTTCTCCGTGCTGGTCAGCACCGCCTCAAGCTGGCGCTTGGCCACCGCCAGATCGGTGAGAAGCTCGCGCTCCGCCTCAAAAAGCCGGCTGTTGGTGATCGCCACTGCCGCCTGGGGGCCAAGCAGCTCTAGCAAGCGTAGGTCTTCGGGGTCGAAGAGTCCGCCCTGCTGGCCCTGCACGACCAGCAAGACACCCACGACCTCCCCGCCAAAGACGAGGGGCACACACAGCACAGCCCCGAACGTCTCGCGCGCCAGTGGCAGATCGGGGGTCCCCGTCCAGTCACGGCCATAATGATCAAGACGCCTGGCGCGCACTTCCACGGCCACTGTGCCGACTATGCCCTCCCCTACCCTGGTCTCGATGCCGACAAACTGCGCGGGCATGTTGAACACAGCAGCAAGCTTGAGCGTATCCCCACGCTTCAAGTAAATCGCCGCGCCGTCGGCGCCGAGCAGTCCGGCAGCCTGAGCAGCAATGGCCGCCAATGTCTCGTTCAGGCGCAGACGGCTGCTGATCGCCAACCCGACATCGCGGACGGCTTCAAGCTGCTTGGCGCGCCCCAGCAAGGGAACCATGATCTGGTGGCGGACAATGGCATAGGTCATGATCAAAGTGGCGAGCGCGCTCACATCTTCGGCGGTGCCGAGCACAAGCAGGCGCGGGCTGATCAGCGTCAGGATGTGCCCCGCACAGACCATGAGAATGCCCACCGTCAGCCCGCGCGCCTTAATCTTGGCTCTATAACGCCAGACGATGAACATGGTGACCGCGTGCAGCGCAAGGAACAGAGCGGTCTCTGACGTGCCATAGCGATAGCTCAGCAGGCCGGCATCCGTTACTTCGAATGGCCGGCTGGTTTCGACGACAAAGACGAGGAAGAAGACATAGGCGAGAATGATGGCGAGGCTCGCTGTGCTCACCAGGCGAAACAAACGCCCGCGCACGCCTGTGACGATCACCGCATAAACGTAGAGCGCCAGGCTCGATCCCACGTAGCCAAAATCGAGCAGGCGCAGGCCCAGCCGGATGACCGCGCGCTCGCCACCCGTGTAGGCCGCCGCACGCCCCAGCAGCGATCCTGCTGACCAGATGGCGACCATGAGCACGAAGAGCGCGAAGTAGCGGTTAGCCGCGCTGCGCGAGTCCTGCCAGAGGACCAGAACCAGCAGGCCCAGGGCAAAGGCCAGGGTCAGGCCATTGAGCAGCAGCGTGAGCGTGGTGGCGTTCATGCCTGGGATCGGCCAACACTACTTATGCGAGTTGTGCGAGTACTTGCCTTGTTTCTCGAAGCGATACCCGACGCGGTGCTCGGTCAAGATATAGATCGGGCTGGCGGGATCAGGCTCGATCTTGCGGCGGAGCTGGCTGATATAGACGCGGGGATAGTACACATCGTCCACGTATTCCGGCCCCCACACCTGCTCCAGTAGCTCACGCTGCGACACGACGCGCCCGGCGTTTTCCAGCAGGACGATCAGCAGTTTGAACTCGGTGGGCGTCAGGTGAACCTTCTGCCCGTCCACATGGACGTGGCGGCGCTGCAGGTCTACGCTGAGGTAGCCGTCGTTGTAGCCGGCCTCGACGCCCGGTGACGCCATCTGCGCGCGGCGGAGCAGCGCCTTGATGCGCGCGACAAACTCGTTGAGGCGGACGGGCTTGACCAGGTACTCGTCGGCGCCGGCGTTCAGCCCTTCGATGATGTCTTCTTCCGTCACCGCCTGGGCGGACAGCATCATCACCGGCGTCTCGGCCACTTCGCGGATGCGCGCGCAGACGATCAGGCCGCTCATTTCGGGCATCACAATATCGAGCACGACAAGGTCTGGGCGCTCGGTGTGGAACACGCGCAATCCTTCCAGGCCATCGCCGGCCAGCGTCACGTCAAACCCCTCGCGCCGCAGCTTCCGCCCCAGCGCGTCCCGAATGGCCAGTTCATCGTCAACGATGAGCACTTTCGCTGTCATGTGCCTTATCTCCCCCTTGCTTGGGCAGCCATGCTCGCTGGCCCGGTCGCGCCGCCCCACGCCATGATGTGTGGGGCATCACCGCTCAGCGAGAAAAGCTTCCACAGCCACTTCTGTCGGCAGCGACGGCTGCGCCCCCATCTTCGTCGCGGCCAGGGCACCACATGCGCTGGCGAAGCGAGCCGCCCCAACAAGCCCCCCACCCCGCCCGAGGGCTACGGCCAGTCCTGCGTTGAATGCGTCTCCCGCCGCCGTGGTGTCGAGCGGCGTGATCGGGAACGCGGGCACGTGCACAACCCCGGCGGAATCCGCGACCAACGCGCCTTGCGCGCCGAGTGTGATGACCCCTTGCTTCACGCCTAGACCTAAGAGCACCTGGCCAAGCTGTTCTTCGGAAAGCTGCCTGACCTGTCCTTCGCTGAGTCCGGCAAGCTGAGCCAGCTCAATGCGATTGAGCGTCAGCACGTCCACCAGCCTGCGCAAGTCGTCAGGAAGGGTGCGCGCCGGAGCGGGATTGAGCACCATGCGCACGCCGTGCTCGCGCGCAATACGCGCTGCGGCAAGCACCGTCTCGACCGGAACCTCAAGCTGCATGACGAGCACATCAGCGCGGGCAATCGCCTCTCGCGCCGCCGCGATGTGTTCCGGCAGGAGACGCATGTTCGCCCCGGAAGCCACCGTGATGCTGTTCTCGCCATCTGCCGCCACTGCGATCAGCGCGACGCCCGTAGCCTCGTGATCATCATAGGTAACATACTCAGTATTAATTTCTTCAGCATGATACGCCTCAATGCATTGATCGCCAAAGATGTCGCGCCCAACCCTGGCGACAAATATCACGTCCGCGCCCAGCCGGGCAGCCCCGACCGCCTGATTTGCCCCCTTCCCGCCCATCGCCATGACGAAGTGATGGCCGAGGACGGTCTCGCCGGGGCGGGGAATATGCGGGGTCTGCACGACAAAATCAACGTTGGCGCTTCCAACAACGATCACTCGTGGCATCTCGCGCTCCTCTGGTGGACGAGAAGTTGTGCTGGGTTGCCGGGGCAACCCTCCTTTATCTTACTCTAGTCAGCCGCATTTGCGCATCTCGGCAACCCAGCCAGCGCTACCAAGAAACTGGCGGCTCGTTTTCGAGAGCCGCCAACACAGAGAGTATTTGCAAGTGCGCCCAATCACGCGCTCTGGCGCATCAAGTCGCGCAGCACGGCGTGGAGAATGCCGCCGTTGCGGTAATACTTGACTTCGACGGGCGTATCCAGGCGGCAGATGACGGTGAAGGATTTGCTGGTGCCGTCGCTGCGGGTAGCCCGCACCGGCAACTCCGCGCCCGGTACGAGATTGTCCGCTAGGCCCTCAATATCGAACCGCTCATAGCCCGTCAGCCCCAGGGCGGCAGCACTCTGACCTTCCTGGAACTGGAGCGGCAGCACGCCCATGCCGATCAAGTTACTGCGATGAATGCGCTCGAAACTCTCGGCCAGGACGGCGCGCACGCCCAGCAGCAGCGTTCCCTTAGCCGCCCAGTCGCGCGAGCTTCCCGTGCCGTATTCCTTCCCCGCCACGACGATAAGCGGAGTCTGCTCGGCGCGGTACCGCTCGGCAGCGTCGAAGATGGTCATCTGCTCGCCGCTGGGAATATGCACTGTCACGCCGCCTTCTGTGTCCGGCACCAGCAGGTTCTTCAGGCGGATGTTGGCGAAAGTCCCGCGCACCATCACCCGGTCGTTGCCGCGCCGCGAGCCGTAGGAGTTGAAGTCCTTGACGGCGACGCCGCGCGCGATCAGGTACTGCCCGGCAGGGCTGTCCGGGGCAATCGAACCGGCTGGCGAGATGTGATCAGTCGTCACCGAGTCGCCCAACAAGACCAGCACCCGCGCTCCCCGGATGTCAGCAATGGAGGCCGGCTCCGGTGTCAAGTCTACAAAAAAGGGCGGCTCCTGGATGTACGTCGAGTCCGGGTCCCACTGGTAGACCGGGCTGGCCGCTACCGGGATTGCGTTCCAGGTTTCGTTGCCGTCATAGACATTGCCGTACTGCTCGGCGAACATTTCTGGCTTGAGCGCCGCCGCGACGGTCTGCTGGATTTCGCGTTGCGTCGGCCAGATGTCGCGCAGATAGACCGGATCGCCTTGCGGATCGTAGCCGAGCGGATCGGCGTGCAGGTCAATGTCAACCGTGCCAGCCAGGGCATAGGCCACCACCAGCGGCGGCGAAGCCAGATAGTTGGCGCGCACATGCGGGTTGATGCGCCCCTCGAAGTTGCGATTGCCGCTGAGCACCGCCGCCGCCACAAGATCGGACCCCTTCACGGCGTCGGCCACCTGCGTTGCCAGCGGGCCGCTGTTGCCGATGCACGTGGTGCAGCCGTAGCCAACGACATAGAAGCCTAGCTGCTCAAGATAGGGCAGCAAACCCGCTTCTTCGAGGTAGGCCGTCACCACCTTCGAGCCAGGTGCCAGGCTGGTCTTGACGTAGGGAGCAGCCTTCAGCCCGCGCTCGACGGCTTTCTTGGCGAGCAGTCCGGCGGCGACCATGACTGAGGGATTGGAGGTGTTCGTGCAACTTGTGATGGCGGCGATCACGACCAGCCCATGCCCCGCTTCAACAGTCTGGTGGCCGTTGCGCCCGATCTCGATTCTTGCGCGGCGACCCAGGGCTTCGAGCGGCAGCGCGAAGCCGCGCTCGGCGGTTGGCGCGACCAGCGCCTGCCGGAACCTGGCTTGCATCTCAGAGAGCAGCACGCGATCCTGGGGGCGTTTCGGCCCGGCGAGGCTCGGCTCGACGCTGCCGAGGTCTAATTCCAGGGTGTCGGAGAAGACCGGATCGGGCATGTCGTCGGTGCGGAACATGCCCTGCGCGCGCGTGTACTGCTCGACCAGGCGTACCAGTTGAGGCGGACGCCCGGTATAGGCGAGATAGCGCAGCGTCTCGGCGTCAACCGGGAAGAAGCCCATCGTCGCGCCGTATTCAGGGGCCATGTTGGCCAGTGTCGCGCGGTCGGGCAGGCTCAGGTGACTGAGACCGGGGCCGAAGAACTCGACGAACTTGCCGACAACGCCCTTCTTGCGCAGCATCTGCGTGACGATCAGCACCAGATCGGTGGCGGTTGCCCCTTCGGGCAGTTGGCCGACCAGCCTGAAGCCGACGACTTCGGGCATGAGCATGGTGATCGGCTGGCCGAGCATGACCGCCTCGGCCTCAATGCCGCCAACGCCCCACCCCACGACGCCCAATCCATTGATCATCGTGGTGTGCGAGTCGGTGCCAACCAGACTGTCGGGGAAGGCCACGACTTCGCCGCCGATTTGCTGGGTGAGCACGCCCTTCGCCAAGTATTCCAGGTTCACCTGGTGCACAATGCCTGTGGCTGGCGGCACGGCCCGGAAGTTCGAGAATACTTCCTGGCCCCAGCGAATGAACTCGTAGCGCTCGCGGTTACGCTCGAACTCGAACTGCGCGTTGATGCGCAGCGCATTCGGCGAGCCAAAGGCATCTACCTGCACCGAGTGGTCAATCACCAGATCAACGAGGATCGCCGGGTTGATGCGCGCCGGATCGCCGCCCATGCGCTGCATCGCCGAGCGCAGAGCGGCCAGATCAACCAGGGATGGCACGCCAGTGAAGTCCTGCAGAACCACGCGCACCGGCTTGAAGGGAATCTCCTGTGCATCCTGCGCTGCCGGTGACCATCGGGCGAGCCTCGCCACATCGTCGTCGGTGACCTCAAACCCGTTGTTACTGCGCAGCGCGGACTCTAGCAGCACCTTGATCGAAAAGGGCAGGCGTTCCACCGCGCCGATGCCCTGCTCTTGCAGGGCTGCCAGGCGATAGTAGGTCACGCGCCCCTCGTCGGTCTGCAGGGACGCCCGCGCATTGAACGGGTCGCGTAGTGTATGGTCTGTCATCTGGATTCCTTCCTTGTGCTTGGCCTCACCAGGCCCGCCGCAAAAGAGATGAATGACGGCATAGCCGCATGATACAGAACAGATTATAGACGGTGCTTTGCCTCCTAACTAGCTCCTGTGCCGGAATGAAAAAGTACTTGCATTATCGCCAGAGACCGAGCATTATTAAGATGTACCAAAACAGTGTTCAACTCACGCAGAGCCAGAGAATGGATGGCGGATGTCCTCGCAAGAGACGCTTCTGAACGGGCGGTACCGGTTGTTGGCGCAGCAGGGATCGGGCGGCATGGCCGTCATCTACAAGGCCACCGATCTCGCGTTGGGCCGCACAGTGGCGGTCAAGATATTGCGCCCTAGCCTGACCAGCGACCCGGAATTCCTCAAGCGGTTCCGCCAGGAAGCGCGCAACGTCGCCAACCTGTCGCACCCGAACATTGTCACCGTCCACGACGTAGGCCAGGATGGGAACACCCATTACATCGTCATGGAGTACGTGGATGGCGAAGACCTCAAGCGCCTGATCCGGGCCGGTGCCCCCTTCTCCATTGACCGGGCGCTGAGCATCGCCATCAAAATCTGCGCTGGCGTGGGTTATGCGCACCGCGCCGGGCTGGTTCACGCGGATGTGAAGCCGCAGAATGTCCTGGTGACGGAGAGCGACAACGTCAAGGTCACCGACTTCGGCATCGCCCAGGCGCTGACGGCGACCAAGCCGCGCGACCGCGAGCGCCAGCGCGTGGTGTGGGGCAGCCCGCACTACTTCTCGCCCGAACAGGCCCAGGGCGAAGCGCCCACGCCCGCTTCGGACGTGTACGCGATTGGCATCGTGCTGTTCGAGATGCTCACCGGGCGGCTCCCGTTCGTGGGCACCGATCAGCAGGAATTGGCGATGGCGCATATCCGCGAGACGCCGCCGCGCGCTGCAGAGTTCAACCCCAATGTGCCAGAACACCTGGATCGCATTCTGCTGAAGGTGCTGGCCAAGGAACCCACGTCGCGTTACCGCACGGCAGATCAGTTCGGGCGTATCCTGGTCAGCTATCGCCGTCGCGGTCAGGTGACCACTGACGTGGTGCCGGAAGTCAGTGCCGAAGCCTCCTTTCCAGACACGGCGGCGACGGTGCCGCCCTCTGGTCCTCTGCCGCCCATCCAGAGCGACAATCGGGCGGGCAGCCCGGAACCGGCAATCCCGCAGCCGATCCCGGCACCTGCTGGCTCGCCCCGTTCTGAGGCTCCTACCTACATCTACTCGGAGCCTGCCTATCGCAGTCCGGCCACAGCACCGGGCATGGCGTCCGTCGCCCGCCCCGCGTACTCTCCGCCGCAGCCGCCCGATCCCATGATTCAGTCACGTTACCGGGCAATTGAGGAGCCGCCACAGCTCGATCTGGTGACGCTGGTCCTGGCTTTCATCGCGCTCATTGCCGTCATGCTGCTCATCCCCTTGTGGATAGCAGTCTACCAGGCGTGGGCTGGGTGATGAGTGCGCCTGCTCAGCGCGCGAACAGTTATCTCTGCGCGGGGTTTCTTATGCAACGTTAATTCACCATTCGCCTAATCATCTGGCCTTCGACTGTTCGATCCTGTATAATTCTAGTTAGCAATCATGCAAACTCCTCAGATCGAGAGAGACATCTGTCCTTTGGCAAGGGGTACGGTAATGGGCACGTCTGTTGTGGGGGCTGGAGGCTTAGAGTGAATAACCGGTCGCGGAATGTCTTTGTGTACATCCTGATTATCACAGCGATCGCTGCGATAGTCTTTGGAGTACGCAGCAATAGCTCAGACGCGAAGGGGCTGATCGCCAGCGAGCTTGCTCGTGACATTAACAACGGGCTGGTTCGCTCCATCGAGGTCTCAGACGAAGGCGAGATCACGGCTACCTATCGCAACAATGACACGCGCAAGACGCAGCTCAACCCGAACACAGATGACCCGGTCGCTGTGCTGGAATCGCTCGGCGCGTCGCCTGAAATGCTGCAGCAGATTGATTTCGAGTTCACCAAGCCGAGCAACCTGTTCAACTGGATCGGCCTGATCGGGACATTCCTGCCCCTGCTGCTCATCGGCGGGTTCATCTACCTGATGCTGCGCCAGGCGCAGGGATCAAACAACCAGGCGCTCTCTTTTGGCAAGAGCCGGGCGCGCATGTTCACCGGCGATCAGCCCACGGTCACCTTCGAGGATGTGGCCGGCGCCGATGAGGCGAAAGAGGAGCTTCAGGAAGTCGTCGAATTCCTGAAGGACCCAGAGCGGTTTATCCAGCTTGGCGCGCGCATCCCCAAAGGGGTGCTGCTGGTGGGTAGCCCCGGCACGGGCAAGACGCTGCTGGCGAAGGCGGTGAGCGGCCAAGCGGGCGTGCCCTTCTTCAGCATCTCTGGCTCCGAGTTCGTCGAAATGTTCGTGGGTGTCGGTGCCAGCCGCGTGCGCGATCTGTTCGACCAGGCCAAGCGCCACAGCCCGTGCATCGTCTTCGTGGACGAGATCGACGCGGTCGGGCGGCATCGCGGCGCGGGTTTGGGCGGCAGCCACGACGAGCGCGAGCAGACGCTCAACCAGATTCTCGTGGAGATGGACGGCTTCGACACGGATACCAACGTGATCATCATGGCCGCCACCAACCGCCCCGACATCCTCGACCCGGCCCTCATGCGCCCAGGGCGTTTCGACCGGCGCGTGGTGCTCGACCGTCCCGACATGCGCGGGCGCGAAGCGATCCTCAAGGTTCACTCACGCGGCAAACCGTTGGCGTCGGATGTAGACCTGAGCACGCTGGCGAAGTCCACGCCGGGCTTCGTGGGAGCCGACCTGGAGAACCTGGTCAACGAGGCGGCCATTGTCGCCGCGCGCAAGAACAAGAAGAGCATCAGTATGCGCGACTTCGAAGAAGCGGTCGAGCGCGTTGTCCTGGGGCCTGAGCGGCGCAGCCGGCTCATCACCGAGGAAGAGAAGCGGCTGATCGCCTATCACGAGGCCGGGCACGCCGTTGTCTTCCATCTGACGCCCAACTGTGATCCCGTGCGCAAAGTGACCATCGTCGCGCGCGGCATGGCTGGCGGCGTCACCTGGGTGATGCCAGAGAACGACTCGATGTTGGGCACTACCCAACGCTACATTGACCAGATCACTGGGGCGCTGGGCGGACGAGCCGCCGAGGATATTGTCTTCGGCGACATCACCAACGGGGCGTCGAGCGATCTGGAAAATGTGACGCGCATCGCGCGCACGATGGTGACGCGCTGGGGGATGAGCCGCAAGCTCGGTCCGCGCGTGTTTGGGCAGAAAGAGGAGCTTGTCTTCCTGGGACGCGAGATCGGCGAGCAGCGCGACTACAGTGAGAGCATCGCCGAGCAGATTGACCAGGAAGTGCACGCCATTGTCTCTGAAGCTTATGAGCGCGCGCTTCGTGTGCTGCGCGATAACCGCGACAAGCTGGATGCAGTCGCGCAGCGGCTCATCGAGGTGGAGACGCTTGGCCGCGAAGAGTTCCTGGCACTGATGGGCGAGCCGCCGGAGTCAGAAGCGCCCAGCCGTCCCAGCGAGCCGACTGCGTTGAAAGTGACTGGTGAGCCGGCAAAGGAGGAGGCAGATGGTGACATGCCTCCTGCTCCGCTGGGGACGGCTCCCTCCCCTGCCTAACTTCAGGGGCGGACAGCAACAAAGGAAGCATTAAGACACCGCCTTGTTGCTGACCTCACCCTCTGGCCTCGCTACGCTCGGCCTTCCCCCCCCTCCGCTGCGGAGAGGAGGAGGCGAGGAACGTTAGCGCCGAGGGGGGGTAGAGTGAAGAGCCGCTCCAGATCACAGACCAGCCTTAATGCCTGTCCGCTCCTGAACCTGCCTAACCTCTGGTCAACAAGCTGAGAAGCCCCGCCCGGCGGGGCTTCTTTTTTACACCTGCCGTCCGGCATTGCCCACCTGGACGGACTGCATGTACAATGCAGGGTAGCTTCCGCATCCGTGAACACCTGGTGTGGCATCTGCGCGGAGACCCCGATGAACGAGAGCACTCCCTCACCCTGGTTGGACTTGCATCACCGTGCTACCGTTGTTGACATTCACGCCCATCCCGCTCTGAAAAGCGCCCTGTTCCATAAGAACCTGCTGCGGCGCGACAAGGCGATCCAGGCATTCTTCTGGCCGCTCAACGTGCGCACAAACTTTCCGGCGTTGCAGGCTGGCGGGGTAGATGTGCTGCTCTCCGCGATCTACGCGCCAGAAAAGCGCCTGATCGAGGACTTGCCCCTGATCAGACTGCTGCGCCTGATTCCCTGGTCGTTTGTGCGGCGCACGTGGAAGGACTTGATGGAACCGCCCTATGCAGAGGTGACGCAACACCTGTTCGGCGATCTGGAGAAGCGTCTGGCCACTTACAGCCAACAAGCCGAGAAGACCCCCGGACAGCGTCCTGTCGTCCTGGCCCGTTCCAGCGCAGAGCTTGAGCACATCCTCCTGAGCCAGGGGTCGGATGGCCCCATCGCCTTCGTGCACACGCTGGAAGGGGGGCATTGCCTCGAAGGTGCGACGGGCAGCGAGCCAGAGATCATCGCTAACCTGGAGAAGTTCTTTGAGCGAGGCTGTGCAGCGCTCACGCTGGTGCACTTCTATCCCAATGCCCTGGGCATGACGGTGTTTCCATACCCACAATACATCCTGCCCCTGCTACCTCGGCGGCGGCTGGATCGCTTGATGGAGGACATTGACCTGACGCGCGGCCTGACGCCGGTGGGGCGCATCGTTGTGCGGCGCATGATCGAGCTGGGCATGCTCATTGACATCAGCCACTGCACTCCGCCCGCCCGCCGCGACGTGTATGAGATCGTCGGGCAGAGCGGCGCAAGTTCGTTGGTCATGGCGTCGCATGTCGGCGCGTACACGCTGAACCCCAGCCCCTATAACCTCGAAGACTGGGAGATCCGCTGGATCGCCAATCATGGCGGTGTGGTTGGCGTCATCCTCATGAATTACTGGCTGGCCCCCTACCGCACGGACCTGGGGCTGGACTGTGTCGCGCGCACCATCGGGCAGTTCGTCGCCGCAGCGGGAGGCTCGACTGAGCACATCGCCATTGGCAGCGACTTCGACGGATTCACCGACCCGCCCGATGATCTCAAGGATACCTCCGAACTACCGCGCCTGACTGAGCGACTGCTGGCCGAGCACGACTCGCCCACGCGCCGCAGGTACACGAACCAGGACATCGAGAACATCCTGGGGGGCAACGCCTTACGGATGCTCCGCGAGGGCTGGGGCAAGCGAAGCCCCACGCAGCCTTAGCCGCTCGCCGTACCCCCGTCATGGGAGAGCGCGAGAGCAGCGCAGTTACTCAGCCGGCCCGGCTTCTTCCTGCTGCTCGCGGGCTTCCAGTTCCATGCGCGCCAACTCGCGCCGCAGAATCTTGCCGACCGTCGTGCGCGGCAGTTCGTCCACGAACGCGAAACGGGTCGGGATTTCATAACGGGCCAGTTTTTCGCTGGCGAAGGTGATCAGTTCCTTGTCCGTCAGAGTCTGCCCCTTCTTGACGACGACCCAGGCTTTCAGGGCTTCCTGCCCCACCTTTTCTGGATCGGGATGGGGAATAGCTGCCACACCCACCTCTTGCACGGCTGGATGCTCCATGAGCACATCTTCGACCAGACGCGGGTACACGTTGAAGCCGCCGATCAGCGCCATATCCTTCTTGCGGTCCACGATATAGAAGTAGCCGTCCTCGTCCATGCGCGCGATGTCGCCAGTGTAGAGCCAGAGCTTCCCGTCGGCATCAGGACGCAGCGCGTTGGCCGTTTCGGTGGGCATCTCGTAGTAGCCGCGCATCAGTTGAGGGCCGTGCATGATCAGCTCGCCTACCTCCCCCACCGGCACATCGGCGACGCCTTCATCCAGGTCAACAATGCGCATCTCCATGTCAGGAAGTGGCAGGCCAATTGAGCCGGTGCGATTCTCGCCGCGCACCGGGTTAACATGGGAGGCGGTGGGCGCTTCGCTCATGCCGAACCCTTCGAGAAGCACGCCTCCGGTGAGTTCTTCGAAACGCCGCTTGGTCGCGGGGGGCAGCGGGGCCGATCCGCTGATGCAGGCGTAGATGGACGACAGATCGTACTTGCCGGCGATGATCCCTGGGTGGCGGTTGATCGCGTTGTAGAGGGCGGGCACGCCCATAAACAGCGTCGGGCGGTAGCGGTCAATCTTCTGTACCACATCGGTGATGTCGCGCGCGTTGGGCACCATGATCATGGCGGCACCGAGCGATACGGCGAAGCTCATCACCGCCACCATGCCGAACACGTGAAACAGCGGGATAGCCGCCAGGAAGCTCTCCTGTACTCCCTTGCGCGCCAGCCATTCCCGGCATTGCACCGTGTTGGCGACCAGCGCGCTATGGGTTGACATCGCCGCCTTTGGAATCCCTGTGGTGCCGCCGGTGTACTGGAAGATGGCAATGTCGTCGCCCTGCACGTCCACGCTGGGCCGCCGGCCCGCGTAGCGGGTCAGCAGGTCTTGCAGCCAGTGGTCTTCGGGGCGCTTGGTGATGCGGTGTCCCTCTTTTTTCTCTTTAGCCAGTGTGAACAGGACGCGCGCTGAGGGAGGCAGGTATTCCTTGATGCCGGTGGCAATGATCTGCTGGACTTTCGTCTGGGCCTGAATCTTCTTCAGATTCTCATAAAACAAGGTCAGCGTGATGGCGAAGGTAGCGCCGCTGTCAATCAACTGCTCAGCCATTTTGGCGGGGGGGAATGTCGGGTTGACCGCTACCACGACTCCACCCGCCTTGAGCGTGGCGTAGAAAGCCAGCACGAACTGCGCGCAGTTGGGCAGGATCAGGGCCACACGGTCGCCCTTCTTCAGACCCAGGTCTACCAGGGCCACAGCCAGCGCATCGGTGAGATCATTCAGCGTGCCGTATGACATATGGCTGGTTACGTGGCCCACCAATGGCAGGTGCGCGGCAGTGATGACCGCCATCGCTCCGTAGTCAGCGGCGGAAGCGTCGGTCAGGTATTGGTGTAGCGGGTGCCTGGGATATGGTGCTAAACTGTGCGGAACACCCGAATCGTAGTGCTTGAGCCAGGGCTTGTCCTGATACGTGACCATGTGCTGCACCTCCCTGATGCTGGTCTGGGCCTGTTTTGGCGGCGGGCGGAGTGTGGGGTTTGAGTCCCAGGACTTGAGTCGTGAGGCTGGAATTCAGGCCGACTCACTTCCCAAAACGCGGGATGCAAAGCCCTTTCGTGCGGACTTGGGCTGATTTTTCCATAATCATACTATAGCCATTCTAATAGAGATATGTACCTATCACAATCTTGTCTCAAAGACACCGCTGGCCGCCGGTTGTCTGGCACCCACTGATCGAAGCGACATGACTCACCGGCAACTTCCTCTCTTCCCCAGTGATGCCGAGCACGGGCTTACCTCGCGTAGCCGCCTGGCGGACGCTCATATGCCCTTCCTGGCGCACCTGCGCCAAGAGGGGCGCAGCGAGCACACGATCACCGCGTTCTCGTCTGACCTGCGCCTGGTCGAAGAGTTCTTCGGCGAGGACTTCGCACTCAAGGACTTCACCACCTCCAAGCTCAATCACTTTCTGGAATGGCTGGAGCATGGCCGGGGAGTGCCGTGCAGCCGCAAGAGTTATGCGCGCCGGGTGACCACGCTCAAAGTGTTCTTCAAGTTCCTGAAGGCTGAGCGTGTGCTCCGGCACGATCCAGCCGATGCCCTGCTACAGCGGTCGGGCGCGGCGCCGCTGCAAACCGTGCTGTCGGAGCAGGAGATCGAGCGGCTGCTGAGCCACACGGCCAGCTTGCGCGTGGCAGAGTCGCCGGACGCCCGCCCTGATCTGCTCGTCCGCCTGCTGCTCGACACGGGCCTCAAGAAAAGCGAATGTATGCGCTTGAAGCCGGACGACGTGATCAGGGACGACCCGCGCCGCCCGTATCTCATTGTGCGCCACCGCAGTCCGAAGAATGTGTACCGGGAGCGCAAGATTCCCCTGAACCCCGACTGGTTGGCAGTGCTGGACGAGTATCTGGCGCAGTACCAGCCGGGGACGTTCATTTTCGAGTGTACAGCGCGCAACCTGGAGTACATTCTACATGACGTGGCGCTGGCCGCAGGTGTCGGCGCGCGCGTCTCGTTCGAGATTCTGCGCTGGACGAGCGCCGTGCGCGATCACCAGCGCGGCATGGACTCTGAAACCGTCCGCGAGAAGATGGGCCTCAGCCGCATTAGCTGGCGCGAGACCAGCCAGAAGATCGCCCAGCTTGCCGCCAAGAGCGAAGAAGGCTGATCGCCTCGCTCACTTCCAGACGCGGCACAGCAACCCCTTGAGATAGGCCCCCTCCGGGAAGGTGAGCGCAACCGGGTGATCGGACGCCTGGGCCAGCCAACGCACGATCTGCGCGTCGCAGCGTGCGTCCACTGCCGCCGCGAACACGATCTTCTGGAACAGGTCGCTGCTGATTGCGCCGGAGCACGAGAACGTCGCCAGCACCCCACCCTGCCTCAGAAGCTGGAAGGCTAATAGATTGATGTCCTTGTAGCCGCGCGCCGCGCTCTCGACCTGGCGGGCAGAGTGCGCGAACTTCGGCGGGTCGAGGATGATCATGTCGAAGTGCCGGCCCTGGTCGCGCCAATAGCGCAGCACAGAGAAAATGTCCCCCTCCACGAAGTCATCGTCGTCGAGTACATACCCGTTCAGGGCGATGTTGCGCCGCGCCAGCTTGAGAGCCTCCGCTGAGGTATCCACGTTGACGACGCGCCGGGCCAGGCCGCCGAGCGCGTAGACGGCAAAACCGCCGGTGTAGGCGAAGGCGTTGAGCACTTCGCGCTCTGCCGCCTGCTCGTCCCAGCGGAACCAGTCGCCGATGATCTCCCGGTTCTCGCGCTGGTCGAGGTAGAACCCCGTCTTGTGTCCCGCGCGCACGTCAACGAGGAAGTGCCGCCCATTCTCGTCAATCTCAATGGTTTCGGGCGGTGGGCTGCCCGCCAGCGACCCCGTGCTGAGAGCCAATCCCTCTTTGGCGCGCACGTCCACATCGCTGCGTTCGTAGATGCCAGCTGGCCGCAGAAGATCGCCTAGCAGGTCGGCAAGCATTGCCTTGCGCACCTCAATGCCCAGCGTCAGTGCCTGGATGACCAGCCATTCGCCGTAGCGATCCACCACGAGGCCGGGCAGGCCGTCGTTCTCGGCGTTGACCAGCCGGTAGGCTGCCGGGGTGCCCTGCGCGGCGATGCGGTTCTGCGGCTGCCGGGCGGCGATGGCGCGCCGTAGCCGTTCTCGCCAAAACGCTTCGTCTATGGGCTGAGCCTCGTCCCACGACAGCAGACGCACACAGATGGATGACTGGCTGTTCCAGTAGCCGCGCGCCAGAAATTCGCCGCGCTCACTGCGCACGGTAACGAGGTCGCCGTCCGCTGGGTTTCCAGTGACGGTCTTAACGGCTCCAGAGAAAATCCAGGGATGCCGGCGCAGCACGGCTTTCTGCCGCTCTTCGCGGATGACAACCACAGGCTCAGTCACGAGCGCCCCCGATCATGGCCAACAGGCCCGCCTCGTCCAGCAAGGGGACGCCTAGCTCCTGCGCTTTTGTCAGCTTGCTGCCCGGCTCTTCGCCCACGACGACGAAGGACGTTTTCTTGCTGACGCTGCCGACTACCTTGCCGCCGTGCTGTTCGATCAGCGCCGCCGCCTCGTTGCGCTTAAGAGTCGGCAGAGTGCCGGTCAGCACGAAGGTCAGCCCTGCCAGCCGGTCTGACGCGCGGTGTGGTGGGGCGGCTTCTTCTGCCAGGCGCACGCCCGCCCGGCACAGCTTGTCCAGCAGCGCGCGGTTGCGCGGGTTGGCGAACCATTCGACGACCGCGCCGGCCGTGTGCGGGCCTATCCCTTCGATGGTCCGCAGTTCCTCTTCGGTGGCGGCGGCCAGGGCGTCCATGCTGTGGAAATGCCGGGCCAGCACCTCAGCCACAGTGCTGCCCACGCCCCGTATCCCCAACGAGCCGATCAGCACTGCCAGCGGGCGCTGTTTGGCCGCTTCGATGCTGGCCAGCAGGTTCTGCACTTTCTTCTCGGCGAACCCCTCTAGCGTCAGCAGGTCTTCTGCCGCCAGGGTGAAGAGATCGGCCTCGTCGCCGATCAGCCCCTGCCCCAGCAGCAAGCGCACGCCGCGTTCGCCCAGCCCGGCGATGTCCATCGCGCCCCGCGACACGAAGTACTCGATGTTGCGGGCGACCCGCTCCGGGCAGGCAGGATTCGTGCAGTAATAGGCAACTTCGTCCTCGTCCCGCGCAACCGGCGATCCGCAGACCGGGCAGGTCTCCGGGCGCTTAACGGGGCGCTCCGCGCCAGTCCGCGCCGCGATCACCGGCCCGACGACGTAAGGGATCACCTCCCCCGAACGCTTGACGATCACCGTGTCGCCAAGGCGAATGTCCTTCTCGGCGATCAGGTCGTAGTTGTGCAGGCTGGCTTGGCGCACAGTGACGCCGCTGACAAACACCGGCTCAAGCACAGCGGTCGGGGTGAGCACGCCCGTGCGCCCAACATTGGCCGTCACGTCCAGCAGGCGGGTGGTCGCTTCCTCTGCCGGGAACTTGTAAGCCACCGCGCCGCGCGGGTCTTTGCCCACGACTCCAAGATCGCGGTAGGTGGCCAGATCGTCCACCTTGATGACCAGACCATCCATTTCGTAGGGCAGTGAGTGGCGGCGCGCCTCAAACGCCTGCACGTAGCCGATCAGATCATCCAGAGAGTCGAAACGGCGGATCACGTCATGCGCAGTGAGAAAGCCCAGTTCGTGCAGGTATTGCAGTGTCTCCCACTGCGTGAGCGGAGCGTGCCCGTCCGCGTCCACGATCCCGTAGCAGTACGCGGTGAGCGGGCGCTGCGCGGTCACTCGCGCGTCCTTCTGCTTCAACGCGCCCGCTGCGGTGTTGCGCGCGTTGGCGAAGGGGGGCAGCCCGTCCTCCGCCAGGCGGCGGTTGAGCGCCGCGAAGTCGTCTTTGAGGAACAGCACTTCGCCGCGCACAACCAACCGGTGCGGCACGGGCAGGTCGCTACCAGAAACAGGGATGCGCAGGGGAATGGTGCGCACGGTGCGCACGTTCGGCGTCACGTCGTCGCCAATCTCGCCGTTGCCGCGCGTCGCGCCCTGAACCAGCACGCCGTCGAGGTAGATCAGCACGACCGTAAGCCCGTCGAACTTCGGCTCGACCACGTACCTGAGCGCGGCGTTTTCCGGCAGCAAGCGCCCGATGCGCTCGCGCCAGGCCCGTAGCTCATCCACGCTGAACACGTTGCCCAGGCTCAGGATCGGTGCAGAATGCCGCACCTTCGGCAAATCCGCCTGCAGGTCGCTGCCAACGCGCCGAGTCGGCGAATCAGGCGTCACCAGTTCCGGGTGCTCGGCTTCCAGCCGTTTCAGTTCTTCGAAGAGCCGGTCGTATTCGCCATCGGTGATGATCGGCGCGTTGAGCACGTGGTAGCGGTAGATGTGCTCGTGGAGAGCGCGTCGCAGTTCCTCGGCGCGGGCTTTGAGTTCGCTGTTGCTCACAGGTGCCTGCCTCATATGCTATTCAGAGACGACTTCCAGGTAATTGCGCGCTGCCCAGCCGAATCGCTCTGCGTCGTCAGGGTCTTCCAACCGCCACCATTCCAGGCCGTCGGCGGTTTGCGGCCCCTCAACGACGACAAAGACAGACTCTTCTGGGGCGACGAAGCGCGGTGTGCTGGCTTCGCCGGTGCCGGGCGTCGAGCGGATATTCAGCCCCGTGGCCCCCACCCCAACCACTTTGACCAGCACGCCTATAGTGATATTGCCGGGAGGGAGCGAGGGGCTGGGGATCGGTGTCGGCAGCGCGATAGTGGGCGTGGGTTGCGCGGGGCGAATCGGCGTCGGCCACAAGCCCTGGCTATCTGTTTCCCCCTGCCCTGCCCCGCCCAGGAAGTCCTGGCTGAGCGTTGGCTGCGCAGTGACCACCTGGACGCGCGGCACCTGATCGCCCGGAGTCTGCGGCTCCGCCAAAGCCGAGAACGCCAGCACGAGCACCAGGGTGACGGCCCCCACGACCGCGACCATGATCACCAGTGACCACCAGGGGAGGTACAATCCGCTGCTCCGCGCGTCTCGCCGCGTTGCCGGGCGGGCGGGCATACCCGGAAGTGCTTGTCGCGGCGGGGCACTGCTGCGGGCCTGCCGGCTGTCGCGGCGACGGCGGGCGCGCCGGTCATGCTGGCTGCTGGGCGGGGCTGGCGGGTCAGGGCGCGCGCCGAGAGGCTGCAACGGCACGAGCGGGCGGGTTGGCTGGGCCGCGCCGGTGTCCAGCGGCGGTCGCCGTTCCCGCTGATCCGGCAGATTATCTGAGGCACGTGGGGGCTGGCTATTGGGCGCGCTTCCGCCTGAAGACTGCATGACTCTGCTCACTTCCTGACTTGTCACTACGCTGTTTGAGTCATGGCGTTAGTATACCACAGCCGAAGGGTGCTACACGTCGCTCTCTTGACAGCCATCCACCGGAGCAGTACGCTTAGCACGCTGCGCCCGCACGTTACCGCACGAGAGAGCGTCATGCCGTACTTCGAGTACACCGGGAATCTCCACGTCCATACCCCCTACTCGGACGGAGAGGGCAGCCACGAACACGTCGCCCAGGCTGCGCTTCTGGCCGGGCTGGACTTTCTGATCTTCACCGACCACAATGTCCGCGTGGAGGGGATCGAAGGCTACTACGGTGACGACTCGCGCGGCTACGTGCTGCTGCTCGCCGGAGAGGAAGTCCACGACCGGACGCGCAACCCACAGGGCAACCATGTGCTCGTCTTTGGCGCGGAGTCAGAGCTGGCGGGGTACGCGCACAGCCTCCCCACCCTGCTGAGCGCTGTCGAGCAGGCCGGCGGCCTGAGCTTCATCGCCCACCCGGACGATAACGCTGTCGAGTGGTTGGGCGAGCCGGCGATTCCCTGGCTGGATCGCTATGTGGATGGGTTCACCGGCCTTGAAGTGTGGAACTTCATGTCCCGCTTCAAGGACTATCTGCCCGACCGCTGGACTGGGATCCGCAATGTCTTTCGCCCGGACGATGTGATGACCGGCCCCTCGCCGGTGACGCTTGCCCTGTGGGATGAGCTTCTGGAAATGGGTCTCCAGGTCGTGGGGATCGGCTCCGCCGATGCACACGGCACGCGCGTGTCAATGGGGCCGCTGTCACATGTGGTCTTCCCCTATGATTTCCTGTTTAGCTCGGTGAACACGCACATCTTCACCAAGTCCGCGCTGACTGGCGAGCTGGACTACGACAAAGCCCAGGTATACCAGGCGCTCAAGCAGGGGCGGGCCTTCATCGGCTACGACATTCCCGGCAGCACGCGCGGCTTTCGTTTCTCTGCCCAGGGACAGAACGCCACAGCGATCATGGGCGAGACGATCCGGCTGGGTCACGGTGTGACGCTCCAGACACTAGCTCCGGCCCGCGCGCGCATCCGCCTGGTGCGCTGTGGGGAGATCATCGCCGAGGAGAGGCAGACCGAGAATCTCACCCATGTCGTGCGCGATCCTGGCCCGTACCGGGTTGAGGTCTGGCGTTCCTATCACGGGCGCGAGCGCATGTGGATTCTGAGCAATCCCATCTACGTCGAGCCGAACCCAGGGCGGATACGCTGAGCCGCGCTGCCTCACAATCTTCGTCAACACAGCCAATTTGCGCTATACTATAGAATTTGCGTTCGAGCGCGGGGGTCTCACACGGAGTGTCGCCATGCCCGGTTTTGAGCTTGTCTCCGACTATCAGCCGACCGGCGATCAGCCACAGGCCATCAGCGCGCTTGTCGAGGGGTTGGCTGCCGGATACCGCTTCCAGACTTTGCTCGGCGCGACCGGCACCGGCAAAACCTACACCGTCGCCAACGTCATCGCTCAGGTGCAGCGCCCTACCCTGGTGCTGGCTCACAACAAGACGCTTGCCGCCCAGCTTTATGCGGAATTCAAGGAATTCTTCCCGCGCAACGCGGTGGAGTATTTCGTCTCCTACTATGACTACTACCAGCCCGAAGCCTACGTACCACGCCACGACCTCTACATCGAGAAAGAGACGGAGATCAACGAGGAGATTGACCGGCTCCGTCTCTCGGCGACGGCCTCGCTGCTCAGCCGGCGCGACGTGCTGATCGTGGCCTCGGTGTCGTGCATCTACGGCATCGGCAACCCGGTGACGTGGGACAAGGCAACGCTGGAGCTGCAGGCGGGCGCGCAGGTGCGCCGTGACTTGATTCTGCGGCATCTGGTGGGCATCCAGTACGGGCGCAACGACTTCGAATTGAAGCCGGGCACGTTCCGCGTGCGGGGCGACACGCTGGAGATCACGCCCGCCTACGGCACCACAACCTACCGCGTCGCCATGTTCGGCGACGAGATCGAGCGCCTGTTGGAGTTGGATCCCCTGACCGGCGAGGTGCTGGCCGAGCACGAGGCGATCAAGATCTTCCCCGCCAAGCAGTTCGTCACCGAGGATACCCTGCTGCGCCAGGCGCTGCACGACATCGAACAGGAGCTTGAGGGGCGACTGGCAGAGCTTCAGGCGGCGAACCGGCTGCTCGAAGCCCAGCGGCTAGAACAGCGCACGCGCTACGACATCGAGATGATCCGCGAGCTTGGCAACACGAGCGGGATCGAGAATTACTCGCGCCACCTCGACCAGCGCCCAGCAGGCAGCCCTCCCTGGACGCTGATTGATTACTTCCCGCCCGACTTCCTGCTAGTGGTGGACGAGTCGCACATGACGCTGCCCCAGGTGCGCGGCATGTTCGGCGGTGACCGCTCGCGCAAAGAAACGCTCGTCGAGTACGGGTTCCGCCTGCCCAGCGCGCTGGACAACCGTCCGCTCAGCTTCGAGGAGTTCGAGAGCCGCATCGGGCAGACCGTCTTCATGAGTGCGACGCCCGGCCCCTACGAGGAAGAGCACAGCCAGCAGACGGTCCAGCAGGTCATCCGTCCCACTGGCGTCCTCGACCCGACCATTGATGTGCGTCCAACAGCGGGACAGATTGACGACTTGCTCGGCGAGATTCACCGCCGAGTGAAGCGGAGCGAACGGGCGCTGGTCACCACGCTGACCAAACGCATGGCCGAAGACCTGGCCGACTACCTGCTGGAGATGGGCATCCGCGTGCATTATCTGCACAGCGAGATTGACACGATTGAGCGCGTCGAGATTCTGCGCGATCTGCGTCTGGGCGTCTACGATGTGGTTGTCGGCATCAACCTGCTCCGCGAAGGGCTGGACCTGCCCGAAGTGTCGCTCGTCGCCATCCTTGACGCCGACAAGCAGGGCTTCCTGCGCTCGGCTCCTGCGCTGATCCAGACCATCGGGCGCGCCGCGCGGCACATTCACGGCCATGTGATCATGTATGCGGACAAGGTCACCGAGGCGATACAGATCGCGCTGGACGAGACCGAGCGACGCCGGACGATCCAGCACCGGCACAATGTGGAACACGGCATCGAGCCGGCCAGCATCGTCAAGGAAGTGCGCGACCTGACCGAGCGCATGCAGCAGATGATTCCCGACGCAGCACAGAGCGAGCGCGGTGCCCCCGTAGCTTCTCCGGCAGAACTGCCCAAGAGCGAGCTAAACAAGCTGATCGAGACGCTTGAAGCGGAGATGAAAGCGGCGGCCAAGGCGTTGGAATTCGAGAAAGCGGCGGCGCTGCGCGACCAGATCATCGAGCTGCGCCAGGTGATGGTGTTCAAGGATGTCGAGACTGGCGAGCCGAGCCTGACTCTGGTACGGCGCAGCGCCCGGCGGTCCAGTCGCTAACCATCCCGAAATTTGATTGCAGCGCGTGCCGTAATTGGATATTCTCTGCACACGTGCGCGGGCTTCCGCGCAGCGTATGTTCGATCCTGTCCGCCAGACCAGCTTCCATCAGATCAGTTCAAGTCCAACGGTACGTGCCATGCTTATCACACGTGAGCAGCTTGAAGCGATTGAAGAGCGCACACTAGCCCCTTACGCCCTGCAGAGCCGTGCCAGCAAGGGGCGTCAGCATCCAGAAGACGAGCCGGAGTTTCGCACTGCGTTCCAGCGCGACCGCGATCGCATCCTGCACACGACGGCCTTCCGCCGCCTGGAATACAAGACGCAGGTCTTCGTCAACTTCGAGGGCGACTACTACCGGACGCGCCTGACGCATACGCTCGAAGTGACCCAGATCGGGCGCAGCTTGGCCCGCGCCTTTGGGGCCAACGAAGACCTGGTCGAGGCGATCTGCCTGGGGCACGATCTCGGCCATCCGCCGTTCGGTCACTCCGGTGAGGCGATTCTCAACAAGCTGATGGCGGGGCACGGCGGCTTCGATCACAACCGGCAGTCGCTGCGCATTGTGACGCAGTTGGAGGCGCGCTATCCCGACTGGCCGGGGCTGAACCTGACCTACGAACTGCGCGAGGGGATTGTCAAACATGAGACGGAGTACGATCTCAGCGACTCGGCAGCAGAAGGATTCGATCCCGATCTGCGCGCCGGCCTGGAAGCGCAGATCGCCAACATCGCCGATGAGCTGGCTTACAACGCGCACGACCTGGACGATGGGCTGCGGTCTGGGCTGTTGGTGCCGCGCCAACTTGACGCGCTGGGCATCTGGCAGATGCTTAAGGAGAGCATTGGCTGGGATGGCAGGCAATTCACCGAGCAGGTCCGCCACCGTATGATCCGGCGGATGCTGGGCATTGAGATCAACGACGTGATCGAGGCGACCGGCGCGGTGCTGGCGCGTCTGCAGCCAGAGTCGCCAGAGGCGATCCAACGCTTGTCGCACAACGTCGTCCAGCACTCAGATGAGATCAAGCGCAGCAACGCGGAGCTTAAGGCGTTTCTCTACAACGAGATGTACCGCCACCACCGCGTGGCGCGCATGGCGGTCAAGGCGGAGCGGTTCATCACGCAAATCTTCGAGACATACGTCGCCGAGCCGGGCCAACTCCCGCCTTCCGTGCAGCGCGCAATAGACGAGCGTGGCCTTTACCGCGCTGTCACCGACTACATCGCTGGCATGACCGACCGTTACGCGCTGCAAGAGTGGCAGAAGCTCTTCGACCCCTTCACACGCACGTGAGATACCTCAGATCGGAACTTCTGTTGAAGGTGACAACATGGCAGACGAGCACCAATACCTGACGGCACAGGGCGCAGCCGAGCTACGCGCCGAACTGGAAGAATTGGTCAACGTGCGGCGTCCTCAACTGGCGGCGCTGCTCAAAGAGGCGATCAGCCAGGGCGATCTGTCTGAGAATGCCGATTACACAGACGCCAAGGAACAGCAGGCTTTTCTGGAGGGCCGGATCAAGTACCTGGAAAACCTGCTGCGTGTGGCAACGATCCTTGATGACCGCGATGATGGCAAAGCAGCCGCTCTTGTCCAGCCCGGTGCGGAAGTGACCGTGCAGATGGACGGCGAGCCGGCAGAGACTTATCGCATTGTTGGCGCGGCAGAAGCCGACCCGCGCAGCGGCAAAATCTCCAACGAGAGTCCGCTGGGCGCTGCGCTGTTGGGGCGTCGCGTGGGCGATACGGTGCGCGTGCAGACTCCGGGTGGCGTCGTCGAGTTCCGGATCATCAAGATCGCGCGGTAGTTCCGGCACGCGAATGCAACGGGGCCTGGCTTTGACCAGGCCCCGCGATTCTTCTCCCAGGGGGCGCTGAGTTAGTAGTTGAGCAACTCCGCCGTATCTCCAAACGCCGCCGATGAGTCTGGCGGTTGGCTGGATGGCGCGCTGCTGGCCTGTTTGGGCCAGGCCGCGATCTCGACGGCCAGCCGCTCGAAGAAGCTTCTAGGCGGCAGAGGTCCCTCGCCGTACTGCATATCTACGATCCGCACCTGAACGCGCAGCGTTTCGGTCTCAAGGGTCGTCACTGCGCCAGGCCGTGCCAGAACAGCCTCCCCTTTGGGGGCCAGTTTGGTGCGCAGCGCCGGGTCGTTGTAGGCGTGTTCTGACATGAGCACCTTGGTGACCGTGCGAATGTCGTTCTTGTCGAATAACCAGACCTCGGTGGCCGTGACCTTCTTCGGCTCCCCTACCCCAATCGTCTCTGAGATGCCCGATCCACATTCGCCCAGGAACTCCCCCTTCGCCGTCTCGATGCTGAAGGAGTCGTCATACAGATCATCGCCGAGCACATAGGTGGACACAAACTGCCCCGCCGGAGGTGCTTCACCTCGTGATTCGAAGTCCGTTTTCTCTTTGGCCGCCGCCCGCTTCATGGCGACAATTTCCGCGCGTCCGGCTCCCCCCGGCCCGATGGGGGCGGTGGTGCCAAGCGCCATCTCAGGGGCAGGCTTGCTCCTGGCCCACTTCCCAACTGGCACTGCCCAGTAGAACGTGAAGAACACAGCCAGCAGCACCCCGATGACTGCCGTCCCGCCGATACACGCCAGCGGCCCCAAGACCCCGCTCAGGAAACCGGCCTTGACCTTGTCGCTCTGCTTGGCCGCCGCTGCACTGCTATCTTGAGCGATGACCATCAGGACCTGCAACTGGCCGGCCAGTTCCGGCTCGTCGGTGGCGTTGGCGTCAATGAGCGCCTGGATCATCTTAGGGGTCACGCCCGCCTCAACGATCTTGCGCTGGGCCTCTGCAGTGTCACCGCTCTGAGCGAACTCTACGGCGGTCATTTTGATCCACTGCTCTTTGTACCCATCGGCCAGGTGAACCGGCTCTGCATCGCGGAACTTGATTGGCGCGCCCTGGTACGCCCAAGCAAGACCAATGATGACGCCCAGCAGCACAAACCCCAGCCGGTACAACGATGGCGCCAGGGTGCTCAAAGCCGCCTTGCCAATGACATTGAACTGACCTGTCAGGCGTTTGATCATTGACATCTCGCCTTTCTGTTCAAGCTGCCAGACGGTTTGGGCAGCATTGGCTCACAACCCTTATGCGCTGTGAGCATTGTACATGAACACCCTTACCAGCACAAATCGCCTAAAGGACAGGCCGCCCGGTTGCGAGCGGCCTGATGCGAATTGACGATCATGATCGGTGACTGCCTGTAGGGGATGGTTTGCTACCCATCCCCTACAAAACACCTGGTGCGCGTTGCCTGTCCTGAATGTCAAACTTCATTAGGCACTGCTCTGCCTCAAGCTGTTGTTGCACGGCGGAGGGACTACCCCTTGACGGCTCCTGCCGTCAGGCCCTCGATGATCCGGCGCTGGAAGATCAACACCAGCACGAGCACCGGCACGGTCACCACGACCGTAGCCGCGATCCGGTCCGCGACTGGGATCTCGTAGCCGTAGCCGCCGAAGTTGGCGATGGCTACGGGGACAGTTTGCGACGCCTTGCTCACGAGCGTGAACGTCAAGGCGAACAGGTACTCATTCCAGGCGGCGATGAAGGCCAGCAGTCCGGTTGTCACCAGGGCGGGCGCTGTCAGCGGCACCAGGATGCGCCAGAACGTCTGGAATGGCGTGGCGCCGTCTACCAGCGCGGCCTGCTCGATCTCGCCCGGAAGCCCCTGGAAGAAGCTGGTTAGCACCCACACCGTGAACGGCAGCGTGAAAATCGGGTAGGTGAACATCAGCGCGGCGGTTGAGCCGTAGATGTTCAAGTCGTTGACGATGGCGAACAGGCCCGACAGAATGGAGATCTGTGGGAACATGGTCATCGCCAGCACGGTATAGAGCACGATCATCCGCCCCTTGAAGCGAACCCGGCCCAGGGCGTAGGCTGCAAAGGAACCGACGATCAGGGCGGTGACCACGGTCACCGTGGCAACAAGAGCGGAGTTGAACATCGTGCGCATGAAGTCGCTGTCGCTGAAGAGGTTCTGGTAGTTGACGAGCGTCGGGTCTTCTGGCAGGTAGCGCGCTGCAATGAGCACCTGCGCGTTGGTTCGGAAGGAGATGCTGATCGCGTAGAAGAAAGGAGACATAGTGTAGAAGGCGATGACCAGCACCAGCAGCCAGAACAGCCCCCGCCCAAGCCCTTCGCCAATCCCTTTTCTGGAGATCGTTAGCCTGTTCATTCTCGCTCTATCCCCACGAACCTGACATAAAGGACGGTGAAGATGAAGATGAGGATGAAGATCATCACCCCTACGGCGGAGGCGTAACCGTCCTGGCGATTGAGCACCAGACGGTTGTAGTTGTAGCTCGCCATTGACGGACGGGTCGTGTCCAGCAGAACCTGGAACACGTCAAACGCGCGCAGGGCGTCCAGCGTCCGGAAGATCAGCGCCACTGCGATGGTGGGCCGCAGCAGCGGCAGCGTGATCGAGAAGAACTGGCGAACCTTCGAGGCGCCATCTACCGAGGCCGCTTCGTACAAGTCGCCTGGAATGACCTGCAGGCCGGCCAGCAGCAGCAGCGCCATGAAGGGCGCCGTCTTCCACACATCTACGGCGATGATCGAACTCATCCATGGTCCTGTGGTGGCGAACCACTGCTCCGGGCTGGAGGCTAGTCCCAGGTCCATGAGTAGCTTGTTGAGGATGCCGGTCTGGTCGCCGCGCATGATGGTCTGCCAGAGAACCGCTGAGACGACAGTTGGAATTGCCCAGGGCACCAGCATTGCCGCGCGCATCAGGCCGCGCCCTCTGAAGCTGGAATTGACGACCATGGCGATGATCAGGCCAAGAGTCAGTTCAAGTACGACTGACGCTGCCGTGAAGCGTAGCGTATTCCAGATTGAGTTCAGGAATACCGGGTCTTTGCCGAGCAGCCGCAATCCTGTGTCACCGCCGGGCAGAGTCCAGGTTGTAGCTTCCTGATAACGGACTGATTTCTTGCGCTCCTCGCTGGTGAGAGTCCTCAGCCGCTCGCGTTCCAGCTCTTCTACGCTCGATGGCTCCCACACGATTGAGCCATTGGGCGTGCGCGCGCACTCCCCGTTGTCGTCCTTCCGGCAGTTCACCGTTGCGAACTTGAGACTCAGCATGTTTTGATAGTTGTCCAGCCCGACATAGCGCGCGGGACGATTCGTGCCGAATTCGTCATCGGTCAGGCTTTTGATGAACGTCTGCTCCAGGGGGCGCGCAGCGACCAGCGCCAGGATCACCAGCGTGGGGACGAGCAATGTCCAGGCGAACCGTGTCTGCCGCACGCTCAGGGTTTCTTCGCCGATGAATAGCTGGTCAGTGACAGCGCCAAGCCATCTGTAAGCTATTACCATAGGGACGATCGCCAGGAGAAACGGCACGGCGCCGGCCACTGCCTTGCCGTAGTCAAACGGCTCGTTTCCGGTCAGACCTCCCTTGCCGTTGACCCAGAAGGCCCACACAGCGCCCACTACCAGACCGATCGCCAGCCACAGGAACGTGACCAACGCCCAGCGCGCGGCTCCCAGGTCGAACTGGCGCAGGCGCGCTCCCAGACGCAGGCACAGAACGCCCAGGCCAATGAAGATCAGCGGGACTACGAAGCCGAAGCTCTTGAGATAGGCGATCGCCGCAGTGGGCGCGACGTTTTTTTGAATCGTCCTGGTCTGTTCCGTAAAGGTGCCGTCGGCTGAAGGTCTGAGGAAAACCAATGTGATCTCAAAGTCATCATCTTCTAGCTTGACATCTTTTTCAGCGAGACGAGCGCGGACTTCTTCGATGCTCATGCCCGTCACATCGGTGTCGTCCACTTCCAGCAGGCGGTCGCCCAGCTTGACGCCCGTTGTATCGGCTGGGCCGCCGGCAATCGGCCTGAGTTCGAAATAGGGCTGTTCGCCTTCGGCCTCCGGCACCACCTGCCGGATGTCCACGCCTATCCCAGGGATCTCCGGCCCCTGGGTGGCTTCGCGGATTCCGTCATCCGTCGCAATGGCATAGAACAGATACGCAAACGCGAGCAGTCCGATGATCATCAATAGGCCGCTCACCAACTCCAGGGCGATGACTTCTTGCTCTGTGGGTCGGCGCCGGCCAGTCGCAGGAGGGATCAGGGTCATGTGGAACGCCTCCGCTCAAACAAGAAGGGTTTCTTGCGAAATAAGGGTTGGGGGCAGATCAACTCTGCCCCCAACGGTTAAGCTGTTAGTTTGCGCACGCCTGATTGCGCGCTAAGGCAACTCGAAACCGAGATCGGCGAGAGCCAGCTCAAGGTCAGCCATCGCTGTGGCAGCGTCTACGCTGCCGGCCAGCACATTGTTCACCGCCGTGTAGTACTTCTCGGAGACCGTATTGTACTGGGCGCCGGCGACACCGGGACGCGCTATCGCGAATTCGAGAACATTACCCATCGAGGCGAGATAGGGGAGCGCCTCAACCAGTTCTGCATCCTCGTACAGCGCAGGCTGGACTGGCTGCTCGCCACGCATCAGGTGGAAGTCCACAAGCTGATCGTAGGACGTCAGCCAGATGGCGAACGCGGACGCAGCCTCGATGTTCTGGGAGTACTTGGACACACCCAGACCCCAGCCGCCCAGCGTCGCGGCGCTCATGCCCGCTTCCTTACCGGGCAGCGGCACGACACTGAACTTGTCCCTGATGGGGCTGTCTTCAGCTTGGCTGAGGGTGTAGGCGTAACCCCAATTGCGCATGAACGCAGCGTTGCCCGCGTGCCAGACTGCACGGGCGTCCTCTTCCTGGTAGTTCAGCACTTCTGGCGGCACGAAATCGCTAACCCAGCTTGCGATCTTGTCAAAGATTTCGATTGTGGCGGGATCGTTGACCTCGATGACGCCCTCAGGGCTGAGGATGCGGCCTCCGCCGTACGATACCTGCCACTCCAAGGCATCGCAGGTCAGGCCCTCATACGCCTTGCCCTGGAACACAAAGCCCCAGAACGCGGCGTTGCCCTCGGCGCGCTCGCCGTCCTGGATGGTCTTGGCGGCTGCCGCCAGCTCGTCCCACGTCTGCGGCACGGCGAGACCGTATTTCTCCAGCAGGTCGGTGCGGTAGTACAGCATCCCACCACCGGCGAACCAGGGCAGACCGACCACGCGCCCCTCAATCGTATAGGCATTCAACACGGCGGGGTAGAACTGCGCCAGGAACTCGTCAGTGGCATACTCGCTGATGTCTGTCAGATGTTCCTTGAACATGGCCGGGTAGAACACGTCAATCTGGTAGACATCAATTTCACTGCTCTGGCCCTCAAAGAACTGCTGGTACTGCGCGATAGTCTCTGTGGTACTCTCGGGGCGCTGAACTACCTTGACCGTCACGTTGGGGCAGGCCTCTTTCATGAACTTGTCAGCCAGGGCGAGGGCTGCCTCATGCTCGCCACCGACGGTGCCGGCGATCCAGGTGATGGTGACCGGCTGATCGGTGCCGCACCATACCTCACCCTCCTGGGCGCTGGCGGTTGGCAGCAGGCCAATCGTCAGTACGGCAACAATCATGAGCACAACGAAACGCTTGAACATCGGAACTCTCCTTATGGCTAAATAGAATTCTTTGCGGCTGTGCGCTGGTGTTGTCTGTGTCGCAACGATCTTGACGGCACAGTTGGCACAGAGCACAGTCAACCTCATTGTAGCAAAAATGGGGCTATGTGCCAATCGGTGACGTTTCCCGCACACAGCGACGCCAAAAGGTCTGTTTGTGGGAAGTATTGCACCATAGGAGTGTGTGCAAAATCTGTCAGGCCGTTTGGCCACCCTCATCCCCGCTCGGCGCTGGCGCGCTTTGCCTCTCCCTCTCCGCCGCGGAGAGGGGGAAAGGCCGAGCACAGCGAGGCCAGGGGGTGAAGTCTATGCCCCGCTGTCAAGCGATTCGCTGACACCCTTTGCACGCACCCCACCGTAGGGGGTGGTTGCGGCGAGGTGTCGCCTGCCGTAAAATGGCGTTAGGAAGTCCCTGATGATTCTGAAGGGAGCGGGCGATGCGCGCGTTGTGGCGGATTATTCTGGTATCCAGTCTTGTCCTGCTGGCGAAGAATGTTGGGGTTGGCAGGTCGTGGGTGTTGGCAGCCCCCTTGCTCCAGGATGCGCCGGTTGAGCTTGTCTACGGTCAGACGGTTGACGGTGATCTTGGCCCTGATCAGCCGAGCGCCTTCTTCCGCTTTGACGCGCGGGCGAGCGATGTGCTTGTGATCACCATGATTGTTACGGGCGGCTCGCTCGATCCCTTCCTTGTGCTGAATAGCGCGGATCGGACTCCGCTGGCAGTGGACGATAATGGTGGGGGTGAGCGCAATGCCCGACTAAGCTATGAGGTCGCGCTGGATGGCTCGTATATTGTCCAGGCTACCCACGCGGGCGGCATTATTCCCCCGGAAGGAGGGTCATTTACCCTCAGCTTGACGGCGGCGCAGCCCGCGCTCCCTGCTGGCAGTGAGTCGCCAGGCGCGGGGGTTGTGGGTTCGCTCGCGGGCGCGCCTTTCCTGGCACCGCTGAACGTGGTGGGGGCGCTCACGAATGAGTTGACGCGCCAGAGTCCGCTGCGGCTGTACTGGTTTGAGGCGGTGGCGGGTGAGCAAGTGGTTGTCATGCCGCAGCAGATGGCTGAGTTTCAGCCCTTGCTGGTGCTGTATGACTCGGCGTTCAATGAGCTTGGGCGGGCGCAGCCAGGGGTGAATCTGCGGGCCGCAATAGCTGCCGATGGCGTCTACTTTCTTGCCGTGTCGTTGCCGGGGGTGGGCAGCGCTGGGGGAGTGTTTGAGCTGTCGGTGGACAGGACGGGAGCATCTGCGGCTGGGGAGTATCAGGAAATCCAGATTGGCGAAAGCCAGCAGGGAACGATTGATGGAGCAACCCCTGCTGTGTCCTATCGCTTCTCTGGCGTGACTGGTGATTCGGTAGTGGTCAGGATGAGCCGGACTGAGGGCGATCTCAGCAGCTATTTGTATGTATTAGCTGAGGACGGACAGGTATTGGCTGAGGGGGGCGATGGGGATGGCGTTGCGGAGATTGCGTATGTCTTGCCAGCTGATGGGGTGTATCTGATCAGTGCGACGTGCGAGGGGCAGGCGCAGGGGACGACTGCGGGTGGTTACGTGTTGGAACTGTTGGCAGGCGAGGTATTTGCGCCGGTCTTGCCTGATGACTACGCAGACCTGCCTCTGCTCACCTACGGCGACACGGTTGAAGGAGAAATCTCGGACGCCAAGTTCATGGATGTCTACGTCTTCCTCGGCCAGGAAGGCGACCTTATCACCATCGAGCTAAAAAGCCTGGACGCTGGCTCTTCTCTCTCCGCCCTTGACCCCTTGCTGATCCTGCTCGACGATGGCCGGATTCCGCTGGCCGAGCATGACGACATCGTGGAGGGAGTCGAGCGCGATTCTCGGCTGGAGTTCGCTCTGCCGCGCACTGCTTATTACGCTGTTGTCGCCACGCGCTTTGATCAGGCAGAAGGAACCACTACCGGGCCGTATTCTCTCTCGCTGTGGGGGCCTGGCGGCACTTCTACCGTCTCCCCTCTCCCAACGACCGCTGAGACGCCGCTCGCCCGTCTTTCGGCCACTCAGCTTGTCTCTGATGAGCCGATCCAGACCGTGTTCGAAAAAGGAGCGGGCTTGTTCACCTTTACGGCCTTCGCTGGTACGCTGGCCGACATTTCCGTGACGACCGACCCAGGCCTTGACGTGCTGCTCATCCTGGCCGACGAGAATCTCACTGAGCTTCACGCCAGCAACACCGGCGTGCTGAGTGGAGTCACGATCCCGGCAACCGGGAAATACCTCGTTTTGGTGACACCCCGCTTTGGCCCGGCAGATGACCTGGGCAAGGGCTATATTTTGGCGCTGACCGTCGCTGGCACGAGCGAACCAAGCGCAGTGCCAGCCAATGGCGTGCGCCAACTGGCATACGACGTTGTTGTCAATGGCGCTATAGACGACGATACCACAAGCCAGATGTACTCTTTCACCGGCTCTGCGGGCGAACGCATCCAGATCACGATGAAGGCCTCGCCCGGGTCCAGTCTGGACAGTTACCTGGAGCTACAGGACGCCGACGGCGCGGTGATTGACGCGAATGACGACATCGTTCCCGGCCAGGTTCGCGACGCGCAGATCGCCACCGAACTGCCCGCCGACGGCAGCTACGTGGTCATCGCCTCGCGCTATGTTGGCCCCGACGCCGAGCCTAGCAGCGGCACATATGAGCTACTCTTGGAGCGCGTTGACGACTCGCCGGACTCGCCCGTGATCACAGCCGGGCCGCAAATCGTCCCGCTCAGCTACGGCCAAACGGAGGCGGGCGAGATCACGGCGGATCAATACCTGCGCTTCTACGTCTTCGACGGCCAGGCCGGTGACATTGTCACCATTCGCATCACCCACACCAGCGGCAACCTGGATTCGGTTCTGCACCTCTACCAGTCGGTTGCAACGGGCTGGATCGAGATCGCCAGCAACGATGACAGCTCCGCTGGGGGCACCTACGAGGCGCTGCTCAGCAACATCGTCCTGCCCCAGACCGCCAAGTACCTGATCGCGGTGAGCCGCTACGGACTGGAGCGCGAGACAACCACCGGCACCTTCACCATCACGCTGACCCGCGAATCGTAGCAGGCGTGTCATGATCTGCACCGGGTATACCGTAGCGAGATGGTGGCGACGAACGCTGGCCCTCGGCCTAGCTCTGGTGTGCCTCACCCTGCCCCCCCACTTCTTGAGCGGGGGCCTACCCCACGCCGGAGCGGGAGACCTTCTGCAGACCGGCGTCGAGGTTCAGGTTGGGCAGCCGGTCTCCGGCACCATCGGCGGGGAGAGCCATCGCCACATCTATATCTTCGCGGGCCAGGAAAACGAGGTCATCTCGATCAGCATGAGCCGCTTGTCAGGTGACCTCGATCCCCTCCTGCTGCTCACCAACAGTGACGGCGTCATCCTCAACATCAGCGACGACGACGGCGACCGTACCGATGCCCTTATCGAACTTGAGCGCCTTCCGGCTACGGGGCGCTACTTCATCATTGCCACGCGCTTCGGGCAGGAGCACGGCACTACGGCGGGCAACTTTTCCTTGTTCGTTGAGCGCGTCGGCAGCAGCCCCACCGCAGACAGCACGCTGGCCTACGGCGATCAGGTGTTGGGCCGGATCACCGCCCAGGCACCGCTGGCCTTCTACTTTCTGCGAGCGCAGCGCGGAGATGTGATCACCATCTCCATGCAACGCACCTCCGGCAACCTCGACCCCTACCTCGACCTCGCCACCCCCGACGGCATCGTGCTGATGTCCGACGACGACGGCATGTCGGCAGGCGGCACGCTGGACGCTGCCATCACCAGCTACACCGCCCTCCGCTCCGGCGTTTACCTGATCGTTGCCACACGTTTCGGGCGCGAGGCGGGCACCACCGAAGGGACGTTTGTTCTGTCAGTGACGCAGACGCCCGCCGAGATGCTCGGCCTGGAGCCGGACAGCGCCCGTCTGATTGACTATGGAATGACCCTCACCGGCACGATCAGCGACGAGACGCCGATTCGCTATTTCCGTTTCGAGGCGGAGCGTGGCGATGTCATCGCCGTGACGATGCAGCGGCAGGATAGCTCGCTTGACCCATTCGTGCGTGTGCTCGATGCCAGCCTCACCCCCCTGGCCGAAGACGATAACAGCGGAGACGACCGGGGCGCGCGCATTGCCGCGCTCGCCCTGCCCCAGCGCGGCACCTACTACATCGCAGCGTCGCGCAGCGGCGAGCAGGCAGGGCGCTCGCAAGGCGCTTTCGCGCTGCGACTAAGCGGGCGGCCAGGGCTGACCAACGGGCAGGCGCTTGAGATCATCTATGGGGCGACCGTCAGCGGGCTTATCTCCGACCAGACCCCGGAGGAGGAGTACGTCTTCGTCGGCCAGGCGGGCGATGTCGTGCGCATTACGATGGAGCGCGTTGACGGCGACCTCGACTCGCTGGTTACGCTGTACGATAGTGAGCGCAAACAGATCGCCTTTGATGATGACAGCGGCGGCGAGCAGAATGCGCGGCTTGACCGTTTTGAGTTGCCCGCCGATGGCATGTACCTGCTCATCGCCTCGCGTTTCGACCGGGCGAAGGGCACAACCAGCGGCTCCTACCTGCTCACGTTGGAGCTTGTGCGTCCGGGCGGTTGAAGTCGCCGCGCGCCCACCTTCCCGACCAGTGCTATCCCAGCCGAGGACACTGACCTGTATGCCCCATGAGTCTGCTGGCACTCCGCCCCAGCCCAGTCACGCCGCCGCCGCCAGCGCCATTCCTTTCTGGCGTACCCTGCTCTACGCCTTCGGCAATGCCGCCGGACTGCTGACTTACACGACTTTCAACACCTTCATCCAGTACTTCTACACCGATGTTAAGGGCCTGCCCCCACAATGGGTGGGGCGCGGCTGGTTTGCGTTCGGGTTCTGGAACGCCGTCAATGACCCGGTCGCTGGCTGGCTGTCCGACCGCACGAGCACGCGCTGGGGGCGGCGGCGCTTCTTCATTGGACTGCTGGCTGTCCCGACCGCCATCGCCTTCGCGCTGATCTGGCTCCCGCCGCTGGACAACTCCAATCCCAGTGCCCTGCTGGTCTACTTCCTGGTCATCATCAGCCTCTACGACCTGCTGCAATCCATTGTCACGCTCAACCAGGACGCCCTGTTCCCGGAAATGTACCAGGATACGGGCAGCCGGGCCGCCAGCGCCAGCACCCGCCAACTGGTCGGTTTCGTGGTGGGCAATGGCACGGCAGTGGCGCTCACCCCCACGGTCTACGGCAGGCTGGGCTGGGATGCACTCGCGGTGCTGTGGGGGACGCTGGCCGCGCTGATGTACTTCGCGTCGCTCATCGGCATCCAGGAAAACCCAGCCTACGCCCGGCAGCCGCACCAGCCCTGGCGGCAGCAAATGCGCGTGGTGCTGGGCAACCGCACCTTCCTGATCGTGCTGGGCATCAATTTCACGACGCGCTTCATCATGGCGGTGATTGTCGCCGCCATGCCCTTCTACGCGGATTACGTCCTGCGCATCAGCGAGGAACAACTCACCCAGATTCTGCTGGCGCTGTTCGCCACGTCGGGCGTCTCAGTGTTGCTGTGGCAGGTTGTCATCCGGCGTGTGGGCACGCGCACCGCTATGCTGGCCTCCATGAGCATTGCCGTTGTCTTTGCCCTGCCGCTGCTGGTCACGTCCAGCCTGACCGCCACCCTCATCGTGATGGCCCTGCTTGGCGCGTCCATCGGGGGAGTCGTGTTAGGCCCGGATATGCTTTTCGCTGAGGTGGTTGACGAGGATTACGCGAAGACTGGCATTCGCCGAGAAGGTTCCTATCGCGGCATCTTGGGGTTCATCTTCCGCTTTCCGCCCGCAGTGACTGGCTTACTGCTGGGCGAAGGTCTGGCTCTGGCCGGGTACGACGCTGATCTCGCTGCGGACGCTCAGCCCGAAGCAGTCGCCACGCTGATCCGCGCCTTCGTCGCCTTCCTACCGCTCTTCGCTCTCGCGGTCGGGATCGTCCTGCTGCGCATCTATCCACTGCACGGGGAGTATCTGCGGGACATCCAGCAGCGAGTCGCCGATCTGCGCGCCACTTCCGGCGAACCGATCTCGGCTCCTGTCAGCGGCGCGCTCGATCCGCTCGTGAGCAGCGACTAGCCCGCCGACCTCGTGTCGTTCTGTCAGTCTGTGCGATAATCTGCTGGGGCGTCTGGCGGTGGTGCATCGTCTGTGAGGCCCTGATCAGGCCACTCAGCCGCGTCGTGCTTGCTCTTGAGCTTGCGCTTGTCGGCGGGCCGCTCAGGGACGATCAGCATCAGGATGACGTAGATGACCAGCCCCGACCCGCTGCTCAGCAGGGTCAGCGCCACGAAGACCAGGCGGACCAGCGTGGGATCAACGTCCAGGTACTCACCAATCCCCCCACAGACTCCGGCGAACATACGGTCTTGTGTCGAGCGGTAGAGTCGCTTCTGTGGGTTCATGGTATCCTCTTTACGGCCTCTCAGACTTCTGCGTGCATCTGTAGTGATATACGCACTTCGTCGCTGAGAGTTGTGCCGCCTAGCTTAGCCTGACGCCCACCGGCGGGGCTGCGACTCGCTGTAGGCTTTCAGGCGTCTGAGCTGTGGGAAGATGAACGCAAAGTGCACGGTTTCCAGCGCCAGGGCACAAACCGTCCCCAGCGCGCTGTAGCAATAGCCGCGCCGGCGCACCAGCAGTCGCGTCCGGCCATCCCGCCGGCGCTCCAGCAGATAGAGGTAGGTCACATCGTGCGCGGCACCAAGCGGCAACTTCAAGTTGAAGCCGCCGAAGAGAAGCATCCGGCCAGGCGTCAGATCGAGGATGCGGAAGCCGCCGTCCATCGGCTGATCAACAGCGGGAGCCGCCAAGTCCTGCCGCAGAAAATCCACGCTGGGGATGCCCTGATTCATCAGCAAATCCAGCGCGTAATAGCCGGTCAGCTCGCGCCCCATCTGCGCGATCCAGGGCCACACGGTTTCTGGCGGCGCGTCAATGTTAACCGCGTGCGTCGTCTCGAAAGTGGGGCTGGGGATGATCTCATCACCCGGCAGCCGTCGCTGCGCCTCACCCAGGCGCGTGCCCCATTTGCGTAGTTGCGGGCGCAAGAAGAAGTAGTAGACCAGCAGCAGTTCCGCGAACAAGGCGCGGCGCTGGCCAACGCAGGAAGTTTTTCGTCGGCTCAAGGCGTGCTCTCTCTCAGGCACAATTCTACCCCTTACGTCCCGAACTATACCGCCCCGGTTTCCACTTGGCAAGCGACCAGGGGTCCACGAACAACCTGTTAGGGCTGGGCACTTGGGCGCTGGGATTGCCCCCCATTCCTCAACCCCTTCCCCCACGCTGCGCGGAGGGAAGGGAAGCCGGCCCGCCGCTTTTCTCCCTTCCCCCCTCGTGGGGGAAAGGCCGGGGAGGAGGGAGGACAAACACGTTCACGACTTGTTCGTGGACCCAGCGACCAGCAGGCAGAGTCGCGCCAGAGCGCGCCCACCCACTGGGTAATTTTTATGATAATCGTCTATAATATTTCCAGTGAGGCATTCCATATGGAAGAAGCGCCTGCCCCGGTGGGCAGATGGTGAGAAGGAGTGATCCCCATGAACGAGTTGGCTGGTCGCGGTTACGCGCACCCTGACGTGCTGGTGACGACCGAATGGGTCGCCGCCCATCTGGACGACCCTACGGTGCGCATCATCGAGTCCAACGAGGACCCCTTGCTCTACGCAGCGAGCCACATCCCCGGCGCTGTCGAAGTGGACTGGACGGCAGACCTCAACGATGCCCTGCGGCGCGACTATCTGGATCGCCAGGCATTCGAAGAGTTGATGTCGCGCATCGGCGTCACGCCTGAGATGACGTTGGTTTTCTATGGCGATAAGCACAACTGGTGGGCGACCTATGCCTTCTGGGTATTCCAGTTGTTTGGTCATCGCCAGGCCCGGATCATGGACGGCGGGCGTTTGAAGTGGGAGCTTGAGAAGCGCCCCATGACCCGCGCCAAGCCATCCTACCCGCGCACCGCCTATCGCGCGCCGAAACGCGACGACGCGACCATCCGTGCCTTCCGTGACCAGGTGCTGGCCCACATCAACACCAGGAAACCCCTCGTTGACGTGCGCAGCCCCGCTGAGTACAGCGGCGAGCGCCTGCACATGCCCGATTATCCCAATGAGGGCGCGCTGCGCGGGGGCCACATTCCCGGCGCGGTGAATGTGCCCTGGAGCCGCGCGATCAACCCTGAAGACGGCACCTTCAAGACCGCCGAGCAGCTTCGCGCCATCTACGAGGGCGAACAGAGTCTGCGCCGCGACGATGACATTGTCGTGTACTGCCGCATCGGCGAGCGCAGCAGCCACACCTGGTTTGTGCTCACTTACTTGTTGGGCTATGAGCGCGTGCGCAACTATGATGGTAGCTGGACTGAATGGGGCAATCTGGTCAACGTCCCCATCGAACGCTGAGGGATCACGGACGCCGAATGACAGACTATCCTGGCAGACTGAACGAGGTACTCGCCGATTTCGCCTTTGTCACGTCGCGGTCAGAGCGCGCTGAGCTGCTGATGGATTGGGCGGATCGCTTCACGCCGGTGCCGGCAGACATCGCTGCTCCGCCCTACCCCGCAGACCACCGCGTGCCGTTCTGCGAATCGGACGCCTACGTCTGGGCCAATCCAGAAGGAAATGGTTCGCTGCGCCTTTACTTTGCCGTCGAGAATCCTCAGGGGCTTTCGGCGATGGCCCTCGCGGCCATCCTGACCGAGTCGCTCTCTGGTCTGCCGGCGGCGTGGATCGCCACCGTTACGCCGGACATTGTCTTGAAGCTGTTCGGCAACGATATCTCGATGGGCAAGGGACAAGGCTTGATGGGTATGGTGACGATGGTGCAGGTGGCTGCCAAAGCCTACCGGCAGGGGTGAGCAGTCTGTGCAACAGCCAGACGCGCACTGGCTGCTCAGACCATGAGCACCACTGGCCCTGTGTTCGGTTGCCTTCCGGCTAGCGCAGGCGCTCTACCACTTCGGAAGCCGCCCCTTCGCGCTTGACCAGCCCACACGCCTGCAAACGCAGCGCCAGGTCAAGCCAATGTTCGCGGCGCGGGTCGTCGCGCAGAGCCGGACGCAGCAACCGCGCGCCTGCCTCGGCATCGGCAAGGTCATCGGCCAGTGCCATTGCCTGCCAGAAGGGGAGTTCTTCCAGTTCCGGCGCTTCGGCGCACGCTTGCGCCCATAGACTCATCGCCTGCGCCCGGTCGCCCGCTTCAAGCGCCTTGTAGCCCTGTTGGTCAAGCAATTGGGCGTGGCGGAGCCGTACCAACCGTCCCAATTCTGTGACGGGATCATCGTGCTCGTCAACGTGCAGATCGTAATCGGTGCGCCAGAACGGGTCTTCTCGCCGGCCAGAGACGACCCGCAGCGCCGCCGACTGCATCCCGCGAATGTCGCCCCCTTCCGCTTGCGCCGCCTGCAATGCTGCCAGCATCCGCCCGGCGAGGTCGCCGCCTGCGGACTCGAAGGCAGCGGCCATCGCCGGGACGACAGAGGGGTTGGTCATCATGTTGGCCTGGACGCTGTACCCTTCGCCGATGTGATGGCTCGCCTCAGGAATGCACCCTTCCCCTGTCCACGCGCCGACACGTCCTGTCGCATCCACCACAGCGACCTGACGCCGGTGCGCGTCTGCGTCGGATGCCACCAGCGCGGCAATAACCTGGGGAGCGGGCACCCCTTCGCCTAGCATAGCCAGGGCGATGGGGCCAAACGAGATATTGACCAGCGATTGCGTGGCCACAGCTCCCACCCCTGGGATCAGCCAGGGGACGACGCTGCCCACGCACATCTGGTGCGTTTGCACGGCAACGCCAAGCTGGCCCGTCTGCGCATCGCGAGCCACGATGCTGTACGTGCTGAAAAGCTGAGACGGTCGCAAAGTCATGATCTGTTCACTCCTAACTGCTTTGCAGGATAAAAGGAGGGACGCACCGCATTTCACCGTGCGTCCCCACAGTCCACAGCATAACCTGGGTGGAGCCAGCAGTCAGCGGCGGAGGCTCAGCCCCAGGCGCCGCGCGCGCCCGTCAATGTTGAGAATGCGCGCCTTGACTGTATCTCCTTCGCGGACGACATTCCTGGGGTGCAGAAAATGCCCCTCCGCCAGCTCGGAGACATGAATCAGCCCCTCCAGGCCCTCCTCGATGCACGCAAACGCTCCAAAGTCCACCACGTTGGTGATGACGCCTTCCACGATTTGCCCGACCTGGTAGCGTTGTTCGACCGTCTCCCAGGGGTCTGGGCGCAGCCGCTTGAGGCTGAGCGCCACACGCTCCTGAGCGGGGTCCACACTCATCACGTGGACATCCATGACATCGCCGCGCCGCAGGATGTCACTGGGATGTCCGACACGCCCCCAGCTTAGCTCGCTGATGTGAATCAGTCCTTCCAGCCCACCCAAATCCACAAACACGCCGAAATCGCACAGGTTGGTAACCTGGCCCCGACACACATCCCCCGCTTTAATGGTGCTCAGGACGTAAGCACGGGTGCCGGGCTGGACTTGAGCGGCACGTTCAGAGAGTATGAGCCGGTTCTGCGCGCAATCCAGTTCGATCACGCGCAGACGCAGGGATTGCCCGATGCACTGGGCCAGCGCGTCAAGCCGGGCGCGCCCGTCGGCCATCGCCGGAAAATCCACCAGTTGGCTGGCCGGGACAAACCCACGTAAGCTGTTCCACGCGACCAGCAGCCCACCACGATTATGTCCCATCACGCGCAGTTCCACTGTCGCGTCCGTCTCAAAAGCGTGGCGGACTTGTTCCCAATCTGCGGATGAACCGTCCGGCTGATCCTCAGCCGCCAGCCCCTTCTTTTCGCTTGAAGATGATGCGTCTTCCCAGAACGCAATGTGTTCCTGAGGCCCCCCCCCAGTAGCCGCGTTCTCTCCCTCGTGGAGCAATGCTTCCCAGTACGCCTCATCCGGGGGAAGAGGGGGAGAAGAACTGTAGTGCCGAACCTCTGAAGACATCGTCTCTCACCTTCCTCAACCTCTCGCCATCTCCGACTGTTCTGATCGCCGCCTTCGTGTTCTTTGTGAGAAAACATGCTAAGGCGTGCCCATTATAGATAACGCCCCGAATCGTTGTCAAACTGCCTCACTGCGCTCGGCTTGCCCCCTCTGCGGCACGTCAGGTGCATCTCATTCTGGCGCGGCTGTGACCGGTGCCTGCGCCTCCTGAGAAGCTTGCTCCTCGTCCGCCCGCCTGCGTTCCGAGATGGCTTGCCGCTCCATCTCCTCAACTTGCCGCGCCACCTCCTCAATCGCTACCCGCTGCTTGCGATACAGGTCTGACTCGCTCATTGCCAGGCGCAGCGCCACGTCGCGCACCTTGCGGCCCTGCAGGAAGCGCATTTCCAGGATGTTGTAAAGGATCCATTCGGTGGTCGTCATGCTGCGCTGCCCTTCCGGGCGCAGGTTCTCGATGGCCTGGGCCAGTACCGTGCGCAGCGCGCGCACCGGGTTCTGATCCTGGCTTTCTTCCATCTCGCGCCAAACGACGTTGAGCTTGAGTAGCTCGCTCTCAGTCAGGCGGGGGCCGCCCCAGTAGTCGCGCAGGGCATCCTTGACCAAGTTCAGCAAGTCGGAAGATGCCAGCACATCATTGGCGGGTTCGGGCAGAGTCTCCACACGGCCATAGCGCGAAAGGCCGCGCAACCGCTGCATGATGTCCATCTGCGAGGCCAGCCCTTCGAGCACGGCGAAAACCTCAGATTGGTGCTGAACGCCCTCCAACACGCGCGCGGCCTGCCCGGTGAGCGCAGCGAACACCTCTTGCTCCTCAGCGCCCAGGTCCGGCTGAGGCGCGCGCGCCCACACGCCCAGCACGCCCAGCAAGCGGGCCTGCACGCCATTCTGCGCAGCCGATGATCTGCGCAGGGGCACCAGCCAGTAAGATCGCCAGATGTAGAAATCGCCGGAGCGCGGCAATTCCTGGGCGGGACTGTCCGGTTCAGCTATATCGCCCCCGCCGATACGCGAGAACTCCGGCGAAGTTAGCGCCTCAGACGAGGGTGCAAGCTCGCCTACGACCTGCACCAGCCGCGCTCCGCCAGCCTCTATCTGGGCCACAAACGCCGTAGGCACGCGCAGGTTGTCACAGATGGCCGCCAGAATCGCCTCAAGCAATTGGGACGCATCCGCCGGGGTCAGCAAGCGGTCGCTGAGCCGCTGAATCCATTGCGCCCGCTGCTGATCTTGTGTGTAGATCAGCCACCGCTGCAACACGGGCAACAGCAGTGTGATGGACCACTGCAAGAAAAGCACCGTGGCGACTGCCGCAAACGGCATGAATGTATCACCGTCTAGGCCAAGAACATTGGACACGCGCGGCACGAACAGAACAACCGCCAGCACAGCCGCCCCGGTGAGTGGCCCGCGCAGCATGAACTCCATAAGCTGCGATTTCACCACACGGTCGGGGCGTTCCGAGCCAAAGAAGGAGAGTGGATAGGCCAGGAAGACGAGCATCAACATCAGGATCATGTTGGCCAGGTTGAGCACGATCAACAACGTCGTGTCGCGCGCGACACCGATTCTCCCCAGTAGCGAGTAGGGAAAGATACCCCAAGCCGGGGCCAGGAACACCGACAGCAGATACGTCATGCGGCGCTGCGTGTAGCGTGTCAGGCAGCGTTGGCGTGCGCGGATGACGTTCACCATCGAGAAGGCGGCAGCGACCAGCAGGAAAGCGACGTAAACGGGAAACGCTGGCCTGGCGGCTAGGTACGGAATGTCGGGAGTGAGCGGCCCGGCGATCACAGCATCGGTGAAAAGGGCCAGCAACGTGAACGTCGCGCCCATCGCATACGACAGGCGAATGGCCGCCCGCCGTCGCCCGCGCGATGGCCGCCCGGTCGTAGCCAGCAGCGCATCGGACAGGTGCAGCAGCGTGGCCGGCACAAACGCGATCCCGATCCACTGGAAGCGCAGCCAGACCGCCAGGTATTCGTCGCCAGGATCGAGCGCGATGAAGACGTCCCCCAGGAAGGCGAAGACGACACACAGCAGCACCAGGCTAGAAGTGCGCGTCACGCGGTCGCGCGTGTTGCGAGCCAAGTTGTACAGCACGATAGACATGGCCACGATGACGATTGTGGCCGTCAGAGTCTCGTTGGTCAATTCCAGAATGGCGAGGAGTTCGCGTGAAGTCATCGTGAGCCGCGCCTGCCTCTGCACCTACCGCAGGTTCTTGGCGAAGAAAATAGCGATGTCCTGGTTCGGGTAGTAGTGGTCATTGTAACCGCAGAACACCAGGCCGTTAGCCTGGGCGAAGCTGATCGCCGGGTGATTCTTGGTCTGCACGGCCAGCATCACATGGCGCAGCCCGCTGGCCAGCACCTGCTCGCCTGCTTGTTCTAGCAGCGCGCTGCCGATTCTGTGCCGGCGAAATGGAGTGTTAACGACAAGGTCTTCCACCCACGCTCCTTGCTCACCCGGCCTGATGCGCACATTGATGTACCCCAAGATAAGTCCTTCGGCGAGCGCCACCAAAAAGCAGTCGCGCTGCTGCCAGAGGCGCATCAGAGTCGCCGCGTCGCGCGGATACTCGACCTCCACCAGCCGGGGCAGCCGCACCGAGCGAAACCGCACTGCGACCTCACCACGATCATCGCGGACATCCATTTGCCAGACATGGTCAGTCAGATAGGAGCGTTCGAGCGCCAGGCACTCGGCCAATTCCTCGTCCGAGTGTAGTTCGCGCACAATAAATTGGCTGCGTGGTGTGCTCATCATGCCTGCATTCTACCCAACACCCTGCCTTTGCTGCAATCGCTGCGCGCGCATCTCACGGCGAGGAAGTTGGATATAAGCAGTTCCCGGCAGCCCCAGTTGTGCGATATAGTAGAGCCACTGAGCCACGAACACCGCAACGGAGAGAGACACCTTTGGCGCTTCCTAGCACAATTGCCATAGATGGGCCAGCCGGTTCTGGCAAGAGCAGCGTATCATTCGCCGTAGCCCAGCGCCTGGGCTACCTCTTGGTGGATACTGGCGCTTTCTACCGGGCTATCACGCTGCTGGCCCTGCGCGCTGGTCAAGACCCGTCCGACAGCGAAGGCGTGGCCGCGCTGGCGCGCAGCGCGGTGCTGGACATAACCAGCGACCTGGGTAGCGATGGGCGGCAGTACACGGTGCTGGCCAACGGCGAAGACGTGACTGGGGAGATTCACTCGCCCCAGGTTGATGCGCATGTTTCTGTGGTGGCTGCCAACCCCGGCGTGCGCCAGGCTATGCTCGCTGCCCAACGCGCCTTGGCCGCGCGCGGTCGCGTGATCATGGCCGGACGCGACATTGGCACGGTTGTGCTGCCTGATGCCGATCTCAAGATTTACATTGATGCCAGCCTGGAAAAGCGCGCGGAACGCCGCTACGCGCAGCGGATCAGTAACGGGGAGCCAGCAGACCTGGCCCAGATCAGCGAGGGGTTACGCCAGCGCGACACCATTGACAGCCAGCGCGACGTTGCTCCCCTGCTGAGAGCGCCGGACGCCGTCTATCTGGATACCACGATGCTTTCGCTGGAACAGGCCGTCGAAGCCGCCTACCAGATCGTTGTCGGCTGGGACAGGCACCGCTCTGCGCCGGTCAATGCGTCGGCGAGCCAGCCCTGACTGGTTGCCGCTGAGTTGCGGGAGCTGATGCCCTGGCCTATGACGGCCTGACGCTGGAGAGTACATGCCAGGGGACAAGGGTCAAGCGCATGACGCTGGTCTACTTGGTAGCAGCCTGGGTAGCGGGCATTCTGGTTGTTCACTCGGCAGAGCCAGGCGCTGAGGTATGGCTGGCGGGCAGCGCAGCCTGGCTACTGTTGGCTGTCGCTTTTCGCTCGGAGCGCTCGCTACGGCTGGCGTTCGTCATGGCTGCTGCTTTTTCTATGGGAGCGGCGCGCCACGCCTGGTACCAACGCCCGCCTACCGCTGACCACATCACGCGCTACACCGACTCCGGCTTTGTGACAGTTGTCGGCACCGTTGCCCGCACGCCCGAAATCCGTGAGACCTTGGTCAACCTGACCGTTGAGGTCGAAACACTGACCGTTCAGACGAGCACCGTGCGGGCGCAAGGGCTGATTCTGGCCCAGGCCCCGCGCTACGGTGATTACGCCTTCGGTGATCGCGTTCGCGCAGCCGGTAGCCTGCTCACTCCGCCGGAGTTCGACACGTTCTCCTACCGCGATTACCTGGCCCGCCGGGGTATCTACGCCATCATGCCCAATGCGCGCGTGGAGCGTTTGGACCGTCACCAGGGCAACCCCTGGGCACAAGCCCTCTTCGACCTGCGCGACAACGCCCGCCAGACTCTCGACCGCTTGCTGCCCAGCCCCGAAGCGCCGCTGCTCGCTGGCATTCTGCTCGGCATTGATGACGAGCTGCCTGCCAACATCCAGGAAGCCTTCAGCCGCACAGGGACCGCGCATATCATCGCCATCTCCGGTTCCAACCTGATCATTGTCATGAAGGTTGTGCTGAGCCTGCTGACACCCCTGCTCGGCATCCGGCGAGCGCGGCTGGCTACAGTCGCCAGCGTGGCAGCTTACACCGCGCTCGTGGGCGGCGACCCGACCGTGGTGCGCGCGGCGATCATGGGCTGCCTGGCTCTGTTCGCCGCACAGACCGGGCGCAAGGCGCACGGCATCACCTCGCTGGCTTTTGCCATCTGGCTGATGTCGCTCCACAACCCGGCCATTTTGTGGGACGTTGGCTTCCAGTTCAGCGCAGCCGCCACTGCGAGTCTCGTCCTACTCGGTGATGGCTTCACCCACGCGCTTGAAGCCGGGTTGCGTTTGCTGCTGCCTGGTGAAACAGCCCGCAAGGTTACCGGCTGGCTGACCGAGCCGGTGGCGATCAGCCTGGCAGCCCAGGTCGCCACCACGCCGCTGGCGATGATCTACTTCGGGAGCGTTTCGATTGCCTCGCTACTTGCTAATGCGCTGGTGGTGTCCGTCCAGCCTTACATTATGATCTTCGGATGGTTGACGCTCGTCACTGGTATGGTTGCCGCACCCCTGGGCAACATACTGGCCTGGAGCGTCTGGCTTCCGCTGGCGTACACGCTTGCCGTAGTCCGGCGGCTGGCTGATTTCTCGTGGGCCTCAGTCAATGTCTCAGTCGCATCATCAGCCGTGCGGGGCTTCTACCTCTTACTCTTCGGGGTTGGCTGGCTGCGCTTGATGCACCCTGAAGACCGGGCGGCGCTGCTGGGCAGCTTGCGCCGCCGCCTCAAGACGGGGACTGCGTTGCTGGCTGCTGGTGTGGTATGCGTCGCGGTGTGGTACACGGCCCTGACCCAGCCCGACGGCAAGCTGCATGTCTGGTTTCTGGACATTGGGCATGGCCACGCTGTTCTAATCCAGTCGCCGCGCGGAGCGCAGATTCTGCTCGACGGCGGGCCAAATCCCAGCCGGCTGCGCCAGGCAGTTGGCGATGCGCTGCCCGCCTGGGATCGCGCGCTCGACCTGGTGATCGTCACCCAGCCCACGCCCTCCGCTATTGGTGCGCTGCCCGCGCTGCTGGCCCACTATGACGCTGGTCTCCTCGCTACCAACGGCCACGCTCAGCAGAACAGTGTCACGGAAGCGCTCGCCGAGCACCTCGCCAGCAAGGGTATTCAGACGCTCACCCTAGCAGCCGGCCAGCAGATTCTCACCGACGATGGCCTGCTGATCGATGTCATCCATCCCCAGCAGCCCCCTATCCTGGACGACGATCCTGACGATGTCGCCCTGGCGCTGCGGATCACCTTCGGCCAGGCCACGTTCCTGGTCGCGCCGGGACTCTCGTCTGCGGCAGTCGGGGAGCTACTGGACTCCGGGGAGTATCTCGGCAGCACCGTTGCCTTGCTGCCAGCGCATGGCAGCGACAAGGCAAACCCTGCCGGATTCCTCGCCGCCGTGCATCCTCAGGTGGCAGTTGTGATGGTCGGCACTGGCAACCGGGCCGGCCTGCCGGGTACGGCGACTATAGAACGTCTGGAAGCAGCCAACGCACGGCTCTATCACACCAACCGGCATGGCACCGTCGAGTTTGTCACGAATGGGCACACGCTGACGATCTACCCAGAAGCGGAATAACTCGACCGCGCCCGCTCCATGAACCAGGTCTGGCTGTCAAGGGGGGCCTCGCCGTCGCCAGGGGCTAACCGCTTGTACGTGCCGTCTGGCTGTAGCTCGCGCGCCTTGACGTTGTCCATCATCGAGATGCGTAGCACTTCATCGAGCAGCCGAACTTTGATCTGCTCGTCTTCTACAGGGAAGATTGTCTCGACGCGCCGATCCAGGTTGCGCGGCATGAGGTCGGCGCTCCCCATGTAAATCTCCGGGTGGCCGCCGTTGGCGAAGTAATAGATGCGGGGATGTTCCAGGAATCGCCCCACCACACTGGTGACGCGAATATTCTCGCTAACCCCCTTGATGCCAGGGCGCAGGCAGCAAATGCCGCGCACCAACAGGTCAACCTTCACGTTCGCTATGGACGCCTCGTAGAGCAACCGGATCAGCTTGGCGTCCACCAGCGCGTTCATCTTGAGGATCATGCGCGCTTCGCGCCCGGCCCTGGCATGGCCGATCTCACGGCAGATCAACTGCTCAAATTGCTCGCGCAGATATTCGGGGGCCACGAGCAGTTTGTTGTATGTGGCACCAGGGGCGTACCCCGTCAGGCGGTTGAATAGCTCGCTGGCGTCCGTCCCAATGTCGGGGCGGCTGGTCAATAGCCCAATGTCAGTATAGATGCGGGCGGTTGTTGCGTTATAGTTCCCTGTGCTCAAATGTACGTAGCGCCGCAGACCGTCGTCCTCACGCCGTACCACCAGCGCCACCTTACAGTGCGTCTTTAGGCCGAGCAAGCCGTACACCACATGAACGCCCTGTGCCTCCAGCTTACGCGCCCAGACGATATTGTTCTCCTCGTCAAAGCGCGCTTTTAGCTCAACGAGCACTGCCACTTGCTTGCCGTTCTCCTGCGCTTCGAGCAGCGCGTTCACAATCGGGGAGTTGATGCCCACCCGGTACAGCGTCGTTTTGATCGCCAATACTTTTGGGTCGTGTGCTGCCTGCCGAAAGAACTGAATGACCGGCAGAAACGAGTCGTAGGGATGGTAGAGCAGCACATCCTGTTCGCGCAACACGGAGAAGATGTCGTCTGCCTGGCTCAGAACGTCGGGGATCACCGGAATATACGGCGTGTCGCGCAGGGCCGGCACATCAAGGCTGGCCAGCTCAAACAACTGGCTCAACCCCAGGGGGCCGGGCAACTGGTAAATGTCCGACCGCTCGATATTGAGGTGCGCCTTGAGCAGATCGAGCAAGTACTGAGGCATATCCTCTTGCACTTCCAGGCGCACCACGCGCCCAAAGCGCCGCTGTCGCACCCCGGCCTCAATCGTCTCCAGCAGGTCAGATGCCTCGTCCTCTTCAATTTCCATGTCGGCGTTGCGCGTGACCCGGAACGGGTGAGCCTCCAGAATCTGGCTCCCTGGGAACAGGGCGCCCAGGTTAGCAGCAATGATCTCTTCCAGGAACACAAACTGCTTGTGTTTGCCTACGCGCAATCCGGCGTAGCGGCGGGCCATTTCGTGCACGGGGACTAGGCGCGGCAGAGCCTGGGGCACCTTCACCCGCGCGAATCGCTGCTGTTGGTTGTGGTCCAGCAGCAGGACGGCCAGGTTCAGGCTCAGGTTGGAGATGAAGGGGAACGGGCGGCCCGGATCAACTGCCAGCGGGGTGAGCACCGGGAAAATCTCGCTTTCAAAGAACAGGCGCAGCGCCTCCTTGTACTCTTCCGGCAGGCTCTGGTAGGGAACCACGCTGATCTTGTGCTGCCGCAGCTTCGGGATAATCTCGTCGTGCAGGCACCGGTATTGCGTCTCCAGCATGGGCAGCAGCCGCTTGCGGATGGCCGCAAGCTGTTGGGCAGGCATCAGGCCGTCAGCTGGAGTCTCTATCACACCCGCAGCCACCTGTTCGCGCAAGCCCGACACCCGGATCATGAAGAACTCGTCCAGGTTGTTAGCAAAAATCGCCAGGAACTTGACGCGCTCCAAGAGCGGGATGCTGGGATCAAGCGCCTCTTCCAGAACCCGGTAGTTGAACTCCAGCATACTCAGTTCGCGGTTGATGTACAGCTTGGGGTCCCGCAAGTCTGGCGATGAAGAGATTTCTTGTTCGTCAGCAGTGAGCGTGCTCATTACAACCCCGCGGGAAATGACAGACTGTGCCTGGTCTCGCTTAGATGGAGTATAGCACAAACCCAGGTCTGTTCGCGGGGCCAGGTGGCTGTCCTTGCGTGCAAAAGCAGGGACGCCGCTCTCCAGTGACGTGACAATGTCCTCAAAAGTGCGCGTCGCTCGATCTCAGGCGAATTGCGCAGAACTTCGCCCGGCAGTAAAATCAGATTAGCCTGGGAGTCCGAGAGGGGAAGAACGGGATATGTCTACACGACGATTCCACGATGACATGGCAGATCGACCGGCTACCAGCCCGCGAGGGCAAGACCCGGCTCAGCAGCGCGTAGCCGAGGGAGACAGCACGCCCGGCAGCGCTCCGCGCCAGCCGCGCGTGACTGCGCGCAGCCGCAGCAACCGCAATGCAGCCCATATGCCGCGCACCCTGGCCCAGGTGATGTCTGAGGCCAACGACATGGTCGTGCGCGGCGATCTGACCGAATACGTCCCGCTCCCGACCGGCTTCGACCCGCTCGACGGTATGATCGGCGGCGGCCTGCGCAAGACCGAACTGGTGCTGCTGGGCGGTGCCCAGGGCATCGGCAAGACCATTGCCACGCTGCAAATCGCCCGCAACATCGCTATGCGCAGTGGTCAGTTCGCCTTCTATCTCTCCTACGAACACACCGAAACCCATCTGATGAATCGGCTGCTGTGTCTGGAGAGCATCAACCCGCCGGAGATCGATCTGAAGAACGGGGTGCGCCTCAAGGACTTATACGACATCATCATTGCTGAACGGGCCAAGAGCACCCTGCGCGGTGGGGCCGACGGCGGCGGCTCGTTGCAGACTATTCTGCGCGAGAACGCCAAGACGGCGATGGCCCTGGCGCGCATGAACCGCTACGCCGACCGGCTCATCCTGGTCAAGGCCAGCCCCGCTGTGACCACTCTGCGCGCCATCCGCGAGATGACCGCCCGCCTGTGCGATGCCACTGGCGGCAATGTGAGCGTCTTCGTGGACTATTTGCAGAAGGTCGCCATCCACCCGGAGCGAGCAACTGACGAGGCGGAGAAAGTGACCATCGTGGTCGAGGGGCTGAAAGACATCGCACTGGCGCTGGGCGTACCGGTGTGGGCCATCGTCGCCGCCGACCGCGAAGGGCTGAAGGCCAACCGGCTGCATCTGTTCCACCTGCGGGGCAGTTCGGCGCTCGACTACGAGTGCGACATCGCCATCATCATGAACAACAAATACCATATCCTATCAAAGGAACACGTCGCCTTTAACCCGTACCAGGCCCGCCAGTATCGTGACTGGGTGGTCTTCACCGTCGAGAAGAACCGTGCTGGTCGCGCTATGCTCGACATGGAGTTCCAGCTTCACGCGCCATACTTCGCCTTCGACCCGCGCGGGCAGCGCGTGCAGCAACAGCTCATTGACGACAAGATCATCGAGACGTAATCCCCTGGCCCGCCCACCACACGAATCAAAAAGCGCCGGATCGCTCCGGTGCTTGCTGTGTTCCGGCCACCCTAATGCTCGCCGCGCAGCCGGAACTGGTAGCGTTGCGAAAGCTGGCGCACCTGCTGCTCAGCGTGATAGCTGCTGCGCACCAACGGGCCGGACTCGATCCACTTGAAGCTCAGTTCCAGCCCGATGCGCTTCAGTTCGGAGAATTCCTCCGGGCGGTAGTAGCGATCAATGGGCATATGCTTCTTGCTCGGCTGGAGATACTGCCCAATGGTCAGAATGTCCACGTCCCAGGATGCCAGGTCTTCGATCACCGCCACAACCTCGTCGAACGTCTCGCCCAGCCCAACCATGATGCCGCTCTTGGTCAGCGCCAGCGGATCCATCTCTTTGGCATTGCGCAGTGTCGCCTCGGCCCACTCGTAGTGATCTTGCGGCTGAACCTGGCGGAACAGGCGCGGAACCGTCTCGACATTGTGGTTGAGAATCTCCGGCTGAGCGTCCATGACGATCTTCAGCGCGTCGCGGCTGCCCTTGAAGTCGGGGATCAGCACTTCGATGCTGCACCCTGGCTGTACCTGGCGTATGCGCCGGATGACCATGGCAAAGATCGGCGCGCCGCCGTCGGGCCGCTCATCGCGGTTGACGCTGGTGATGACCACATGGCGCAAATTCATCGCCTTCACCGACTGCGCGATCCCGTTGGGTCCCTGCCAGTCCAGCGGGGCCGGTCGCCCCGTCTTGATGTCGCAGAAACGGCACGAGCGCGTACACGTGTCGCCAAGCATGAGAAACGTCGCCGTGCCAGCGCCCCAGCATTCGCCGAGGTTGGGGCACATCGCCTCTTCGCAGACTGTGTGCAGTTGCTTGCTGCGCATCAGGCCGCGCACCATCTCATAGGTCTCGCCACTCGGCGCGCGAACCTTGATCCATTCGGGACGCCGCTTCGGTCGTGCGCCAGCGGCCCTGTCAATGGCGCTTATCTCGTCGGTACGAATCTGGTCGGCCACTCGATTGCTCCGCGCTTGGTTCCGGTTGCTGTCTCTAAGCCAAGTAGATTATAGCGTGCGCCCGCGCTCCCGCCGAACGCGCGCCCGGCCAACGCCTGCTGGCCGCAGGGAAAGCGTGCCCCTGCCCGGTGGCCGCCGCGTGGCTCCGGCGGTATGATTGTCACGAGGATGCCGCTTATGAACCCATGTTTCCCTGGTGCCAGGTTGTGCGCGCTGGCGACGATGTTCTTCTATCTGGCCGCGTGCGCCCCTGAGCCACCCGTGCGCACCGGCTCGCCCCTGCCCCAACCGGTCACGCTTGCCACTACACTGGGTGCCAGCCAGGTGATCACCGTTGCCGCTCGACCGCCGCAAGCGACGCCCACCCCAACGCCGCCCGCTGAGTTGCTACCTGGCGGGCCTGCGTGCGGCGCGAGCAGTGTTGTCTACACGGTTGATGCTGTGCTGGACTGGTCGGCGCGCACGGTGCGGGTGATGCAGCAAGTTGCGTTCACCAACGACACCGGCCAGGTGCTCGACCCAGTTGTGCTGGCTATTCCGGGCGTTATCAATTTAGGCGACTTCACGCTGACCCGCGTAGCCGTTGGCGACGGGCCACCCCTGCGCGACTATATCCTGCGCGACTCGCAGATCATCATCCTCCTACCGGCCCCGCTGGAGCCAGGCAGTGCGGCGCAGGTTAGCCTGGAATTCTCGCTGGCACTCCAACCCATCCGGCAGGGGTACCGGCACGGGCACACGGGCTACCTGGGATACAGCGCGCGCCAGATCAACCTCGGCCTGTGGTTCCCACAAATCCCCGCCTACCGTGAGGGCAACGGCTGGATCGTGCGCGAGCAGTGGCCGATTGGCGAGTCCTTTGTGCTGCGCTCGGCAGATTATGCGGTGACCTTGCGCGTCGAAAACGGCCCCGACGGGCTGCGTGTGGCCGGCCCCGGAACCTTCTCCCGCCCAGACGCGCAATCGTGGTGTTTTGAACTGTGCGGTGGCCGCGATGTTAGCCTCTCTGTCTCAGACCAGTTCCACCTCCTCACCACGTCTACAGCGAATGGCATCCCTGTCGAGGTGTTCACGGTCGGCGACTCCGCCGGAGGTTCGCTAGAGACCGCGCGTTACGCCCTGCACACAGCGGCCAACGCGATTGATCTGTTCGAGACGCGCTTTGGCCCCTATCCCTTCCCGCGCATGGTCGTTGTGGAGGGCGACTTTCCGGACGGGATGGAGTTCAGCGGATTGGTGTTCGTGAGCGAGTCCTGGTTCCGCACGTGGGGCGGCACGGCCAACGACTGGCTGACCCTCATCACCGCTCACGAGGTGTCGCACCAATGGTGGTACGCGGCGGTGGGCAATGACCAGAGCCGTGATCCCTACCTGGACGAAGCGCTCGCCACCTACAGCGAGTTGATCTTTTACGAGCACTACTATCCCGACCTGGTGGACTGGTGGTGGGCCTTCCGCGTCAACAGCTACACCCCGTCGGGCTACGTGGATGTGCCGGTCACGACCTTCGAAGGGCCGCGCCCGTACATCAACGCGGTCTACTTGCAGGGCGCACGGATGCTCCACGAGATGCGTCTCGCCCTGGGCGATGCTGTCTTCTTCGCCTGGTTACAGCGTTACGCCAGCCTGATGCACGGAGCCATCGCCGAGCCGGGCGATTTCTGGCGCGCGCTCGAACCTGGTCAGTACGCCGCGACCCATGCCATCCGCCAGCGGTACCTGGCCGAGGCTGACGTTCTGAAGGACCCCGACTCCATACCGTGACGCGCTCCGCGCCCGCCGAGGCGGACTTGCCCATTTGGGGTATACTGATCAGCGCAGAGTCTTGTCCCGTTACACACACAGCGCGAGTGATGTATGCTCTCGACAGCCTATTCGTGCGCCGTAGTCGGCCTTGATGGTGAGATCGTCCAGGTAGAGGTTGACTACAACCCCAATTCGCTGCCCGCTTTCACGGTCGTCGGGCTGCCCGATACGGCGGTACAGGAGAGTCGCGAGCGCGTCCGCGCCGCCATCCGCAATAGCGGCCTCCAGTTTCCCAACAAACGCTATACCGTCAACCTGGCCCCGGCAAGCCTGCGCAAGGAAGGCCCCGCCTACGACCTGCCGATGGCTGTCGGCGTGTTGGCCTCTACTGATCAGGTGCCGTTGGCCGCGCTGACGGGAACTGTCTTCGTCGGCGAGCTATCGCTGGACGGATCCGTGCGCCATGTCAGCGGGATTCTGCCCATCACTCACCGCGCCTGGCTCGAAGGGTACGAGTGTATCTTCGTGCCAGAAGAAGACGCGCCGCAAGCCGCGCTTGTCCCTGACATTGACGTGATCCCGGTGCGCTCGCTGGGGCACCTGGTCGCGGCGATGGTGTTGGTCGTTCATGAGACATAAAGTGTCGGCGTGCTATTCGCCGCGCTCGCGCCGGTGCTGGTCCCGTAACTCGCGCAGGCTTCTTGGTTCATAGTACAAATCGCGCTCAATGTGTAGCCCCATCGGTCCACGTGTCTGTTGCAGTTCCCGAAGGGAAAAATACCCCAGTTCAATTTCAAACCCGATAACCAGGCCAAAAAACAGGTCCTCACCGTCAAATTCAGAAGCGTACCAGGTCCAATTGGAATCCGGTGTGAAGTATTTGACGCGGGCCAGCGCCTCAAGCCCTATCTCTTCATTGGCTCCAAGTTCCGGCATCTGTCCCTGGATCTCCTGAGTCATCAATTGCAGACCTGGGGGTACGGGACGTGGTTCCTCTGTTTTTATAGGCACAACATCGAGTATCTGCCTGTTGGGGTTGTCGTAGGTGACGAGGAAATGTTCGTCTTCGTCATGTCCCCAGACCTCAAGCCCGTTATCTCCTACCCTACGGGCTACATACCCTACTTGCTCGGCAATGTCGTTGGCCTGGTCAAACGCCCGGTCACGAGTGTCTTTCAGTGGCAAATCCATTTCGCCGAAGAT
>DYGW01000115.1 GCA_020724485.1 Thermoflexus sp. | reverse complement strand
GGGGGGGGGAGGGGGGGGGGGGGGGGGGGACAAACACGTTCACGACTTGTTCGTGGACCCAACGGCTGCCCATCCAGGTGTGCGGGACGCCGGTTAAGTGTTACAATCCCTGCGATCCTTAAGGGCAGATGAAGCCCTTGCCCCAGGGAGACTCATACATGGAGCAGACTCACGGGATTCCTGAGAACCATTACCGCGAAGCCGCTGAGCATATCCGCGCGCGCCTCAGCGTCGCGCCAGAGGTCGGCCTGGTGCTAGGCTCTGGCCTGGGGCCGCTCGTAGACGAGATCGAGGGGGCGCAGGCGATCCCCTTCCAGGAAATTCCCCATTGGCCGCGCGCGACAGTGCAAGGGCACGCTGGCAAACTGGTAGGCGGCACGCTGGAGGGGCGTTCGGTCCTGGTCATGCAGGGCCGCCTCCACTTCTATGAGGGCTACAGCCTGGCCCAGGTCACGCTACCGGTGCGCGTCATGCGCTTGTTGGGCATTGACACGCTCATCCTGACCAACGCGGCGGGCGGGCTGAACCGGAGTTTTTCTGCGGGCGACATCATGGTTATCGAGGATCACATTTTCCCGGCGGGCTTCTCTGGGACAAACCCGCTGCACGGGCCTAACCTGGGGATGTTTGGCCCGCGCTTTCCGGTTCATACCCACACCTACAGCCGGCAGTTGCGGGCGCTGGCGCACCGGGTCGCCGCCCAGCACGGCTTCACGCTGCGCGAGGGGGTGTACGTCTCGCTGTCCGGCCCTGCCTTTGAGACGCCAGCGGAAGTGCGCCTGTTCCGCGCCTGGGGTGGCGACGCCGTCGGCATGTCCACCGCGCCCGAAGCGCTGGTGGCCTGTCACGCGGGAATGCGCGTGCTCGGCTTTTCCAGCATCACCAATATCTCGCTCGACAGCACCACCGCCCAGCAAGAGGTCAGTCATGAGGACGTGCTGCGCGCGGGCAAGCAAATCGTGCCCCGCCTCGCCACCCTCCTGCGTGGAGTGCTGCGCGAGCTACCGCCGTTAGACCCTGGCGAGATAGAAAACGCGCCGGAGCATGACTAGCGTCGTCTTCTTTGTCGAGCGCATCTCCTTTGGGCTGTACATCCTCTGCGCGGCGGGCATCCTGCTGATGGCCTTCCGGTTGCAGCAGGCCCGCCGCGAGTTGGCGGTCGCCCAGTTCAAGTTGGAGCGCGAGCACGCCCTGGTGCGCCAGGCCACGGCCATCACCTTTGGCGGGCTGCTGATCGAGATCATGGTCGGCGTGTGGGCCATCACCAGCGTGATGGCGCCCACCATCCGCGATCTGCGCACCAGCCCCCAAAGCGGGCCGGTGCAGGGGTTGGCGCGCTTCGTGACCAGCACGCCCGCGCCGAACCCGCCCATCGCCCTCGACGCGGGCGGCGGCGCGCTCTCTGGGCCAGCCGTGTTCGCCACCCCTATGCCGACCGCCACACCCGTCGGCACCATCATCCCCGGCGCGCCGCAGATTGCAGGCTGTCCCCGCGACAACGCCTGGCTGCTGGTGCCGGGCAACGGCCAGCTCATCTTCGAGACGACGACCTTCTGGGGCACGGCCAATACCAGCGATTTCGCGTTCTATCGCTTTGAGTTGAAGCCTGCCGTCGCAGGCGCAGAATTCGCGCCCATCGGCGATTATTCGGTTCCGGTCATTGACGGGCCGCTGGGCGATTTCTACCCGATCAACTTCGCCAATGGCGAGTACCGCTTCCGCCTGACTGTCTTCGACACTACCCAGACCATGCGTCACCTGTGCGAGGTGACAATCCATATCAGCGATCCGCCGCCCACTCCCACGCCGATTGGCGCGGGTGCCGTCGAGACCTCACCTCGCTAGGATGAGCAAAGCGTCATTCCAGCCCGGCCAGGCGGCGCTCGCGGCGGTACTGTTCCGGGGTGTCAATATCGCGTAAGATGCTGTCATCGTCCACCGGCACCAGGTGCAGCCGGTCGGGGTAGCGGGCGATCACGTCGCGCGGCGCGCCCGCTTCCAGGGCCAGCAATTCCGGCCAATAGCGGCTGTCGAACAACACCGGATGCCCGCGCCGGCCTTCATACACCGGGGCGATGATCTCGCCGCGCCCGTGCCCGTAAGCCAGCAACACCTGGTCAACCACGCATGCGCTCAGTGCAGGTTGATCGCCCATCACCATCAGGCACGCCGCGATTTCCTGCGGCAGCGCACGCAGCCCCGCCTGCACTGAGGAGATCATCTCTCCCTGCCGGTAATCCGGGTTATGCACCACGCGCACCGGCAGGTATTCCACCGCCCGCGCGACATCTTCGGCCCGGTGCCCAGTCACGACGACGATCTCGGCCAGGCGCAGCGCCACCAGCCGGGCCACAATTACCTCGATGACCGTCTGCCCTCGGTCCCAGGGCAGCAACGGCTTGGGCTGCCCCATCCGCGCCGACTCCCCGGCGGCCAGCACAATCGCCGCCACGCGCCGCTGCACCTCCCAGACCGGCTCGCCGGGCGACTGCATCGCGCCCAGCGCCACCGCCTCGATGCGCGCTGAGCGCAGCACAAGCTGGGCCACGCGCCGAGCGCGGCGATGGACGTACCCTTTGCCGGGCGTCTTGTTCAGTAGCACGCAGACGCGCGCGTCGTCCGGCACGCCGCGCAGCCCTAGCTCCGGGTCGCGCAGGGCGACAGCCATCCAGGGCGGGATCAGCCGCTCACCTTCGACGAATCCATAGCGGTCGCACAGCCGGGCCGCATTGTAGACGTGCGCCTCATCGAGCGGCTGGTCGAGCGCATCCACACCGGCCACCAGCACCACCAGCGTCGTCTCAGGCGGGATCACCGGTTCGTGCGCGCGCGGCACCTTGAACGGCAGCCGCCGCGCGCCGTCGGCTTCGATCAGCAGCACGTCGGAATTCACGGAATCGATCAGGCCAGCTATGGCAGCGGGCGGCAGCCCGACGACTTTGTGCGCGTTTTCGGCGTCGCCCGCCGCGTAGAGGAATACAAAACTATGCTCGCCCAGTTGGTCGCGGATGTGCCCGGAAGTCACCGCGCCGGTTACCTGCACAGCCGCCGGTGCCTGGGCGACCTCATACGAGGCCACGCGCGTCGTCGTCGTCGCCAGCACGCGCCAGCTCTCAGCGCGCAGCTCCGCCGCCAGGCGGAACAGAGCCGCCGTCTTGCCGCCAGCCCCCACAAAAGACACCACGTCGCCGCGCTGCACGCGCAGCGCCTCACGCAGCAGCATAGAGCGCGCTCATTTCACTGGCGGCCAAACGGGAGGATCGCCGGGAGGAATGCTTGCGTGCAGCAGCGGGACAAGCTGCGGCGCGCTCAAGATCGCTTCAAGCACGCCGCCGCCAATCGCCAGCGCCTTCTCGGAGATGGTGAAGCAGTGCTCGCGCGCGCCACGCGGGTCTACATCGCCGATCTTCAGCCCCGCCCTGACTGGAACAGAGGGGTGGATCAGCCCGCGCAACACGCCATCGAACGGCGCGCGCACTGCCTCTCCGCTGACCGTGGCCAGCACGTCGCCCGCGCGCACGGCGTCGCCAATCGCCGCCAGCGGCACGACCGTGCCCGTGCACGGCGCGCGCAGCACGCGGTCGAGCGCGCGCCCCTGGACGCTGCCCGGCCTGCTGGTGTCCGGCTCCGCCGCCCCTTGCCAGATCACCCGGCTCAGATAGTGCCCCCGGTTCGTCTCGATGACCGCGTGACAGTCCTCACCAGCAGTGAAGCCCGGCCCCAGCCCAATGACCAGCGGCGCGTCCGCGCGCGCCGTGCCCAGGTTGCGCTTGGCCAGGCGCGCGTCCACCACGACCGCCGGGCGCAGCGCGCGAATGCTCGCCCCGCCGGGGTCAACCAGCACCGGCACCTCACCAGCAGCCTGCACCTGGGCTATCTCGCCGGGATGGGCAACGCACCGCGCCGTGACGCCCTCGACCGTGACGCTGCCCTCGAACACCGCCGAAGCAAACGCGACGGCCCGCCGGATGGCAAGCGGGCGTTCCAGCTCGATCACCAGCACCGGAAAGCCCGCCTTCATCAGCCGGTAGACCACACCCGAAGCGAGGTCACCCCCGCCCCGGACGATCACGGAAACGCGGCTAAATAACACCGAGGCCCTTCTCGCGCAGCTTGGCCACCACTCGCTCCGGCGTCAGCGGAATGCGGTCAAACCACACTCCGGTCGCGTCGTGCACCGCCGCCGCAATGGCGGGAGCGAGGGGGATGATGGGCATCTCGGCCATACCGCGCGCCCCCCAGGGGCCGCGCGGATCGGCGTATTCGAGGATGACCGACTTCGTCTCCTCTGGAATATCCCAGATCGTCGGAATCAGGTACGTTGACAGGGTGGGGTTGAGGATGCGGCCGTCTTTGGTCACCAGGTTCTCCATGACGGCGTACCCCAGTGCCTGGACGACCGCGCCCTCCACCTGTCCCTCGATCAGGTGCGGGTTGATCGCCTTGCCGACATCGTGCGCCGAGACCACGCGCACCACTCGCACGTGCCCGGTCTCAACATCCACTTCGACCTCGACGAACTGCGCCATATAGCCGTAGGCGAAGTTCGGCTCGCTGCGCCCCGTCTGCGGATCGTAGGGAGTGGTCTTGGGCGGGCGGTACTGGTAGGTGGCAATCGCCGGACGCTCCTCGGCCCGCCATTTCTCCAGCGCCAGCTCTGCCGCTCCCTTGATCGCGTTGCCAGCCATAAAGGTCATGCGCGAGGCGGACGAACTGCCCGAATTGCCGGTGTGCGCCGTGTCGTGACCGACAAGCTCAACCCTCTCCACTGGCACCCCGACCGCTGCTGCGGCCATCTGCACGAAGACGGTGTGCGCCCCCTGGCCTACGTCGGCGCCCGCCTCGTGCACCACCACGCGCTCGATCTCGGTAGAGCCGTGCAACTCAACGGTCGCCCAGTTCTGTTCGGGCGCGCCGAAGCTGAAACCGACATTCTTGAAGCCCATCGCCATTCCGACTCCGCGCCGCTTGGCCGGGTCCGCCGGCTGCGCAACAGGCAGGCGCTTCCATTCCCCGCCCGTATGCTTCCAGTAGCCGCTCTGCACCGCACCGTCGGCCAGCACGCGATCCAACGTGACGCCGGGCGGCAGCGGGGAGCCAACGACGGTGATGCTGCCGTCCCTGAGCACGTTCATGGCGCGCAATGCGACCGGGTCCATACCCAGCGCCTCGGCCAGCTTGTTCATCTGCCCTTCGGCAGCAAAAGCGCCCTGCGGCCCGCCAAAGCCCCGGAACGCGCCATTGGGCACGTTGTTGGTATAGACGGCGTAGCTGTCAATCTGGGCGTTGGGGATGACATAGGGGCCGCAGACCATCAGGTGCGCGTTGCCCAGCACTTTGGTGGACGTATAGGCATACGCGCCAGCGTCGGCGATGATTTCCGCCTCGGCAGCGACCAGCTTGCCCTCTTTCGTCGCGCCCCACTCTGCCCGGATGGTCATGGGGTGCCGCTTGTGATGCCCGATGATCGATTCCTCGCGGCTCCAGATGATCTTGACCGGGCGCTGCAATTTCCACGCGGCCAGGCCCAGCACGATCTGGACGGACATATCCTCGCGCCCGCCGAATGCGCCGCCGATGGCCGGATAGATGATGCGCACGCGCTCTTCGGGCAGCCTCAGGGCATGGGCCACCTGCTCCTGATCCTCGTGCACCCACTGCCCGGCCACCACCACCGTGACGCGACCTTCTTCGTCAATATAGCCCAATCCGGCTTCTGGCTGGAGATAGGCGTGCTCCTGAGCGCCCGTGCGATATTCGCCCTCCACCACTACGTCAGCCTGCGCCCAGCCCGCCGCCATATCGCCATGACGGATGCGGTAGTGAACGAGCACGTTACCCTGGGCGTGGGCGTGAAGCTGGGGAGCACCTTCTTTCAGCGCCTCCTCCGGGTCGGCGACAACCGGCAGGTCTTCATAGGTGATGTCAATCAACCTGGCTGCTTCGGCCGCCGCCGCCTCGCTGTCAGCCACAACCAGCGCGACCTGGTCGCTGACACAGCGCACGATGTCCGCGCCCTCTTTGGCGCTGCCCGGCCCGCACAGCACCGGCTGATCGGGCATGATCAGCCCGTACTCGTTGACCGGCACATCCTTAGCCGTGAATACCGCCACCACGCCGGGATAGGCTGCGGCTTCGCTCGTGTCGATGGCTGTGATGCGCGCATGGACGCGATCCGCAAAGCGAATCTTCATCCACAACTGGTCTTCTATGTCAATATCGCCAGGGTACGCGGTCTTGCCGATGACCTTGCCCACAGCATCGAGGCGGCGCACACTCTGGCCGATCACTAACTCTTTTCCGCTCACTGCTTCTCTACACTCCTTGCCACGTAATCACGCCGCGGAGAAATCAAGGCATTGGCGCGCCATCGCTGCAGTCGGCGGATGCTGAGTCGGGAGTCTCAGGCTGGAACACAGGACCATCTGACGACTCCGGACTCAAGACCCCGTCACACAAACCCGAATCAGCCCCCCAGGCGACCGCCCGCCTAGTGTTTCTTGCGCTTGAATTCCCGCTCCTGCCGCTTCACCTCTTTGAGGTCTTTCTTGAGCTGCTTGACGACAGCTTTCCTGTTGGCCGGGGGAGGCCCCATCTGCCTCCACGCGCGGCGCTCTGGATCGGTACCGTAGACGGCAACGCCGACAGCCAGCATCGCCAGACCCATCAAAACCAGCCACAGCACCATGGCGACGAGTATCTCGACGATATTGTTGCCGTGATAGCGCGCGTTGTCCACATACCAGTCATAGCCGGCGAACTGCTCGCGCAGATCGGCATAGGCATCGTCAATGGTCTGGCTCTGATCGCGACCCAACTCGACCAGCGGGAAAGCGACCAGATACGACACTACCGCCAGCAGCGCCGCCAGGATCAGGCCGATGACCGGCAGCCAGCGGCTCGTGCGCCGCTCCCGCTTTTGAGACACATATCTGCTCATCGCCCGCTCCTCCCGCCACGCGCGGCCCTGCCCCCTACCCCGAGTCTTGACTCAGACTCTGTCCCCCTGGGCGGCCTGCTCGAATGCCTGCACGATCTTGTAGTACCCTGTACAGCGACACAGGTTGCCGGTGATGCTCTGCTCGATCTGCGCGCGCGTCGGGTGGGGATGCTCCTCCAGCAGCTTCACGCCGGACATCAGGAAGCCGGGCGTGCAATAGCCGCACTGGACAGCGCCCATGTCCACAAAAGCTTGCTGCAACGGGTGCAGCGTCCCGTCCTCCGCCGCCAGCCCCTCAACCGTCGTGATCTGCGCGCCATGCGCGCGCGGCGCGGGCACCAGGCAGGCCATCACCGCCACGCCGTCGAGGTACACGGTGCACGCGCCACATTCGCCCTCGGCGCAGCCCTCTTTGGTGCCGGTCAGTCCCACGTCCTCGCGCAAAAAGCGCAGCAGCGTCTTGTTCGACGCTCCCGTGATCGAGTACGTCTTGCCGTTCACCGTCGTGACAATCGTATCGCCGAGATCGTCTTCGTGGCGGACTACCGCCGGTAGCGGCTCCTGCACCGTCGCCCGGTGAGCGCCCCACAGCATGGCCGGGTCGTCCGGCCAGCCATCGCGCTCAGCGCCGGCCCGCAGCGCGCGCAGCGCCCGCGCCATCAGCACACGGCACATCTCCGTGCGGTAGGCCGCCCCGCTGCGCACATCGTTAATGGGGGTGGGCGCTGCCGCGGCCAGGCGCGCCGCCTCGCGGATCACCTCAACGGTCAGCGTCTTACCCTGCAAGTACTGCTCCACGACGGGCACGCGCAGAATCGTCGGGGCCACACTGCCCAGCGTGACCACCGCGCGGGTGACGGCATCGCCCTCGAAGCCGAGCACGACCGCCGCATTAACCACTGAGATCGCCTGGGCGTTGCGCAGCCCCAGCTTGAGGAAGATACCGCGCTCGTGCCTGCCGAGCGCCGGGAAGGTGATCGCCGTCAGCATCTCATCGGGGGCCAGCGCCGTCCGGCGCACGCCTTTGTAGAACGCTGGGAAATCCAGTGTGCGCTCGCCGCGCAGCGAGGTCAGCGTCACCGTCGCGCCCAGTGCCCACAGCGGCGTGATCGTGTCGTTGGCCGGGCTGGCCGTGATCACGTTCCCCGCCACAGTGCCCCGGTTGCGAATCTGCGGCGCGCCGACGCTCCACGCCGCCTGCGCCAGCGGCAGCGCCCGCTCAACGATGACGCGACTGCCCACCAGATGGTTGTGCGTGACCAGCGGACCAAGCCGGATAGTGTCGCCTCGTACTGTGATCTGGTCCAGGCCGGGCACACGGGTGATGTCCACCAGCGTATCCACACCGACCCGCGCCCCACGTTCCAGCTCCAGCAACAAGTCGGTCGCGCCGGCCACGACTCGCGCGCGCGCTCCGTACTGCGCCAGCAAGTCGAGCGCCTCTTCGACGGACGTAACGCTATAGTAATTCTGCCACATGCACTAACCCTATCCTTTGCGGTTACCTGCCAACTGCTCTTGCGAGAGCAATACTAACATAGAAGAGACCACTTGCCTAAAGCAGACCTCCCCGCTCAGGGCACTTCGACGACCATATACGGGTTCACGTTGAGCACCGTCGTCCCGGCGAAGACCGTCCGCCTGGGGCGGCGCCTATCCCACGTATCCACATGGCCGTGCAGCAGAAACATGGGCCGCCCAACGCGCATCAACAACCGGAAGGCATTGAACCCGCGATGGGCATGGTCTTCCGGGATGTCGTGAATATGGCGCGGCGGGGAGTGCGCCACCAGGACATGCACGCCGTAGCCCGCCCACGCCCGTCGCACGACCATGCGCGGCAGCAGGCGCAAGACGTTGATCATCATTTCCCCCTGCGTGTACTGGGCGCTACCTTTGTTGTAGCGGATCGATCCTTCCAGCCCCACGAACAGGCACTTCTGAAACTTGAGGAAGCGCAGGTGCAGGTTGTCACCGCCTGGGTGATGAGGGCCGTAGTTTGTGTCGTGATTGCCCCGCACGAACAGCAGCGGCAGCGCCAGCACCGTTCCGATGAAGTCCAGATAGAACGCCGGCATATCGCCACAACTCACCAGGACATCAACATCCGCGTAGATTCTGCGGAGATACACCGGATTGCTCAGTTGGGGCTGCACCACGTCGCTGACCGCCAGGATTTTCACCGCAGCACCGTCTTCTTCGCCCGCTCACACCGGCTCGGCAGACCTGCTCGGCCATTGCAGTGACTCGCCGCTGCCGCCGCGCTGGAGCTTGATGATCTCGGCCAGGATGCTCACGGCGATCTCTTTGGGCGTCTCAGCGCCAATGGACAGCCCAATCGGGGCGTGAACGCGGTCAAGATCGGCCTGGGCCACTCCCTTTTCGCGCAGCGCCTCAGCCGTGATCATCCAGCGACGGCGGCTGCCGATCAGCCCGATGTAGGGCGCGTCTGTGCGCAGCAGCGCGGGCAGCAGCGCCTCGTCCACGATCAGCCCGCGCGTCACGGCGACGATATACGTCCGCGCCGTGATCGGAGTCTGCTCCGCCAGATCGCCCGGCGCGACTGTCAGATACCCGTCCATGCCGGGAATCTGCTCCGGCGTGGCGTAGTCGGGCCGGTCGTCGGCCACGATCACGCGATAACCGAGCCACTTAGCCAGCTCAGCGACCGCCTTGCCGATATGCCCGCAGCCGATGACCAACACCGTCGCCGGAGGCAGCAGCGGCTCAACGTAGACGCGCACCGTCCCGCCACACACACCTGGATCGCCGGACTGTGAATCGGCCAGGTCGTAGCTGATCACGCGGCTGTCGCCGGTGCGCATGGCCGCCTGCGCCTCGGCGATGACGAACGCTTCCATCTGCCCGCCGCCCACCGTACCGACGATCTGCCCGTCCGGCCAGACCAGCATTTTGCTCCCGGCCTGGCGCGGGACGGAGCCTTGCGTCTCCACAACAATAGCCAGCGCGGCGGGCCGCCCGTCCTGCTGGGCAGCGAGCGCCGCCTCAAACACGGCACGATCTTCGCTCACGCGCACTCCTTTCGGCTCATCCAGCCTTCGCCTGCGCCCGCAGCGCCCGCCAGACGCGCTCCGGCAGCAGCGGCCCGTGCGTCATGCGGATTCCGGCGGCGTCGTACAGCGCATTAGCCAGCGCTGGCCCAACACCGTCCAGCGGAATCTCGGCGATGGCTTTCGCCCCGAACGGCCCACTCGGCTCGTAAGTCTCGATGAAGATGACGCCCATCTCTGGCATTTCGTCGGCGCGGTATATCTTGTACGGGCCGAACTGCGGGTTGGTCATGCGGCCTTCCGCGTCGAAGGCCATTTCCTCGCAGTGCCCGTAGCCCAGCGCCTGGACCATGCCGCCCTCGATCTGGCCGCTGGCCGTCATCGGATTGACGATCACGCCGCCGTCAACGGCCATCACCATCTCGTCCACCGTGAACTGGCCCGTTTCGGTGTCCAGCGTCACCGTCACGTACTGCGCCGCGAAAGGCGGCGGCGAGTCCGGGCTGACATAGCTGGCCGTGGCCATGATCTGCTGCTGGTGCTCGTGGTGCAGGCTGTTGAGCGCGATCGCGCGGTGCGTCACGCTGCGCCCGTCCGGCGCGTGAGCCGCCCGATCGCGCAGCACGATATCGTCCGGCGCGACGGGCGTAGCGCCCGCGCTCTGCTGGTTGAGCATCCGCGCGGCGACCTCGCGCATCTGCGCGGCGACCTTCTCGGCGGCGAGCACCGTCGCCCGCCCGGAGATGTAGGTCGTGCTGGACGCATACGCGCCTTTGTCAAACGGCGTGAAGTCTGTGTCCGACGAATAGGTGATGAAGTCCTCCGGCGCGCAGCCGAGCACTTCCGCCGCCATCTGCGTCAGCACGGTATCCGAGCCGGTGCCCAGGTCGGTGGCCCCCACCAGCAGGTTGAACGAGCCATCGTCATTGATCTTGATGCTGGCCGCGCCCATATCCAGACGAGGGATAGCTGTACCCTGCATCACCGCCGCAACGCCGATGCCCCGCCGCAGATGAGGCTTGCCCGGCACCTGGTGCCAGGCGGGATTCCCGAATCGCTCGTGCCAACGGATCGCCTTCGCACCCTGCTCCACGCACTCGGCCAGCCCGCACGACTGGATGAACTCCGGCTCCGCCTCGCGCCCCTCGCTCCAGGCTTTGCTGGCCGGGTGCTCGTCGCCGCTCTTGATCGCGTTGTTAAGGCGGAACTCCAGCGGGTCCCAGCCCATCTCGCGCGCGATCCACTCGATCTGCTGCTCCACCGCCCAGAAGCCCTGCGGCACGCCATAGCCGCGATAGGCGCCGCTCGGCGGCGTGTTGGTGTAGACGACATCCGCCCTGAACTTGATGTTGGGCGCGTTGTAGAGCGACATGGCCTTGTGGCCGGTGTTGCCCGCCACGGTCATGGCGTGCGCGCCGCAGGCCCCCGTATCGCTCAGCACGCGCATCTGGTTGGCGACGATCTTCCCGTCGCGGGTCACGCCGGTCTTGAGCGTCAGGTACATGGGGTGCCGGGAGCGGCTGGCGTAGAATTCTTCTTCGCGCGTGTATTCCAGCCGCACCGGGCGACCGGTGGCGATGGTCAGGTGGGCGCAGATGTCTTCGATCAGCACCTCCTGCTTGACGCCGAAGCCACCGCCGATGCGCGGCTTGATCACGCGGATGCGCTTCTCCGGCAGGCCGAGCACAGGAGCCAGGATGCGCCGCACGTGGAACGGCACCTGCGTACTCGTGCGGATCACCAGGCGGTCGTCCTCGTCCCACCACGTCACCACGACGTCCGGCTCCAGCGGCGTCTGCTGCACCTTC
>DYGW01000114.1 GCA_020724485.1 Thermoflexus sp. | reverse complement strand
GGGGCAATCCCAGCGCCCAAGTGCCCAGCCCTAACAGCTTGTTCGTGGACCCGGTATACTCTCTGTCCCAGGCGTAGAGTCTACACGGTCCCGCGACGACTGTCCAGACTGTGTACAAGACTAAGGAACACTGTCCAATGGCTAAAGTTACGCGGGCTGCGCTCACCGGGCGGCGCAAAGACGATCACATTCGCATCAATCTCGACGAAAACGTGCAGTTTCCGCGCGTGACAACCGGGCTGGAACGGCTGCGCTTCATGCACCAGGCGTTGCCAGAGCTAGACCTGGAGGCGGTTGACACGCGCACGGCCATCTTCGGCAAGTCGCTGAGCAGCCCTTTGCTCATCTCCTCGATGACCGGCGGCACCGAGCGCGCTCGGCAGATCAACCTGACGCTGGCCGAAGCGGCCAAGAGCGCCGGGATCGCGCTGGGGCTGGGGTCGCTGCGGGCGGCGCTGGAAGACCCGGCTCTGGTGGCCACCTACGAGGTGCGACGGGTGGCGCCGAACATTCTGCTCTTCGCCAACCTGGGGGCGGTGCAGCTTAATTACGGGTACGGCCTTGAGCAGTGCCAGCGCGCGGTGGACATCGTGCAGGCGGACGCGCTGATCTTGCACTTCAACGCGCTCCAGGAAGCTGTGCAGCCGGAGGGAGACAGCCGCTTCAGCGGGCTGCTGGCGCGGGTGGAGGCCATTTGCCGGGAGCTGGAGGTGCCGGTCGTCGCCAAGGAGGTGGGCTGGGGATTCTCGCCGCAAGCGGCCCGGCAGTTGGCCGACGCGGGCGTGGCCGCCATTGACGTAGCCGGTTCCGGCGGCACGTCGTGGTCAGAGGTGGAATATTACCGCGCGCCGACGGCCCAACATGCCAATGTCGCGCGCGCCTTCGCCGACTGGGGCATCCCTACGGTGGACAGCCTGCGCTACGTGCGCGAGGCGGTGCCCGGACTGCCGATCTTCGCCAGCGGCGGCCTGCGCGACGGCGTGGACATCGCCAAGTGCATCGCCCTGGGCGCGGACTTGGGCGGCATGGCCGGACCATTTCTGAAAGCCGCCGCGCAATCGGTGGACGCGGTGAACAAGCTGATCTGGGAACTCTCCACACAGTTGCGCGTGGCGATGTTCGCCGCTGGCGCCGCTAACATCGCTGCGCTCAAGCAGACTCCGCTATATCCCGTGCAGTAGCCGTCTCGTTCTCCGGCGGGCGCGTGTTGTGAGCTGTCGCGTCACTGGACGGCAGCGAGCAGCGGGCCAGCTTCGCGCAGGGCGTCGCCCGCGCCCCGCACGGCCAGCAACCCCTCGCTGATCACGCCAGGTGGCGGCGTCTGGCGCGCCGTCGCACACTCCGCTTGCCACAACTGGCGGCTTCGGGTGAGGTCAATGGCGGCGCGACGCAGCAAGGCGGCCAGGTTCGCATAGTCAGTACCTCCCTCGTCGCTGATGCCCGCCGGGTCGGGCACGAGCGAATACTCGCCACAGCGCACCTGCTCGCCTCTCGCCAGCCCTTCCCAGATGCGCGCCAGGGAGTCGTGCGCGGCGGAGAGGGCTTCATAGTCGCGCTGAAGACCGACCAGGACAGGCGACAACATGGCAAAGGGGGCGGTGTAGGTGAGCGTTTCGGCCCCTGGCGGTGTGCTTGCTGGTGGGCGGGCGGGGGCATCATTGTCCCCGCCACAAGCAGCGACGGCCAGGGTCAGCGCGCAGCCGCACAGCCACAGTCTCAAGCGAGAGATTCTCATTGGCGGCCCCTACACAAATTCGCTGAAGACATGGTTACCCAGCAAGTGACCCCGCCTTGTCAGCCGGACGGCGCCGCTGGCGCTGCACTCGATCAAGCCGTGCGCCAACAGGCGGTCGAGCGCCGATCCGTAAACGTCCCACAACTCCCGGCCAAAGCGAGCGAGAAAGGCCGCCGGGTCTATGCCTTCCTCCGTCAGGCGCAGCCCCAGGATCATGGTGTCGGCCATTTCCTCGGCGGTGCGCAGGGCAGCCGCCGTCGCTGTCGCCGCCGATAGCGGAAATAGGTGCGTCCCCTGCTGGGCGCTGATGCGCGCGATGTAGTCGTCCGGGCTGGTGACGTTCTCGTAGCGCACGCGCGCCGCGCAGCCATGCGCGCCGGCCCCAAAGCCCAGGTACGGCTCGTTCCGCCAGACGTGCACGTTGTGCTGGCAGGCGTGCCCCGGCGCGGCCCAATTGCTGATCTCGTACTGGCGCAGCCCGGCAGCGGACAGACGCTCCGCCGCCCATTCGACCATATCCGCTGCCAGGTCGGGGTCAGGCGCGGCCATGCGCCCGCTGAGCAGCCGGACGTGCAGTGGCGTGCCCTCCTCGATGCTCAGGCTGTACAGCGACAGGTGATCCGGTGCCAGCGTCAGGGCTGCTTCCAGGCTGCGCTGCCAACTGCCCATGCTTTGGCCGGGGATGCCGTAGATCAAGTCCAGGTTGACGCTGGGGAGGCTCGCCTGCCGGGCAAGCTGCACGGTGGCCCGCACGTCGTCAAAGTTGTGACGGCGGGCGAACAAGCGCAGCTCGCGCTCGTGTGCGGACTGCATCCCGATGCTCAGCCGATTGACGCCCGCCTGGCGCAGCGCGCGGAAGTAAGCCCCGTCCGCGTCGCCTGGATTCGCCTCGAATGAAATCTCCGCCGACGGGTCGAGGGCGAAGGACTGGGCACACGCCCGGATGATCTGCCGGACGAACTCTGCCGGAAGCTGGCTCGGCGTCCCGCCGCCGAAATAGAGGGTGCTGGCAGGGGGGTGCCCGCCCGCGCTGCCCACCAGGCGAATCTCGCTCAGGAGGGCGCTCACATAGGGCGGGATGCGGGCGGCCATGCCCGCGTAGGTGTTGAAGGCGCAGTAGGTGCAGCGCGTCTGGCAGAAGGGGACGTGCACATAGAGGGCCAGCAGCGCAGATGGCACGCTTGGCGGGGCGGCGGTCACAGGGGCGGGCGCGGCGTTGGAGGACATCGGGCGTGTGTCTTCACGGCGATTGCGGTAACGGTAGGGCCTCACTATAATAACCCCAAACGGAGCCGCAATCCATCAAGGTGATGGTCACAACTCATTTCCGCTTGGGGTAGGCTGGATGGTTGACACGCGAAAGATATCCTCGAATCTGCCAGAACAACCTCAAGGGGAAGGCGCTCTACAGCCCGGCTCAGTCCTGCAGGGACGCTACCGCATCACAGGGGTGATTGGGGTAGGCGGTATGGGGTCGGTCTACCAGGCGCGCGATCTGCGCTTTCCCAATGTGACGCGCTATGTCGCCATCAAGGAAATGCTCAACCTCTCAACCGATCCCAATATGCGCGAGATGACGCTCAAGACGTTCGAGCGCGAGAGCGACATGCTGGCCTCGCTCAGTCATTCGGCAGTCCCTAAGATTTACGAGTACTTCCCCAGCAAAACCCGCGCCTACCTGGTGATGGAGTACATCAACGGGCGCGACGTAGAGATGATCATCAACTCGATGACCGATTTTCTGCCTGTTGGCACGGTTTTTCGCTGGGCGCTCGACCTGTGCGACGTGCTGGGCTACCTGCACCTGCAGGAACCTGAGCCGATCATCTTCCGCGACGTGAAGCCGTCTAACATCATGATTGACCAGCACGGGCAGATTCGCCTGGTGGACTTCGGCATTGCCAAGATTTTCCAGGAAGGGCAGAAGGGGACGATGATCGGGACCGAAGGCTATTCGGCCCCGGAGCAGTATCGCGGCGAGGCCAGCCCGGCCAGCGATGTATATGGCATCGGCGCGACGATCCATCACCTGCTGACGCGCCGCGACCCGCGTCTTGAGCCGCCGTTCACCTTCCACGAGCGCCCGATCCGCGATGCGAATCCCAACGTGCAGCCGGAGTTCGAGGCAATTATCATGAAGGCGCTGGAGTTCAAGCCGGCGGATCGCTTCCCCAACGCCGCCGCCATGAAAGCGGCCCTGGAGCAGCTTGGCCAGCCATCCCCGTCTACCTTTAGCGTTCATGTGCCCGACATGGTCGAAGAGAGCGCGGACTGGTCTGGCGCGGGCGTCAAGCCGCTGTGGGTCTTTGAGTGCGAGGACGAGGTGCGCTCGTCGCCGACGGTGAATCGCGGCGTGCTCTACGTGGGCGCGCACGACAACAACCTGTACGCCCTCAACACCAACGATGGCTCTTTTCGCTGGAAGTACCCGTCTGAGCAGCGGGTCGTTGCCACGCCCGCCGTCGCCGATGCCGAGAACCTGGTGATCTTCGGCTCGATGGACAATCTGCTCTACGCAGTGGATACACGAGTCGGCCAGTTGCAGTGGACGGTGCGCACCCAGGGGCCAGTCCTATCTTCGCCGAGCATTGCGCACGGTCATGTGTTCTTTGGCAGCGACGATGGGCATCTCTACGCCGTGCGCCTGGCTACTGGGCGCATCCAGTGGAAGTTCGCCGCCGGGGGTGCGGTGCGCTCGCGCCCGCTGGTGACCGGCGAGTTGATCGTCGTCGGGCTGGAGTCGGGCGAGGTGGTGAGCACGGATCTATCGGGGCGCATGGTCTGGCGCTTCCGGGCCAAGCGCGCTGTGTCCTCATCGCCACTGGAGCACGAGGGGCTGGTCTTCTTCGGCTCGATGGATTGGCAGGTCTACGCGCTCGATCTTGAGCGCGGCTGGAAGGTGTGGGAATTCCGCACGGGCAAGCCGGTGGTGTCGTCGCCCGCCTTTGGTGATGACAAGATCTTCATCGGGTCGGTGGACGGCTCGCTGTATGCCATCGAAGCGGCAAGCGGCAAAGAGCGTTGGCGCTTCGAGACCCAGGGGCAGATTACCTCGTCGCCCGCCTACGCAGACGGCGCGGTGTATTTCGGCGGTGTGGATGGCAACGTGTACAGCGTCGAGGCGAAGAATGGCCGCCTGCGCTGGAACTTCAAGACGGGCGGGCCGATCCCCGGATCGCCGGTTGTCCGCGAGGGCGTCGTTTATATCGGCTCGATGGATCATAAGATCTACGCGCTAAAGGCATGAGGTGCCGGAGAAAAACTATGGATCTGCTGCGGCGTATTCTCGGTATTGCGGCGCGCACTGGCGCGCCCGCTGGTGATGATGTGGTCATCACGCACGGTGACGACGCCGCAGTGAGCGCGCCGCCAGAGCCTGTTGTCGAACGCCCATCGCCCCCTTTGTCCGCCAGCCGCGCCGCCACGGGGCTTGCTATTGACGACGAAGACACCGCTGAGCTGATGGAGAGGGGCATAGGCATCGTGGCGACACGCCCGCTGCCCCCCTTGGAGACGGTGATTCCCCAGCCCGGCCAGCGTATTCGCTTCGGGCAGTTCAGCGATCCCGGCATGGTGCGCAGCAACAATCAGGACGCGATGTTCAGCCTGCTCATGGCCGGTTCAAGCACCGATGACCTGCCCGATGTGGGAGTGTTCATGGTCGCCGATGGGATGGGCGGCCACCAAGAAGGTGAGCGGGCGTCGGCGATCACGACGCGCATGGTGGCGCGCCATGTGCTGCGCGAGGTGGTGCTGGCGCTGCTTGAGCAGCGCATGAACGACCCAGATCAGGTCTCCATCGCCGAGGTGCTACGCGCGGCAGTGCTCGACGCCAACGATTCGGTCAACGAGCAGATTCCCGAAGGTGGAACGACCGTCACGGTGACGGTGATCCTGGGCGACCTGGCCCATATCGCCCATGTTGGCGACAGCCGCGCCTACCTCTTCAGCGAGGGGTCGCTTGAGCAGATCACGCGCGATCACTCGCTCGTCCAACGGCTGATCGAGCTGGACCAACTCACGCCAGAAGAGGCTGCCGAGCACCCACAGCGCAACGTTCTCTACCGGGCTATTGGGCAGAGCGAGACGCTCGACGTGGACGCCATCACGCGCCGGCTGCTTCCCCGCTCGCAACTTCTATTGTGCAGCGATGGGTTGTGGAATATGGTCTCTGAAGAGACAATCGCCGAGGTGATCGAAAAGCACAGCGACCCGCAACGTGCCTGTGCTGAGTTGGTACAGCTTGCCAATGACCGGGGCGGGCCGGACAACATCACCGTCATCCTGGTGCAGATGCCCGGTTAGCGACCGGCAGCAAGAGCGTGAGCCGTGATTGACGCATCGCGCAATCTCTACGCGATTTTAGGAATTCCTCCCGAAGCAACCGCTGAGGACATCCGCGAAGCGTACCGGGTTATGGCGCGGCGTTTCCACCCCGACGCCAACCACAACCAGGGGGCCGATGTTCAGTTCCGCGACATTGCCGTCTCCTACAGCGTGTTGAGCAATCCTGGCGACCGCCTGCGCTATGACGACGCGCACCGCCATTTTCGCGACGAGCCAGCTTACTTCTCGCTGCGTGCCATTCCCAGCAAACGGGTGCTGAGCACATTGATCGAACCCCAGGTGCTCTACCTGCTCTTAGACATTGTGCCGGCGCAGCGCGTGATCTCCGCCCGGCGAGCCAATGTGCCGATGAATCTGACTCTGGTTCTGGATCGCAGCACGTCTATGCGCGGCGCACGGCTGGACAAAGTGAAAATCGCGGCGCACCACATCATTGACCAGCTTTCGCCCCAGGATGTGCTGGCAGTAGTCAGCTTCAGCGACCGCGCCGACGTGCTGATCCCGGCGACATCGGTCACGGACAAGACGTCACTGCGCTCAACGGTGAGCATCATGCGCGCCGACGGCGGGACGGAAATCTATCACGGTCTGGTGGCGGGCGTGGCCGAGTGCCGCAAGTATCTCGCGCCGCGCATGGTCAATCACGTCATCCTGTTGACGGATGGGCGCACCTTTGGCGACGAGCAACGTTGCCTGGCGCTGGCTCGCCAGGCAGCCGAAGACGGCATCGGCATCAGCGCGATGGGCATGGGGGAGGAGTGGAACGACGAATTCCTCGATGCGCTGGCGGCAGCGACCGGCGGCTCGTCGGCCTACATCAACACGCCCAGGGCGGTGCTCCAGTTCTTGGACGAGCGCGTGCGCAGCCTGGGGGACGCTTTCGCCGAGCGGCTGCAATTGACGATAGCGCCCGACGCCGACGTGCTACTTGAATCCGCCTTCCGGCTGAACCCGCATCCCCAACCGCTTGAAGTAGAGCGGCAGCCGATTCCGCTCGGCACGTTGGAGAAGAACCGCTCGATCCGCGCGCTCGTCCAGCTCCAGATGCCGCCGAGCAGCAAGACGGGTTTCCGGTCAGTCGTCCGGCTGGATGTGACCGGCGATGTGTTGATCGCGGATCGCCACCAGTATAAAGTCATCAGCGACATTGCGATTGAGATTGCCCACGAGCCAAGCCCTGAGCCGCCGCCGCCGGCGGTTCTTGATGCGTTGGGCAAACTGACGTTGTATCGTATGCAGCAGAAGGCAGAGCGGGCACTCACCCAGGGGTTGGCGCTGGAGGCGGCGCGGCAGTTGGAGAACCTGGCGACGCGGCTGTTTGCCGCTGGCCAGGACGAACTCGCGCACAAGGCGATCCACGAGGCGCGGCGTGTGTCACGCACGCAGGCATTTTCTCAGGAGGGCCGCAAATCGCTCAAGTTCCATACCCGCCAGCTTCTCGCGCTGCCAGCGCCAGGAAATGACGTGCCATGAAAAGATGCCCCTACTGTGGCTTCGAGAACCGCGAAGGTGTCCTATTCTGCGAGGAGTGCGGCCAGCCGTTTGTCGGGCAGGCAGATACGCCAGACACTTCCCGGCTGAACCCAGAGACCCACGAGACTTTCAAGGAGCGCATGACCTGGGGCACGGCGCGGTTTGGTGAAGGCGCATCGGTGTTGATCCGGATTCGGGATGTGGTCGAGCCGCTGGTCTTTGAGCCGGGGGCGGAGACCATCATCGGGCGTCTTGATCCTAGCGCGCTCGAAACACCTGACATTGATCTTGCCCCCTATGGAGCGGCGGAGCTAGGAGTATCACGCCGGCATGGGATGATCCGGCGCGGCGAAGATACGCTGACCCTGATTGACCTGGACAGCACCAACGGCACATTTCTCAACGGGCAGCGACTTATCCCGCACCAACCGCGCGTGCTGCGCGATGGCGATGAGATTCGCATGGGGCGCTTTGTGTTCAATATTTTCTTCCGCTGAGTGAGCGTTGGACTCTGGACACGAGAGGCACAACTTATGCACACGCTGCTGATTCATATCACCAACGAAGAGCCAATCTTGGTTGAGGTCGAGGCGCTGCCCGCGCCGTCTGACCAGGCGATTGTCTGCCTGCATCCGCGCCGACGTGATGGGCGCGAGGTACACTATGTGCTGCCGGAGGTGCAGACGATCATCCTGCCCTGGCATCGCATCAGCTTCATTGAGGTGATGCCCAGCGGGCAGGAAGAGGAAATCATCAGCCCCTTCGCGGTCTGATGGTGGAGGGTCGGAGAATGTCCAGCAAACCGCCGCGCACGATCCCGCGCGATGCCAAACGAATCCTGGTGGTGGACGATGAGCCGCGCATGATCGGTTTCATCCGCATGAACCTTGAGCTAGAAGGCTACCAGGTGCTGGAAGCGCACACCGGCCTTCAGGCCCTGGAAATGATCCGCACGCAACTGCCAGACTTGGTGCTGCTCGACGTGATGATGCCCTCGCTGGACGGCTTTGAGACGTTGCGGATGCTGCGCGAGTTTTCCAGCATCCCGGTGATTATGCTCACGGCCAAAGGCGAAGAGGATGACAAGGTCTATGGGCTGGAGCTTGGCGCTGACGACTATGTGACCAAGCCGTTTGGCTCGCGCGAGTTATCCAGCCGTGTGCGCGCTGTGCTGCGCCGGGCCGAGATGCCGAGCACGTCGCCAGACCAGGCCATCCTCAAAATTGACGAGCGTCTGAGCGTGGATTTCAACCGGCGCGAAGTTATTGTCAACGGCGAGCACATCAAGCTGCGTCCCACCGAATATCGGCTGTTGTACCACCTGATCGAGAACGCTGGTTGGACGGTGCCGCACGAGCAACTGCTGGCCAAAGTGTGGGGGTACGAGTACCGCGACGAGACGCACTACGTCCGCCTGTACGTCAACTACCTGCGCGAGAAGATCGAGGAAGACCCTTCGGACCCCAAGTACATCCTGACCGAGCGCGGCGTCGGCTACCGCTTCGTGGACTTCAGGCGCGGTGAGGAATAGTCACTTCGTGAAAGTTTCCCGGTAGTCCTGGCACATTGCAGGGGCGTATCGCATACGCCCCTGCAAGTTGGACGCGGTAGAGCAACGCTCCAACGCACTGACCTTGTTTCCGCAGTATCCAGGGTCACTCGTCTGGCTCGTCCGCGCGCTGCGTCGCCAGAACTTCCAGCGCGATCTGGGCCGACTTCTGCTGCGGCGCAGCCCAGCCCTCCTCGGTCGTCATGCGCAGCAGGTGCGCGTAGACGGCGCGCTGTTCGCGGCGGGAGAGCGCGGCCCAAGCGGCGCGGATCATCTCGTCCCGGCGGCTGAGCAGGCCATCCCAGAGGAACTCTAGATCATCCATGCGGCCTGGCCTCCTCTGTTGAGTGTTTGGTGCGCATGGCTCCGACCCGGTCGCTGTGATCACTCGCCGGGCGTTTCGGCGAGCGTGTCCTGCTGCGCTTCATGGGCGATGGCCGCGCGCACGAACTCGCGGAACAGGGGGTGTGGGTTGTTGGGCCGGCTCTGGAACTCCGGGTGAAACTGGCTGCCCACCATGAACGGGTGATCTTTCAGTTCCATGATCTCAACCAGTTGCCCGTCGGGACTCAGGCCGCTGAGCCACGCGCCGTGCGCGGTGAACTGCTCGCGGTAGCGATTGTTGAACTCGAAGCGATGGCGGTGCCGTTCCTGGATGACTTCGGCCTGGTATGCGGCAGCCGCTTTGGAGCCGGGAGCCAGCGTGCAGGGGTAGGCACCGAGACGCATGGTCCCACCCAGGTTGGCGACGTTGTGCTGGTCGGGCATCAGGTCAATGACCGGGTGGGCGCACGTCTTGTCGTACTCGGTGCTGTTGGCGTCCTCCAGGCCGAGCACGTTGCGCGCGAACTCGATGCACATCACCTGCATACCCAGGCAGAGGCCCAGGTAGGGCGTGCGGGCCGTGCGGGCAAAACGGGCGGCCAGCACTTTGCCTTCGACACCCCGGTAGCCAAAGCCGCCGGGGACGATGATGCCGCTCACGCCCTCCAGCAAGTCCCAGTGTTTGTTCTTCTCTAGGTCGCCCGAAGGCACCCACACAATCTCGACCTTGCGATCCTGAGCGACGGCGGCGTGCAGCAGGGCTTCTTTGACGCTCATGTAGGCGTCGTGCAACTCAACGTATTTGCCGACGATGGCGATGCGCAGCGGCTTATCTACTTGGCGCATACGCGCCACCATCTGCCGCCAAGCGGCCAGGTCAGGGGGCGAGGCGGGCAGGTGCAGGTATTCGACGATGAAATCGCCCAGGCCGGTGTCTTCGAGCACAAGCGGCACGTCGTAGATATTGTCGGTGGTTTCCAGGGGGATGACGGCGCGCGCCTCGACATCGCAGAAGAGGGCGATCTTGCCGATCAAGTCCTGGCTGACCGGATGATCGGTGCGGGCGATGATGACCTGCGGCTGGATACCGATGCTGCGTAGCTCGCGCACGCTGTGCTGGGTGGGCTTGGTCTTCAACTCGCCGGTCGCGCCAATGTGGGGCAGGAAGGTGACATGGACATAGAGCGTATTGTCGCGCCCCACGTCGGTGCGCAGTTGGCGGATCGCTTCCAGAAAAGGCTGGCCCTCGATATCGCCGACCGTGCCGCCGACCTCCACGATCACCACGTCGGGGTTGCTCTCCTGGCCGACCAGGGCGATACGCCGTTTGATCTCGTTGGTGATGTGGGGAATGACCTGGATGGTGCCGCCGAGGAAATCGCCGCGCCGCTCTCTGCCGATGACCTCGGCGTAGATTTGGCCGGTGGTCACGTTACAGGTGCGATCCAGGGCCTCGTCGGTGAAACGCTCGTAGTGCCCCAGGTCGAGATCGGTCTCGGCCCCGTCCACAGTGACAAAGACTTCGCCGTGCTGGTAGGGACTCATCGTGCCGGGGTCTACGTTCAGGTACGGGTCTAGTTTCTGGATGGCGACCTTCAGCCCGCGCGCCTTCAAGATGCGGCCAATTGCTGCTGCTGTGACCCCTTTACCCACCGAGCTAACGACACCACCCGTGCAGAAGATGTACTTAGGCATACGCAGTCCTGCCCCTTCCTGGGCTGCTCAAAAAAGCGGCGGGGAGACTGCGGCGCTGCCGGCTCACTCCCCGCTCCATCTGCGCTGACGATTCCGTGAATGGCGCGGCAGCGAGTTGCCGATCACACCAGTTTCGCCAGATCATTGGCCGCTCGCTTCATGTCCAGAAACACTAGGCCCAGCTTGGCGCTGTCGCGGACGAGCGCCGTCAGGACGGCCTCTTCCCCGATGGCCATCAAGATGACATAGCCGCTGTCTCCGCGCACGTAAACCTGGTCGAGTGTGCCCCGCCCCAACTCGCCGGCGATACGCTCGCCGAGCGAGAGCATGGCCGCTGACATGGCCGACACGCGGTCTTCTTCGGCGTCGGAAGGCAGGGCCGAGGCCATGATCAGCCCGTCCACGCTGACGATGGCCGATGCCTCGATGTCGGGGGTGGCGGTCTGAAGCTCGCGCAGGCGGTCTACCATCAGCTCGGTCCGCGATCGCGCCATAAGGTGTGCTCCTTTCGAGCCGGGCAACGCGCCAATGGCGTGGCGTCGCGCTATCGCGCGGTTCACTTCACGCCACCATTCTACTGCGCTGTGGGCGGCTTGCCAAAGGTGAATGGGGTCCACGAACAAGCTGTTAGGGCTGGGCACTTGGGCGCTGGGATTGCCCCC
>DYGW01000113.1 GCA_020724485.1 Thermoflexus sp. | reverse complement strand
AGTGGAGCACAGCGAAACGGGGGTGAGGTAAATCGCTGACAATCGAGGCAAGTCTCCTGCAAGCTCTACCGCGCCCTGCTGAGCCTCATTCCCACGCGACGCTGACTCGTCTACTCCAACTCCACTGCCATGGCCACCGCCTCGCCGCCGCCCAGGCACAGCCCGGCCAGCCCGCGCTTCAGCCCGCGCTGCTTCAGCGCGTGCAGCAGCGTGACCAGCACGCGCGCCCCGGACGCGCCGATGGGGTGGCCCAGGGCGATGGCCCCGCCGTTGACGTTCAGCTTCTCCAGCGGGACCGGGTGCCCGTCGCGCCCCAGACTGCGCAGGTCGGCCAGCACCTGTGCGGCGAACGCCTCGTTGAGTTCCACCAGGTCAACATCGCGCATCGTCCAGCCCGCCCGCGCCAGCGCGCGCGGCAGCGCTTTGATCGGCGCGGCGAACAACCATTTCGGCTCCACTGCCGCCTGCCCGTAGCCGGCGATGCGCGCCAGCGGCTGGTGCCCGCGCGCTTCGGCGTACTCGCGGCTGGCGACGACCAGCACTGCCGCCCCGTCGTTGAGGCCGGGGGAGTTGCCCGCCGTGACGATCCCATCGTCGCGGAAGGCCGGGCGCAGCTTGGCCAGCGCGTCGAGCGTCGTGTCCGGGCGGATCGACTCGTCGCGGTCGAAGATCGTCACCTGGCCCTTGCGCCCTGGCAGCTCGACCGGCACGATCTCCTCGGCGAAGCGCCCGGCCCCCGTCGCCTCGTTGGCCAGTTGGTGGCTGCGCACAGCGAACTCGTCCATCTGCGAGCGGGTGATCTCGAACTCCTGGGCGATGAATTCCGCCGCCTCGCCCATGATCCAGCCGGCGATGTGATCCCACAGCCCGTCCCACATCACCGCGTCCACCATCTCGAAATGCCCGTACTTGTGCCCGACGCGCCCCTTGAGGTCCATGAACGGCGCGTTGGTCATGCTCTCGATGCCGCCGGCCAGGTACAGGTCGCCATCACCGGCGCGGATCAGCGCCGCGGCCAGCATGGCCGCCTTCAGACTGCTGCCGCAAATCTTGTTGATCAGCAGGCCGCCGACGTGCGGGGGGATGCCCACGCCAATGGACACCTGGCGCGGGACGGCCTGCCCTGATCCCGCCGGGACGACCTGGCCGAGGATCACCTCGTCAATGTCGGTCGGGTCTGCGCCGCTGCGCTCAAGGGCCGCGCGCGCGACCATCTGGCCGAGTTGCACGGCGGTGAATGGCGTCAGCGCACCCAATAACTTGCCCTGGGGCAGACGCGCCCCGCTGAGAATAACGGCGTCACGGGAAGATTTATCGTTCGCTGGCATGAAATCCTATCCTTTCACCATCAAGTATTGAGCGTTGATCCAGCAAGAATCGCTGGTGATTAGCGGCCCGCTCAGTCTCCCGGCCAGGCGGCGCGCAGCCTGGCGTAGGTATCGCTGAGCATCTCCGGGATGACGCGCGTCCCGCTGATGACGGTCAGATAATTCGTGTCCGCCTCCCAGCGCGGCACGATATGCACATGGAAATGGTCGGGGATGCCCGCCCCGGCGCTCGCCCCGATGTTGGCCCCAATGTTGAAAGCGTGCGGGTTGTAGACGGCGCGCAGCGCGGCCAGCGCCTTGTTCGTGGTCAGCATCAGGTCGGTCAGCACCTCCGCCGGCAAATTCTCCAGCGACGGCACGTGCGCGTAGGGGATGATCAGCAGGTGCCCGTTGTTGTACGGGTACATGTTCAGCGCCGCGTAAACGTGGGTCGAGCGCGCGACCACGTACTCGCGCGCGTCGGCCTCCGCCTGGCCCCCCGCCCCCTTGATGCAAAACACGCAGCCGTCGTACTGGGCGCGATCCTCCCCGCGCAGGTAGGGCATCCGCCAGGGCGTCCACAGAAATGGATCAGTCATCAGCGGTCATCTCCACAGCCAGGCCCGATCGCCTCACATCGTTGACCGCATTGTACGGCGCAGACGCCGCCCGCACAACCAGACGCCCCACAGCCAACCCCACCATACCCCGCCCAAGTTACGCGCAGGTCACAGGGAAACGGACAGGCACGGTGGCGGCTGATGGGCATATGGGCTACGGTTCAGAATTCTCGGCGTTCAGAAGCGGCCAGGCTATTGCACCGGTGATGAGTTCAATGCGGTTTACAAATCGTTGAATCCAAGAATATACTCTAGGATAGTGAAAGGAATAACTAATATGAAACGTATGAAACTGTTCCCAAACGTCGTCGCGATGATCTATTTGACGGTCGCCACAGCCATCCCCTTCACTGGTAGCGCCCAGGCTCAGGATGCCACGCCGGTTCCCGCGCGAGTGGCGCAGGTTGAAACGACTGATGGCCGGGTCATCCGGCTTGAGGAGCCGCTTGCTATGGAGGGCGAGTGGCAGATCCGTGAGTTAGCAGTGTTGAGATTCACGCTCGATTACCTCCAACAGATCGAACGCACTGATGCTGGCACCTTCATGCTCACCACTACTGATGGCGCGCAAACAGAAGGCGTGCCAAGCGCCGAAGCAACCCTCGCCGGTCAAGGTGAATGGGGCCGCGAAACGCTCCCGCTCAGCAGCATCCGCCGTGTCACGCTGGAAGGGTCCAGCCCGCCCCCGGACCTTGCCTCAGTTGATGGCAGCGTCCAGGTCGAGACTGTTAGCGGGCTGGCCTTCAGGCTCACCGATTTCTATACAGAGGGGGAGTTACTGGTCGGCAGCTTGAGAGTGGATCCTGATTCTGGCGATATCCAGACCCTTGAGCGCAGCGGAGATTGGACGTTCACCGCCCAGGCGACTGACGGCGAAAGCGCGGAAATGCTGCTGGACGAATGGGCCACAACCAATCTCCATGGCGACACTATCTGGGGTAGTATTTGTAGCCTGCCGTACTCGGCTCTCCAACGGTTTGTGGTGGAGGAGCAGGGATATGATTTCTCGGCCCCAGCACCCGGCAGCCCGGTTGTGCAGATCGAGGCGCTTGACGGGCAGACAGCCCATCTGCTTGGCGCTTACTCAAGAGGCGATCTGAGAGCCGGTGCAGGAGAATGGCAGACCGGGCAGTTCGAGGTTAAGAATATCTTGTTTGACAGGCTGCAACAGATCGAGCGCACCGGCGTTGACACTTTCGCGGTTACTGACCGCGAGAGCGCAACAATTGACCTGACGGCGGGGGCGGAGGCTGAGCTGGTCGGGACACACACATGGGGCCGGGCGAGGCTGCCCTTCTCGGCCATTCAGCGCATCACTGTCCCCGAAGCTCAGCCATCTCCGTCCAGCGGGGCTGTGGGGACACTGGAACTGGGCGATGGCTCAAGCTGGATGATCGAACCGCTGGCGCTGGAAGACATAGCCCCGCCCCAGCCCCGGAATAGCAACGAGAAAGGAGATTGGGATATGTTGCTGCTGGCCGATCCGGTGGAGTACTGGATCGGCGACAGCTTCTGGATGGGCTATGGGTTCAGCCAGCAGGAGGGTCGTTTTGCCATCCCGTGTGGGGCGGAACCCTGCCCAGGCGGTGAGGTGTTGGGGGGAAGCCTGCGGTTTGCGATGAATGGCCTGGAACTGACGGTTCCCCTGGATCAGGTGCGGCAGTATGCACCGGCCACTGGCGCTCCGGCCATGACGCTACAGCCGCGCTGGTCGGTGACGATCACCGGCTGGGACGGCCAGAGCGTGACCTTGCCCTTTACCTATCTCGCGTACACGCGCTATCCCAAGACTTGCTGGAGCGGGTGGTACGCCGCCAGTCCGTTTCACTGGTACACGGACACGTTGTTGCCGGTCATCAAGCCCGACGGAACCCGCCTCGATATTGACTTTGAGCGGCTGGCGCGCATCGAATGGCCGCAGCGCTACGATTCCCAGCGCCTGGCGACGGTGACTTCTACCCAGGGGAGTTCGCTTTCGGTCACGATCTTTCCTGGCTCAACGAATGAAGAGACCAAGAAAGGGCCGGCGTCGTGGAGTCCCTATTATGAAGGGCTACTGGGGACGGTGGTCGAGGGCTACCAGGTTTTTATCCCCTTGCCCAATATCAGCAAGATCGAGTTGAACCCGCCAGACGCTTCTTGACTGGGTGACGAGGAGTCCCGCACGTGGCCGATCCCCTTTCTGCCGACACCCTGCGCGCCGCCCTGGGCGAGCGCCCCTTCCGCAGCTTCGACGAAGTGGGCAGCACCCAGGACATCGCCCACGACTGGGCGCTGACCGATCCGCCCGCCCCGGACGGAGCCATTGTCATCGCCGAGTCGCAGACCGCCGGGCGCGGTCGCCAGGGCCGCCGCTGGTACTCCCCGCCGGGGAGCGCGCTGCTGGTCAGCGCTATCTACCGCCCCGCTCTCGCGCCTGAACACGTGCAGCGCGTGACGATGGCCGCCGGACTCGCCCTCGCCGACGTGCTGAGTCCGCTGTTGGGCGACGCCTTCGCCCTCAAGTGGCCCAACGACGGGCTGGCGCGCGGCAAGAAAGTGTGCGGCATCCTCAGCGAAGCGACATGGCTCGGCGACCGGCTGGCAGCGGTCGTGGTGGGGATCGGGCTGAACGTGCGCGCCGATTTCAGCGAGAGCGACCTGGCCGCCGTCGCCACCAGCCTGGAGACCGCCTTGGGCCGCCCAGTGAACCGGGTCGTGCTGCTGGCGACGCTGCTGCCGCGCCTCGATCACTGGGTCGCTCGCGCCGCAGACCCGACCATCGTCGCCGCCTGGCGGGCGCGGCTGGGCACGCTCGGCAAGCACGTGACCGTCTACACCGCGCCGGGGCAGTTCCCCAGCCCGTCCTATAGCGGCGTCGCTGAGGACGTGGACGAGGCGGGCGCGCTGCTCGTCCGGCTGGACTCCGGCGACGTGCGGCGCGTGCTAGCCGGGGATGTCGGGCTGGGCGAGGACGAGTGAGCGGCTGCGAATCAACGCGCGCCGGTCATCGCGGGGATGCGCGGCGCGCGGAGTCAGAACAAGGGACGGCAGGCGGGACGGACCAACAGAAAAAGCCTATGCGTGCGCTCCGCGAGCGTGAGGCGCGGCGATAGGCTGGACGGCTCCGCAGCGTGCGCCAGGCGCGATCAGAAGCGGCGCTCCTTCAGGCGGGTCGCCTTGCCAGTGAGGGCGCGCATGTAATACAGCTTGGCGCGGCGCACTTTGGCGTTGCGCACGACTTCGATCTTCTCGATGCGCGGGCTGTGCAGCAGGAAGGTGCGCTCCACGCCAATGCCGTGACTGGCGATGCGGCGCACGGTGAAGCTCGTGTTGACGCCGCCGCCGCCAATGCGGATCACCGTGCCGTGAAACACCTGGATACGCTCGCGGTTGCCCTCGACAATGCGCAGGTGCACGCGCACCGAGTCGCCCGGCTGGATGCGCGGGTGCTGGGTCTGGGCCGGTTCCAACGCTTTGATCAAGTCCGTCATCTGACGCCATCCTTCTACGTTCGCAAGATCGAGACGGCCTCGCCGAGCGCCGCCCGCTTTGTGCAACAGAAGGCGGCCCCTGAGGTGGTGCGGGCCGCCGAGGCGGGGAGCATTGTAGCATAGGCGTGAGGGTTTTTCAATGGCAGGATTGGCCGATAATGGGACAGATAGCAACTGTATCAGCCGATTGCCCAGCCTACTAGTGCTTCTTCTTGGGCATGATCCTGCCAAGAATCTCTTGAGGGCTAGACCAGTATCTTGTGAGGAATTCCATCACATCTTCTACATCCGAAAACTCTTCATAGATTGTGTTTCCGGTGTCAATCTGGAGCGCGATCTCAAACCTGGAAATGGCCGGGTTGTCTGGCAGAGGGGCCAGCAACTCGTCTATCGCCGCCTTGATCAGATCGCTCCCTTTCAGCACAGCACCATCGCTGGTCTGCAACCGGTCAAACTCCAGCCATGATGCAGCAATAGCGTTCAATTTCCCGGTTGCTTCCAAGAAAATTGCCAGTTTGAGCAGGTCTCTGGGACGCGGATAACTGTCGCGCATTGTCCTCGCATCGAGCGTGAACGTGTCTGTTCCAAGAAACTCGTCCAAAGGGCCTTGCAGTGTGCTGTAAACTTGTTCGTCAGTAGCTGCCAAAACCATCTTGATGCCACCCTCGGACATCAGCATCACGCCAACGCCCTCAGTCCAATACCCACTCAAGATCGCCGCCGCCCCACGAATCGTCGCATGTTTCTTGCGGACTTCGCGCAATTGTAGAATCCAGGCCCCTTTATCATTATGATGTCGCGCATCCTTCAGCCACTTTGTCTCCAGCAAAGCCACAGGATCATCCGAGCCTTTGGGGATAACCACATTGTCCATCTGTCTCTTTAACCCACCGGCCATATCGAGAGTGATGATGTGTCTTCCCTCTTGAGGTTTCAGCAACTCGTAGTCGGGGTAGCTTTCTACCAGATACCCCTCGATAAAATTGATCACCACATGCTCGAAGGCGTCACCGATGATCTGTCCAAAAAGACTCGCTGGACTCTTGGTGTTGATATTGCGCTTCTTTGATCTCTTGTCCGCCATAGACGCTCATTCCCTCATTTCTTGAGGATCACAATCCCCTCACGTAGAGGGATGGAATGTCGCTGCGGGTTCTCCTTCCATTTTCCCCCTCGTGTCCGCAACTGGTAATAGCTGTATTTGCTGAAGCCAAGACTTAGACCAAGCTGGCCGATCAGGTTATCGGTCTCAATATGCACGCCGTATGGCGCAGAGTCTCCCAGAACCAGGCAGAAATGGCCACCCGGCTTCAGAACGCGATGAGTCTCTCTCAACACCGCAAAGATATGGCTGAAATAAAGGGCAACCATCAGGTCGTAGTCCTTCTTCCCCCCTTTAGTAAGTCGCAGTTCCGCGAGTCTGTTCACGGCTTCCTGTACCGTCCGGTAGACCTCAGGCGCAGCCTCCTGAATCTCCTGGCTTAGCGTAGTCTCTGGTGTATGGTGGTTCCTGACGACTTGCGTCGTGGCAGCAACCATCAAACGGTCGCGGAATTTCTCGGTGATTTCGCCCCAACTGTTGGCGATACCCCAGAAGTAGGTTTCCAACCTGGTCCGATCCGCATAATCGTAATTGTTGAGATACGGGGGTGATGTCAGTGCCAAAGATACTTGTCCGTCGTCAAGTTCCTGCTCACGCCGAGAATCGCCCAGAACGTTCCGTATCTCACAAGGAGTCCGGCTACCAGACACCGTTCTGAGGTCTTGGTACATTTGCCAGACCGTTCTCTCGAAGACGGCAAAGGCGTTCTTGGGGGGCCGGTCGCCGGTATTCTTTCGCGGGGAGATATAGGGCCAGCCCGTCCCCGCTGCGGCTGCACCACGCAGTGTGTCCGTCAGAGCTAGCTTGAGGAAGTCTCGGAAACGGCGATCCTCGATCCCGTTTGTCACCAACTCGCGTAATGTATACAGCTTCTCAAGGTCAGAGGGGTGATAGCATTTGTAGACTAGCTCAGGGAAAACCCCCTCAATAGCCGGTGTGCTCGCGGCACTGTAAAGAGTGTTCCGGGCCGCTTTGAGAAAAGCATCAATGGCTCTCCCCAACTGACGATAATCGTAATCCCAATAGAGCTTTACCTCGGCGACCCAGTGCACAAATGAGTGGGCTTCCACCCCGTAGCTATTGATTCCCTTCTGCTTAGCGCATATCAGGGTAGTGCCTGTCCCGGAGAATGGATCGTAGACCCATTCCCCAGGCGTGATGCCAAACAGGTCGAGACTCTCGTCAACGAATCTGAAGGAGTACCCCGCCGGATAGCGGAACCAGCGATGAATGGGCGCTCTGAGGCTGTCCTTGAAAGTCCCAAGCTCACGGCCTGAGTAGGGTGTTTCAGCCTGCGTGCTCTGTGAGCCTGAGCCAAAGGGAAGGGAGAGTTGCCTGTAGCCAGTCAAGAGTCGTTTCCTTCCCATTACCGCCGGGCAGGTGCGAGAAATCAGGCTATTTGATGGTTGCAGTATAAAACATATGTACTAATCCTGCAATCCATTGACGCCCCACCCCCGCCATGCTATGCTCTGACGCAGCAAACACAGTGAGCAAGAGCAGCCCCAGCGACCATGCCCGCCACACCGCCGCGCAGCCCGGCTATTGACCCCTCCCTCCAGGATACCCTGCCCGCCCTGACCGAGCGCCAGGAGCTAATCCTCTCGCTGATCGTACGCGAGTACATCCGCACCGGCCAGCCCGTCGGCTCCAAGACTCTCGTCGAGCACTTCGACCTGGGTATCAGCAGCGCCACCGTGCGCAACGAGATGGGCACGCTGGAGGAGTATGGCCTAGTCTTCGCACCACACACGTCGGCGGGCCGCGTGCCGACCAAGCAGGGCTTCCGCTATTTCGTCCACCGCCTGCTGACGGCGGCCAACCTGCCCACCCAGGAGCGCCAGCGCATCGCCCGCGAGTTCGCCAGCGCCGCCACCAACCCCGACGAGTGGCCGCGCATCGCCGCGATGGTGCTCTCGCGCACGGCGCGCACCGCCGCTCTGGTCACGCCGCCGCGCGCCGTCGAGAACCACTTCAAGCACCTGGAGTTGATCAGCACGCAGGGCCGGTTGGTGCTCATGGTGTTGGTGCTGCAAGGCGGGGCCGTCCAGCAGCAGGTGCTCACCCTCGCCGAGCCGGTTCCGCAGACGGTGCTATCGCAGACGGCGCACATCATCAACCTGGGCTGCGCCGGGCTGGCCGCCGCCCAGGTGCAGGCCAAAGTCCACCAGCAGCCCGACGCGCTGACGCGCGAGATCGCCGAGCTGGTTGCCGACGCCATGCGCCAGACCGCCCAGCAGTCGGCGCGCGATGTCGTCCGCTACGGGCTGAGCGAAAGCCTCGGCTCGTTCACCGACGATGAGGCGCAGCAGGCATTGCGCGTGCTCGAAGAGGACGACGTGCTGGAAACGATCCTGCGCGAGATGCTCGCCCCCGACCAGCCCGACCTGCGCATCGTCGTCGCAGGCGAAGGGCGCTGGGAGAGCCTCAGTCATCTGAGCATGGTGCTCGGTCGCTACGGGACGCCCCAGGCGCGCGGCGCGCTGGGCGTGCTCGGCCCCACGCGAATGCGCTACGGGCGCGCGGTCAGCGCCGTGCGCTACGTGGCCGGGCTGATGTCCGGGATGCTCGACGACATTCACGGCAAAGAGCGCGTCGACTGAGACCGTTTGAAAACCTCACCCCCTGACCCCTCTTCGCTGGCGTATTGCACTCCGCCCCTCTGTGTCCCTGCGGTGATGCGCTGCGACCTTATGGCAGCGGCTTGCGCGCCTCGATAGCGACCCAGTCGCCCTGGGTACGGCGGCGGTAGGGTTCCAGAGCGGCCCGGCGCAGCGCAGCTTCGACCTCGTCCACCTGCTCGTGGATGATTCCGCTGAAGACGGCAGCGCCGCCCGCGCGCAGCACGTCGCCCAGCCCTGCGTCGCACAGGGCGATGATCACTTTGGCCAGGATATTGACCAGCAGCAGGTCGAAGTGCCGCGCAGAGTGGCGCAGCGTCTCCAGGCTGCCCTGCTGGACGGTGAGGCGCTCGCTCACGTCGTTGTAGGCGGCGTTCTGCGCGGTGGCGTGGACGGCTAGCTCGTCGGTGTCCAGGGCCAGGACGCGCGCCGCCCCCAGCTTGAGCGCGGCGATGCCCAGAATGCCCGACCCGCACCCCAGGTCGAGCACGTCAACGGCGGGCCACCCGGCCAATAGCTCCTCGATGGCGATCAGGCAAAGCTGCGTGGTGGGGTGGGTGCCGGTGCCGAAGGCCATGCCAGGGTCCATGACCAGCACGATGTCGTCAGGGCGCGGATCGGGGATGGTCGTCCACTGCGGACGAATGTACAGTCGCCGGCCCAGGCGCAGCGGGTGGTAATGCTGCTTCCAGGCCTCGGCCCAGTCTTCCTCCTTGACGACGGTGAAGGTTGGCTCCGGCATGGGATAGAGCCGGCTCAGGTGCCAGAGCGCCTCGCGTAGCTGCCGCTGGGCAGCGTCGGCGCGGGCGTCGGCGGGGAAGTAGGCGCGGACGATCAGCCGCTCGGCGGGCGGAATCTCGTCCGGCCAGACCTCGACGGGAAAGCCGGCCTGCTCGATGGCGACCCCCTGGTGCCCGTAGCGAGCGAGCAGATCGGCGACGGCTTCGGCGGCCTCGCCGTCCACTTCGAGTGAAACTTCGATCCAATCCATGTGCGCACCTCAGTGCAGCGACCAGGGTCAAGGCGGCTTGTGCACCCCGGCACAGGCAATTTGTCAAAGATTAGTACAATTTTCTTTATTTTTATGATTGTAATGTACGATGTAACGAAAACCATGTTATAGTATAGGTGACGGGGTCTCATTGACGCGTGCTGAACCAGTATCGTAGCCCCATCGTGACCAACCAGGCCCCGTCCTCCTCCTCAAAGTGATACGCGCAAGAGAAACGGGCGCTCCTAGCGGGTGCCCGTTTCTCTGTGGGTGCCATCAATTCATGGGAGCACCAAAACAATGTCGCACGATCGCTGTAGGTAGTGAGTCCGGAGTCCGGAGTCTTGAGTCTAGAGCGTGCTATGCACTTTTCGACTCCTATCCCCCGGCCCCTTTCCCCGCTAGCAGGGAAAGGGGAGCAGCCTGTCCCTCCCCGCAGCGGGGAGGGACCACAAGGTGGGGTCAGTGCGCTACACATGCGCCGCGCGCTGCTCGCTACGCCTCGCGTGCGGAGTTCATAACACGCTCTAGAATGCGGGACAATCTCATGACTCACAACCCCTGTCTCGCGGATTTCAATTGGTTGCCCCCTCAATTCCCCGCCAGAAAATCGGCCAACCGGTCGCGCAGGCCGCGCGTCTTCTGCGGCGTGACTTCGTGGCCCAGCGAGCGCCCAAGCTCTTCGAACAGGCGACGCTGCTCCTTGCTCAGCCGCGACGGAACCTCCACGTTGACGACGACAAGCTGATCGCCGCGCCCGGACGACGTGCCATCACGGCGCAGCTTGGGGATGCCCAGGCCGCGCATCCGGATCACGTCCCCGGCCTGAGTGCCCGCCGGGATGGTTAGCTCGCTCTCGCCCTCGACAGTGGGCACCTTGATGATGTCGCCGAGCGCGGCCTGAGCGACGTTGATGGACACTTCCAGAATAATGTCGTTGTTGCGCCGCTCGAAGAACTCATGGCGGGCCACGTCTAGCACCACGAACAGGTCGCCGGGCGGTCCCCCATTGGGGCTTGGCTCGCCCTCACCGGCCAGCCGAATCTGCATTCCGTCGTCCACGCCGGGCGGCACCTTGACGGTCAGCGTGCGCGCGCGGGTGACGATGCCTCCGCCGCGACATTCATGGCAGGGCGTGTCCACGACCTGGCCGCGGCCCTTGCAGCGCGGGCAGTCGGTCACATTGACCATGTTGAAGCCGAACGCCTGCTGCACCCGGCGAACCTGACCGGTGCCGTTGCATTCGGGGCAGGTGCGCGGCTGGGTGCCTGGCTCGGCCCCGCTGCCCCCGCACACGCCGCACGCTTCGCGCCGCGTCACGTCGAGGTCAATCTCCGCGCCGAAGACGGCCTGCTCGAAGCTCAGGCGTAGCTCCTGGTGCAGATCGCGCCCCTGAACCGGCCCGCGCCGGCGGCGTCCGCTCCCGAACCCGCCAAAGCCAAACCCGCCCAGACCACCGAAGAATTCTTCGAGAATCTCCTCCATGCTGGGGATGCCGCCGCTGAAACCGCCGCCCGGCATCCCGTTGAGGCCGGCGTAACCGAAGCGGTCATAGGCGGCGCGCTTCTGGTCGTCGGAGAGCACCTGGTAGGCTTCGTTGATCTCCTTGAAGCGCTCTTCGGCGTCCGGCGACGAGTTCACGTCGGGGTGGTATTGGCGGGCGAGCTGGCGAAAGGCGCGCTTGAGGTCGTCTTTCGACGCATTGCGCGGGACGCCCAGGGTCTCGTAGTAGTCTCGTGGCATCGTGCGTTCCATTTCGAGTGGTCCTCAACGGTAGAGATTCTATCTTAGTGGGGCGCGAGTTAAAAGGCTGAGTTGGGCGCGGGGTCCACGAACAAGTCGTGAACGTGTTTGTCCCCCCCATCCCCAGCCCTTCCC
>DYGW01000352.1 GCA_020724485.1 Thermoflexus sp. | reverse complement strand
CCTCTCCGCCAGCGGAGAGGGGGAAGTTGAGCGAAGCGAAACGGGGGTGAGGTAAGCAATTGGCAATCACGGTGACGGAAGCTGGTTGAGGATAGTCACCTTATGCGACGACTGGCGCTCATCATGCTCCTGAGCGGGGCGCTCATCGCTTCCCTGGTGGGCAGCATCGCCCTCAGCGCGCCGCGTCCGGCGGCAGGGCAGAGCGCACCCACCCTCCCGCCGACCAACACACCGCGGCCCACAGCCACAGCCAGCGCCACACCCCTGCCGACCAACACGCCGCGCCCCACCTTCACGCCCACCGCGACTCCTTCGCCGACGGCCAGCTTCACGCCGACGGCGACGGCGACCCACACCTCCACTGTGACCCCGACGGCGACCATCGTCGGGCCGAGCGAGTACCCGGACAACTTCAACCCGCTCACCGGCCTGCCCTACCCGAGCGAGGAAGCCCGCAACCGGCGCAACCTGATCATCAAGGTGTCCAACTTCCCCGAAGTCGTGCGTCCGCAAAGCGGTCTGGACAAAGCGGACATCGTCTTCGAGTACGAGGTCGAGGGCGCGGTGACGCGCTTCGCGGCGATCTACCGCAGCCAGGGCGCGGAAAAGGTGGGCAGCATTCGCAGCGCGCGCCTGCTCGACCTGGAGTTGGTGGATATGTTCCAGGCGCTGCTGGCCTACAGCGGCGCGAATGACTGGATTTACAACTACATTCTCGCTTCCGACTGGAAGTGGCGCGCCCTCACCCCGCAGATGGGCGTCAACTGCCCGCCGTTCTGCCGCGTCCCGGAAGAGGGCAAGGCGTTCGAGCACACCCTGTTCGGCAACACGTTCGAGATGTGGGACGTGGCCGAGGAGCGCCAGATCAACGAGGGGCTGCTCGTGCGCGGCCTGGCTTTCTCGGACGTGCCGGACCCCGGCGGCAAGCCCGCCCAAGACATCTTTGTGGACTATTGGAGTCCGCGCCAGGACACGCGCTGGCAGTACAACCCCGCCGACGGGCGCTACTACCGCTGGAACAACGGCCTGCCGCATGTGGACGCGGTTACCGGCGCGCAGCTTGCCGCCGATAACGTGGTCATCCTCGAAGCCGAGCACATTGACCGGCCCGATATCCTGGACAGCGAAGTGAGCGGCGTGGTGATCGAGACGGTGCTGTGGGGGCGCGGACGGGCCTGGCTCTTCCGCGACGGGCAGTGGTACGAGGGCATCTGGGCGCACGGCCAGGGTAAGGCCGGACTGTGGCTGCTCTATGCGGACGGCCAGGCGCCGATGCACCTCAAGCCGGGGCAGACGTGGTTCAACGTCGTCCGCCCGGTGATGTATGGCGTGGAAGTCAGCGAGCAGCTTGCCGACATGCAGGCGACCGCCGAGGCGATCTACGCGACAGCGACGCAGTCCGCCGCGCAGACGGCGACGGCCATCGCGCCGTATGTCACGCCGTCGCCGACGGTCGCCACGGCGACGGCGGAGTGGCTGCCGTGAGGAACGGGCGATCAGTTGTCAGTTTTCGGTGATCAGTACAACGCATCTGTGCAGACCATCACGCTGGCCATCTCACTGATCTGTGACCCTGATTGCCAGTTCGTTGCTTCCGCTCGCAACCTCACCCCCCTGCCCCCCTCTCCG
>DYGW01000112.1 GCA_020724485.1 Thermoflexus sp. | reverse complement strand
GAGAAAAGCAAAGACTCTTCATAGTTCTCCTCAATGTTCTCCTCTGTGTCCTCTGCGTCTCCGCGGTTCAGAGACTCTCGCCCCCAAATCCGGATCACCCCCGTGCCGGGTAATGCATCCTTTGCGGCGGAACCTCGCGGCGCAGGAATTTAGCCCCCCATCTCTGGCAACCAGCGCCAACTGCAATTTCCACCGAATTCGATACACTACCGCGCGTCGCTCAACGGACCGCGCCGGGCGGGATGCGTTCCAGGGGCAGTTGGATGACGAACGTGCTGCCGGGCAGCCGCTCCGGGTCGCAGCCTTCGCTCTCCACCCAGATTCGTCCCCCGTGTGCCTCGACGATTCCGCGACAGATAGCCAGCCCCAGCCCCAGTCCGCCGCCGCGAAAAGCCGTCTTGCTGGTCGTGTGAAGCTGAGTATCGCCGGCGGTGTAGAAGCGGTCGAAGATCTGCTCCTGCTCGTCCGGGTCAATACCGATGCCGGTATCGTGGACGCTGATCGTCACGGTCTCGTCACTGGTTTCGCTGTAGATAGTGATCGTCCCGCCATCCGGCGTGTACTTGATGGCGTTGCCCAGCAGATTGCCGAGGGCCAGTTCCAGCAGGTCGGTGTCGGCGAGGAAGAGCTTGGCGACGCGGTCGAGGTGGGCGCGTAGCGTGAGCCGCCGCTGCCCCGCGACTCCGGCGTAGTCCTGCAAGACGCGCTCAACCAGGCGAGCCAGGGCGGTTGGACTCCGCTTGAGGTCGAGGTGATCGGAGGCGATCCGCGAGACGACGATGATCTCGTCAATGACGCGGTGGAAGCGCTCAATCGAGTCAATCAGCCCGCTCAGGCAGGCGTGAACTTCCGGGTCGCGGGCCATTAGCTCCTGGACGACGGGCAAGGTCTGCACCAGGCGGCTGTAGCCATAGACGGTCGTCAGCGGCGTGCGCAACTCGTGGGCAGTCAGTTGGATGAAGTCCTCTTTGATGCGATCCAGGCGGCGCAGCGCGCGGTTGCTGGCCTCAAGCTCGCGCAGGCTGGTTTCCAGGCGGGTCAGCGTGTCCTGGGGCGCGTGCGGAGCTGTAGCAGCCACTGCGCTGCCGTCTGCGTAGAAGTCGGCCAGGAATCCTTCGACGCGCTGCACCAGCATCCGGTCGTCGGTCGAGTCGGCGATCCACCCGTCGAGTCCGGCGGCGGAGGCCGCTTCGCGGCGGGGGGTGCGTCCGGGGGCGGTCAGCGCGACGATGGGCACGCCGCCCAGGCTGGGGGCCGTGCTCAGCCGCGCGGCGAGATGGTGTGCGCGCGCATCGCGCAGATCGCCTTCGACCAGGACCAGGGCGGGGCGCACGCGCCGAGCCTGCTCCAGCCCGTCGAGCGCGGTAACGGCGAGCGTGACCTGGTACCCGGCGTGAGACAGCGCGTGCCAGATGCGCGCCCGGCGCGCGTCGTCGCGGTCAATGTAGAGGATGGCGGGCGATCGGGACATGGGCGGCCTCAGGGTATTCGAGGGACACGCACCCGACTATTGTACAGCGTTAGCGCTTTTCGCGGAATCTGGCTTGGTGGCGATGGGCGCATTCGGGGTTTGGGCAAGAGTCTTGGAACCGCAGAGACGCCGAGGGCACAGAGAAGAACCAGGAAAGTACTTGTGAGTCTTTCCTCTGCGCTCTCTGTGCCTCTGCGGTGAGGTTCTATCTCAGGACAAAACGTACCCGCTGGCGATCAGCGCGCCTCATCCGGCGGAGCGGGCGTCTCGGCGGTACCGGTGGGCTGCGCGGCGGACTCCTGGTCGCCTGCCGGGACGTGCATCTGGTCGGTGGGCGTCTCGGCGCTGACCTTTGTGGGACTGACAGGCGATGTGCGCCGGGCGCGTCGCGTCGCGCGGCGGTGCGGCGAATCAGGGTCTCGGGGCAGCACAACCTGCTTCATGCGCGGGATGTCGGCGGGTTCGGGCGGGGCAGGCGGCGCTTCGTCCGGCGGGGCCTGGGCTTCCCAGGCGTCTACGAACTGGCTCATCCAGGCCAGCTCAGCGGCGAGCATCGCCGCGCGGTGACCGAGCATTGCCGCGACGTGAAAAGGCGCGCCGCCGTTTTGGAGCGCCTCCTGCCGCTCGCGGGCCTGGGCCAGCCGCGAGGCGAGTTCTTGCCGGTAAGCGGCGAAGGCTGCGCGAATCTGATCCGGGCGCAGGACGTGCAGATTGGCGAGACCTAGCTCGAACTCGTCGGCGTGCTCGCGCGGTGTGCTGATCAGATCGGCGACGGCGGTTTGCAGCACGCCGAATCCCGCTGCGGTGATGCGGTACTGGCGGCGCGCGGTCTCATCAGCGCCCGGCGCGCCGCTGGCCTCGACCAATCCCTGGCGCGCCAGCTTCTCCAGCACGTAGTACATAGACGAGACGCCGATCTGCGTCCAGGCGCGCAGCCCGCGCTGGGCGATGACGGTCTGCAAATCGTAGCCGTAGATCGGGCCTTCGGCGATGATGCTCAGCACAGCAAGCTCGGCGTCAGTCATGGCAGCGTTACCTGTGGGCAGCGATGGATGGCCGATCCACGAAGATCGGCGCGCGCAAAGTCGGATACAATACACGTGTGTAGCGTACACAAGGGCGGGCCTGGAGTCAATTGGCCGGGGGTCGGGTCCGGGGAGGAGAAAGGCTTCAGCGGATGGGACGGATACTTCGCGCGAACATGGGGCGGGGGCTGCGCGGGTTGGTGCTCGTGCTGACGGCGACTCTGTCCGCCTGCGGCAGCGATGCGCCACGCGACACGAACCAGCCGACCGCCACTCCTGCGCCGTTGATCATCCCCTGGCAGCCCGCCCAGGTGGTCATTGGCGCAGATAGCCCCATTGTCGGGGTGAGCGGCGTCCTGCGGCTGCACCAGGGCACCGTGAACGACCTGACGCTTTCGGCGAGCGGCGTGCGCTTGGCAACCGCTGCCGCTGACGACGTGGTTGCCGTGTGGAATCTCTCTGACGGCGAAGCTCTGTTTTTCCAGGAGAACTTGCCGGCGCGCCATGTGTTCTTCGGCCCCGGCGACGAAACGCTGATCACGGTGGATCGCGACGGCCTGGCGCGAGTCTGGTCGCTGACCGTCGTTCCGCCGCCGGGCGAGGCGAAGCCGCTGGCTGAGTTCAGTGGGTACCGGACGGCGACAGCAGGCCCGGTTGTCCAGTCGCCGGACAGGACGCTGTTGGCGTTTGGGTCGGAGAATGGTGGCGTCAAGCTGTGGCGCGTGCCGCAGGCGGAAGAAGCCGCCAACTTCCAGGCGCACCGCGCCGCCGTCGGCTTCCTGGCGTTCTCCCCGGACGGGCAATACCTGGTCACTGTCGGCGCTGAGCGCGGCGTGCGCGTGTGGGCGGTGCCGTCGGGCGACCTAGTGCGCGCCGTGATTGACGCTGACCGTGTCGAGGTGGACGCGGTCGCCGTGCGGGCGGCCTTTTCGCCCGATTCCCGGCTGCTGGCCGTAGCCACTGACCGCGACATTCAGGTATGGACGCTGCCGGCGGCTGAGCCGTTCGCGTCAATCCCGATCGCGCGGCACCAGGCGTCCCACCAGATCGCTTTCTCGCCCGACGGGCGCTGGCTGGCCGGTTGCGGCGCGCAGCCGACCATCGGCCTGTGGGAAGTGGCGACGAGGCAACAGGTCGCGCTGCTGCCGCTGCCAGGGCAGGGCTGCCGCAATGCAGCCTTCTCCCCGGACAGCACGCTGCTGCTCACGCTGCCCGCGCCAGGGCGCGATCTGTACTTGTGGAATCTCGCCCATCTGCGCGACGACCAGTCAGACGGCGAGCGGGTGCTGGAGCGCGCCGACCGCCGGGGGATGGGCCTGCCTGACGGCGTGGCGTTCTTCGACATTGGCTGGCCGGGCGACGGGCGCTTCATTTTCGTGCTGGACGAAGCCGGGCCGATCTATGCCCTGACCGCGCGAGTGCCCTGAACTAGCCGCAGGGCCTGGCGGTCTGGGCGGCGTCTGGGCGCGCAACGTCCGGCACGCCGTCCCACTGCGTTAGCTCGAAGCGGAATTCCGTCCACTGCCCCTGGTCGCGCCTGATCGTTGTGCTGTGCAGGCGCAGCAGCGCGCCTGTCGCGTCGTCGAAGACCACTTCGCCGGAGAACGCGACCGTTTCCGCCGCCGCGACCGCCTGCTGTAGCGCCTCATCGCCGCCGTATGTGTCCAGGATGCGCAGGGCGTCCGCGACGCGCGAGACGAAGGCGTGCTGCGTCGCTTCGCGGCTGGCGACCGTCGTCTCTTCCGGCTCGGCGATGACTGCCAACGTTTGGGGTGCGGCGGCGAGCGCGTCATGGGCGGCGATCAGCCCGGCGAGGCCCGCGCTCAACGCCGTCGCAGCCGGATCGTCGCTGGCGCAGGCGTAGCTGCCCGCCGTGACGCGGTAAACCGGCGCGGGCGGCGGCTGGTCGCCCGGCACGACATACGTGCCCGGCGCGTCACCTCCGGCGAGCGTGGCCTGTAGATCGCCTTCCGCATCAACCCGCAGCGTGTAGGCCCATTCGCTGGCGGCGGCTGAGTCCGGCGCGCCGTCCGCATTGAGGCGACCCTGGCGCACGACGATTGTGGCCTCATAACCCACGCCCGCCGCGCCGAGATCGTCCATCCCCTGGCTGACGCGCACGGCGGCCCCACGCTGGTCTACCGTCTGCATCAGCGCCACCGCGTCGTCAACAGTGCCCGCCGTCTCGCGCGTTTCGTCGAAGGTGGTGCAGGCCGCCAGGAATGGCACCAGCAGCACGCCTAGCAGTCCAATCCGCGCAGGGAAGCCCATCAGCAGCGTCCTTTCCGTCGCTAGTCAATTGCCTGTGTAACTGTATAGTCCCAGCCGCCGCTTGACAAATTCCGGGGGACGGCCTGGCCGGGAGGGCGCTCCGCCCGGACTTGCCAGGGCAATCGCATCTAAAGTGCGCACTGCTTTACCTCACCCCCTGGCCCCGCTGCGCTCAGCCTTTCGTAGCGGAGAGGGGGAGGCGAGGCGGGGCGTATTGCAACGCCCCTACGACGGGCGCAGCAGCAGAGCAGTGCTCCTATACTGCCTGACAGGTTTTGCACGCACCCGACTTGCGAAGTCGAGTTGCGCAGATGCCCGCCGGTTTGTACACTGTCCCCGACTGGCCAGGAAAGGAAGCGAGCTGCACATGATCGGGCAATCGCTGGGCAACCGCTACGAGATTCAGGAGCGCATCGGCGAAGGCGCGACCGCCGTCGTCTACCGCGGGCTGGACACGCGCCTGCAGCGCACGGTGGCGATCAAGATGCTGCTGCCGCACGTGGACAGCACGACGCGCAAACGCTTCGAGCGCGAGGCGCTGGCCGCCGCCCGGCTCAACCATCCTGGCATCATGGCTATCTACGACGTGAGCCAGGAAGGCGACCGGCCCTATCTGGTCGTGGAGCACGTCGAGGGCCGCCCGCTGTCCGACTTCATCCCCTTGCCGCCGAACGTGGTCGCCGACTATGGCCGGCAAATCTGCCTGGCGCTGGACTACGCGCACCGGCGCGGCCTGATTCACCGCGACATCAAGCCGGCCAATATCCACATCACGCCGGACGACCAGGTGAAGATCATGGACTTCGGGCTGGCTATCTCCGGCGAATCCAAGCGACTGACCGCGTTGGGCCGCATCATCGGCACGCCCGCGTACCTGTCGCCAGAACAGGCACAGGGTTTCCCGCTGACGTTCCACACCGACATCTACTCGACCGGCGTCGTGCTCTACGAGTTGGTGACAGGGGTGCTGCCCTTCGACGCCGACGACATTGGTGTGCTGCTGATCCAGCAGGTCAAGCGCGCGCCCAGGCCCCCGCGCGAGCTAAACCCAGCGATCAGCCCCGCGCTGGAAGCTGCCATCCTCAAGGCGCTGGCCAAGCAACCCGAAGACCGCTTTGACACGGCGCGGGCGATGGCGGACGCGCTGGGAGCGGCAGAGTCTTGTGAGGGGCGCACCCTCAGCGCGGCGGCGGTGACCGTCGAGGAACTGGAGTCGCAGGAAGACGCGCCCGCCGCGCGCGGCAAGGTGCGTGTGGCCCTGGCCGACGATCACCGCGTGCTGCGCATGGGGCTGGCGATGATGCTGTCAGCAACCGACGAATTCGAGGTTGTGGGCGAGGCGGACGACGGCGAACAGGCGCTTGAGCTGGTGCGCACTGCCCAGCCGGACGTGCTGCTGCTCGACCTGAACATGCCCAAAGCCAGCGGCCTGGATATTCTGCCCCAGATTCGCCAGACCTGGCCGGATATCAAGGTGCTCGTGCTGACCGGGCGCGCCGAAGACCAGTACATCATGCACGCGCTGCGCGCTGGGGCGCACGGCTATGTGCTGAAGACCACCGCCGAAGAAGAACTGATCCACGCTGTGCACGATGTCGCGGCGGGGCGGCTGGTGCTGGGGCAGGGAATAGCCGAGCGCGTGGTTGAAGGTTACACCTCGCGCCCTGCAGCCGACGGCGATCAACCGGGCGAGCTAGACCGCGCCATTTTGACCGGCGTCGCCGCTGGCAAGACCAACGACCAGATCGCCGAGCGACTGGGCCTCGATCCGCAGATCGTAGACCAGCAGCTTGCCCAGCTCATCGCCCAGCTTGGCGCGCGCTCGCGCGTGGAGACGGGGCTGATCGCGCTGCGCCGGGGGCTGGTCTCGCTCCAAGACCTACAGCGCGGCTGACCAGTTATCAGCCATCAGCAGGTCAGCCGGTCGCCAGCGTGCCGACCGCCAACTCGGTGAGCGGCTCCCCTTGCACCGGCACGGCATCTCCGTAGATCATGCGCGTGCACTGCCGCACGCGGCTGAGGTTGTGGTCGCTGGCCAGGATCAGGCTGCGCCCGTTGTTGTCGGGGATATTCATCACGATGGGCTGGCCCTGAAGCTGTTCCAGGGCGACCAGCAGCAGCCGCTCCGCCGAGGCGATGGTCCGGCTCATCCAGGGGCCGAGGAAGACGCTGTCGCAACGGCGGTGAGCGAGCAGGTACCCTTCTAGCGCGTCGCCCCGGTAGTCCACCCAGGCCAGATCAGGGAATTCGTCCATTAGCCGGCCCAGGATATGGCTCCGATCCAGGCCGAATGCCCCTTTGTCGAGTGCAAAGATGGCCCCGCGATCCGCTGGGAGCATCCGCCGGGCGCGTGACCCTAGGTAGGTGCTGGCCCGGCCTTCCCAACGCTCGATCTTGCCTACCGCGCGGAAGCCCATGCTCTGATACAGCCGGCGGCCCGCGACGGTCGAATCGAGCATGATTCGCTCGGTGTCCCTGGCGATCAGGTGATCGAGCGCAGCGCGCATCAACTGCTTGCCCAGGCCCAGTCGTTGGCGTTCCGGCGCGACCAGAGCCATGCCGATCCAGGCCAGGGCGGTGCCGTAGGATGTGGTGGTCACCGTGCCGACGATGCCGCTCTCCTCCTCGTCCAGCACGAAGCAGCCGTCAGGTGACCAGTGCAGCAGCCGCTCCCAGTCCGCCGCGTCGTGCTGCCAGCCAATGCGTTGGGTGAGGGCGAGCGCGCCGGGGATGTCGTCCGGCGTCATGCGGCGCAGCACGCGGTCTGGTTCGCGGCTGGGCTGGTAGCGTCCCTGCCAGGTCAGGCTCATGGATTCCTCACTCGCGCGTACTGTAGGGGTTTTGAGTCATGATGCGGCATTATCCTACGTCCCCGCTCACCAGCGCGAGACGCTTACCCCGGCGTGGGCGTGAGAGTCCACGTCGGCGTCAGGGTGGGAGCCAGCGTCGGGCTGGGCATGAACCCCTCGGCGAAGGGCAGCGTCAGCGTGGGCGCGGGCGTGGGCATGGGCGGCGGCGCGGCCTGGTTGTTGACATTAATGCGGATGTCGCGCCTGACGAAGCGCCCGTACTGGTCAATGGCGACCAACCTCAGCGTGTACGGCCCGTTCTGCAGCACGCGCGTGTCAAGCTGCCCCAGCAAGGCGTTCGGCTCGCGGCGCTCTTGCGGGTCCACGATCAGCGGCTCGCTGAAGGCGGTCGGGCTGTGGCCGAGACCGTAGCGAATCTCGTAGCGGCTGAAGTTGGGCATGGTGACCGTGCCCAACACCTGGATGACTCCCTCCACGGTGGCGTCCTGGCCCGGGGCAGCGATTACCACGTAGGGGCGCGGCTCTGCGGGATTGCAGTACTCAGTCGGCGGCGGCATGACCGGCGCTTGCAGACCGCGTTGGGCCAGCCAGGCATTGCCTGCCGGGTCGTTGTTCAGCCAGTCATAGGCCCACCGGTCGCCAATCGCCAGGAAGGTGCGGTACTCCGCCTCGCCTGCACAGGCATCATTGGCCAGCTTCTGCGTGAAGGTGTCCACGTACAGCGAGCGGTAGATATCCTGGTCAGGGCCGGGCGGCGGCGCGCTGCTGGCGAAAATCTCCACATAGGTGCGCCCGGCGCACTGCGGCGAGGGCACTGTGCCGGAGTCGCGGCAGACTTCCGCCTGGACGACGCCGGGCGGCGGCTGGAAGGACTCGACGGCCAGCCCGGCGTGTGCCGCTTCCATGATCTCGTTCCAGATCGGCGCTGCGCCGTAGTAGCCGGTCAGACCGGTCATCGGGCTGTTGTCGGAGTTGCCGACCCACACGCCGACGGCGTACTGTGGGGTGTAGCCGATTGTCCACACGTCGCGGCTGTCGTTGCTGGTGCCGGTCTTGGCCGCTACCGTGCGGCCCCCTTGTAGCTCCAACGGCCAGCCGCGCCCGAATTCCTCGGCGCGCGCTGCCCCGTCAGAGAGGATGTTGGTGACCAGGTAGGCGTATTCGGGCGGTACGATCTGCTCGCCAGTTTGCCCGCTGGCGCGGTAAATCTCGTTGCCCTTGCTGTCTTCGATATAGACGATGGAGAACGGCTCGACGCGCACGCCATTGTTGCCCAGCGCGGCGTAAGCGGCCACCAAGTCAAACAGCCGCACTTCGACGGCGCCCAGCGCAGTCGGCAGCCCGGCGTTGCGCTCGACCGGGTTGCCGAGCGGGAAGCGGATGCCGAAGCGCGTCGCTGTCTCGGTGAAGCGCAGCAGCCCGGCATATTCCAGCACCTTGACGGCGGGAACGTTCAGCGAGTTGCCCAGGGCTTCGCGCGCGGTCTTGGGGCCGTGATACTGCTGGTCGTAATTGACGGGCACATAGCCGTTGAAGTCCGTGCGCACGTCCCACAGCACGCTGGCCGGGGTCAGGTAGCGGCCTTGCTCGTCGGGCATGAACGCCGTCAGGTAGACGAAGGGCTTGATCGCCGAGCCGGGCTGTTGGGCGGTGAAGGCGATGTTGACCTGCCCATCAATGTCCTTGTTGTTGTAGTCGGCGCTGCCGACCATCGCCAGCACTGCCCCGTTCTTGGGGTTTATGACGACCGCCGACGCATTGCGGGCGTTGATGCCCCGCGCCGCAAGCTCGCCCAACTGGCTGGCTATGGCGCGCTCCGCTGCGCTCTGGATGTTCTCGTCCAGCGTGGTATAGACGCGGTAGCCGGCGCTGTAGATCGCCTGCGGGCCGTAGGTGTCTTCTAGCTGCTGCCAGACGTAGTTGACGAAATGGGGGTGAAGGAACTGGTTGGCGGGCGGCGTGAACGTCTTGGTCTCCACCAGGGCCAGCTCCAGAGACAGTTCTTGCGGCTCTGGCGTGTTGGGCGTGGTGTAGTAGTAGAGGGTTGTGCCGTTGGGCTGCGGGCGGGCGATGACGCACAGCGCCCCGCTGCTGGGCACGCCCCATTGCGTGGTATCGTCGTGCTGAATGGCGATGCAGCCGGTTCCGTTGGCCTCGGACATCAGGCGCAGCACGGTGTGCATCCGCCGGATGGCCGCCTCGCGGTTGACCACCGGATCGTAGGTGGCCGGTGATTGGGGCAGCCCGGCCAGGAACGCCGCCTCGATCGGGTTGAGGTTGCTCGCTGGCTTGTCGAAGTAGGTCTGCGCCGCCGCCTCTATGCCATAAGCGAAGTTGCCGTAGAAGATCTCGTTCAGGTAAATCTCAAGAATCTCGTTCTTGGTGTACTTGCGCTTAATCTCCGAGGCGACGATGATCTCGACGATCTTGCGCTCGGCGGTGCGCTGCGAAGCGAACTCTGTCTCCAGCACCAGGGCGCGGGCGAGTTGCTGAGTGATCGTGCTGGCACCCGGCCCGGAGAGCACGTCTCCGGCGCGCAGGTTGTTGTAGGCCGCGCGCACGATGGCGAACACGCTGAAGCCAGGGTCGGAGTAGAACGTCTCGTTCTCGGTGGAGACGGTGGCGTGAATCAGCCAGGGCGAAATCTGGTTGAGCGGCACCACTTTGCGCTGGCCCGTGTCGGGATTGTTAAACTCGGCCAACGTCGCCCCTTGCGCGTTGAGGATGAGCGTCGTCTCGAAGTCCGACGCGCTCTCGTGCAGCGAAGAGACAGCTTCGGCGTACTGGTCAACCTTGTACAGGTAATAGCCGATCATCAGCAGCAGCACGAGCAGCGTGAGAGCCATGCCGCCAATGATGCCAAAGATGCTTAAGCGAATGCCCCACTTGACATAGGTGTTGCGGTTGTGCGCCGCGCCGAGCGCCGCGCTGTAGTCCGGCTGGGGGAACGCGCCGAGGGGCGGCTTGGGCGCGGGCGCAGGCTTGGCCGCGCCGGGACTCGCTGGCGGGCCGCCGCACCATCGTCGCCCCGGCCTCGACCGCCGCCGAGCGGATCGTCTGCTGGTCGGATGCCAGCCCGCCGAGGCCGTGCGGCAGGGTGATCACATTCGCCGCCGCCGCGTCTACCTCCTGCCCTTTCTGCAAAGTGGGCGCGTCGGAGCGGCGCACCGGCTCCAGGAAGGGCGTGTTGGGCGAGACGAGCGTCGCGCCGGGGTCGTCCTGGGGGACGCGCAAGGGCAAAGGTGCGCTCTCGTCGCCAGGTTCGCCCTCCAGCGAATCCAGGGTAATCTGGTCGTCGGCCAGCCCGGCGGCGGACTCGACGACGACTTCCTGCACGCCGGTTTCTGTGCGCACGGCGCTGCCGCGTATGCGCTGCTCGTAGCCGGGCGGGTTGGCCGGGACCCACGCCTGCCCGTCGTAGTGGTACCAGCGGTCGGATTCGAGGCCGAGCATCCACCAATGCCCGTCCTCGCCGAGGATCATCAGCCCTCGTAGCTCGTCTTGCAGCGCCTCGCGAGTGATCTCCCCGGCCTGGTAACGCTCGCGCAGCGTCCTGACCTGCTGCTCGACCTGCTCGAAGCGCGACGGCTCAAGGGCGGGCGCTTCCTGTTCCTCGGCGGGCGTCTCACTGGGTGTTTCAGCGGGCAGCGGCGTTTCTTCAGGCAGTGGCGTGCTGCCAGCGACGGCTGTAGCGTCGCCCACCGCGCCCGCGCCAACCGGCTCTGAGACGGCTTCGGTGCCCGCCGGCTCCGGCTGGGTGTCGCTGGGAGCCTGCGGCTGGGCATCCTCGGATGCGTGAATCTCTGGAATGGTCTGATCGTTGCCGTCCAGCAGGGCGCTGACTTTCGCATCGAGCGGCGTGAACCAGTCGCCGCGCTCGCGTGCCGGGACCTCGGCCTGCGGGGGGGCGTCCCCGCTCGCCGCCGGAGGTGCCGCCCGGTCTGGTTCGGGCTTGGGCGGGGGTTGCGGTGTGAACCAGGTCTCGACGATGACCGGACGCGACGATCCCTCCTCGACCGGCGGCTCGTGCCACCGATCGAGGGACGGTGTGCTCTCTGGCTTGCCGGGGGCAGGTGCCGTGTCGGACGACGCCGCGTCGGGCCGAGTCGCGTCTTCTGGCGGCACTACCGGCTTGTCCTCAGGGTGATCCACGATGCCGCTCCCTCGAAAATAGCCAACAGCCGCAAGCGATCAGCAAAGACATCCCCATCCCTTGATGGTGCCGCGCAAGGTGTCGTGATGAGTCTCTGCGCGCCGCTAACTTCGATCTTACCACCATCGCCGGGCAATGTACATTCGGCGGGCCAGAACACACGATCACCGTCGAGTCGTAGAGGGCATGGAGAAGAGCCAAGAGTGCTCTTTTCTTATCTTTTCTATCCTGACTGCCAGCTCGTTCTGCTTCGCTCGCAACCTCACCCCCTGACCCCCGCCCCACTGGCGGAGAGGGGGAAGTTGAGCGAAGCGAAACGGGGGGGAGGTCAATAA
>DYGW01000351.1 GCA_020724485.1 Thermoflexus sp. | reverse complement strand
TCGCCCGCCGAGTCGTGACTTTTCCCAGCGAGCGCCGCCCATGAAGATCGGCATCCTGTCCGACACACACAACCACCGCCGCAACACCGAGGTCGCCCTGGCCGCGCTGCGCGAGCGCGGGGTCGAGCGCCTGATCCACTGCGGCGACCTGACCACGCCGGAGATCGTCTCCCTCTTCGCGGGCTGGCCGGTGACGTTCGCCCTGGGCAACATGGACTTGGCGCGCGCTGACCTGGCGGCAGCGGCCCAGCAGATCGGGGTCTTGCCCCCCGCGCCCAGCCGCGAGATCGAGATTGCGGGCAAGCTGATCGGCGTCACGCACGGTCATGATCACGCCCTGCTGACGCGCATGATGATGAGCGGCAAGTACGTCTACCTGTGTTGTGGGCACACGCATCACCGCCTCGACGAATTCCGCCGCCCGTACAGCGTGCGCCTGATCAACCCCGGCGCGTTGGGCGGCAGCCAGCCCCAGACGCGCTCAGTCGCCGTGCTCGACGTGGCGATCGGCGCGCTGGAGTTCATCCAGTTTTCAGAATTGGCTTAGCTATCAGCCGTCAGCAAGAGCATGGTCAGCCGTTGGCCGGGCCAGTGTGGGGGGCTAGAGGCTGTGCGCCAGTTCAGCCAAGCGCGGGGCCTGCGCAGCGATCACTGCCGCGTCGCTGCGCCACTCGAACAGCGGGCCGATCCCGCCGTACTCGAAGGCCATGATCTCCGGCGTCGCCCACTCGCCAGCACGGACGCGGTCGAGCACCCACGTCAGAAACAGCCAATCTTCCTCGCTCAGGCCCAGGTGATCGCAGATCAGGCCAGCACGGTCCAGCCCGATGCCAGTGACGTGTAGCTCGCGCAGGCGCGCGCCGGGCAGCCGCGCCAGGTAATCGCGCTCGTCCAGGCCCATGTGCCGGGCGGCCAGCCGCCCGTGCGAGATGTCGAGCAGGAAGCCGCAGCCCGTCTCCTCAACGATGCGCTGGATCACGTCCGGCTCGACCGCTGGGCGCAGCTCGTCGGAGTACCGCCCGCCGTAGTAGGGCAGGTTTTCGAGGATGACATTCTCCACGCCGAATTCTTCGACGACCATCCACGCGCCAGCCAGCAGCGCCTCAGTGACGGCCTTGATGTCGCGCGGATCGGTCGTGTCATGGGCCATGTCGGGGAACGTCTGGCGCGAGGGCATCAGGTGCAGGTTGAGGTACGGCGTGTTGGTGTCAGTGTAGAGACGCGCGATTGATTCGAAATCAAGCGTGCGGTTGGTGACTGGGTCGGCGCGCAGGTCGAAGTGCACGTAAACTGGCGCGTGCGCGCGCGCCTCGGCCAGCAAGTCCGGCCAGGGTGGGCACTTGAAGCGATCCACGCTGATCTGCCCGCGCGCGAGCAGGTCGGCGGCCTGGGGCGAGTAATTGATGGCGAATTGCACGGGTAAGCTCCCCTGGATAGCCAGTGAACACTGTCCACGATTATAGCATAGGGGGAGAGATGCGCGCACGGCAGCGGATGAGGTGGGGTTCACGCACAAGTCGTGAACATGTTTGTCCCCCCCATCCCCGGCCCTTCCCCCACGAGGGGGGAAGGGAGACAAGCGGCGGGCCGGCTCCCCTTCCCTCCGCGCAGCGTGGGGGAATGGGGGGCAAT
>DYGW01000111.1 GCA_020724485.1 Thermoflexus sp. | reverse complement strand
CCAGGCTGCGGTTGACCAGCACCTTGCGGCTTTCGACATAAGCTACCCACAACGTCCCGGTCGAGTCTTTGGCGATGGTCAGCGCCTCGCACTTGCCCTGTGTCACCGTCACCGGGAAGCCGGCGTCGAGGCTGTACTGCCTGGTGGCGCTGTTGTAGCTGTAGCGGTAGAGCCGCCCCCAGTTGGACTCTGTGGCCGCCGCCGCGCTGGTCGTGAAGACATTCGACACGACATATAGCTTCTGCGCGCCCGCGTCCCACAGCACGTCCGCTTTGGTGGATTCGCGGTCGTCGGCAGGCGTGCCCGTGTCCGACCACGTTTGCGTCGCCCAGTCCAGCCGGTAGACGCGGTATTCGCTCCCCGCCGTGCTGTACAGAATGCCCCACCAGATGCCGTCATGCCACCACAGCTTGCTTTGCGGCTTTTCGCCGGTCGGCGATGGGGTCGCCGACGAGCCGTAGCTGAAGTCTACATAGCCAACGTCGCCCTCCTGGGCCAGCGCCGTGGCTGGCGAGCGGAGGGCCAGGCCCCCGTTGGCAAACAGGAGCACCGCGACGGCGATCACGCCGATTTTGAGCAGCCGGCTGTGGCACAAGGTTAAGAGGCGGTTACGAGCATTCACCGGACACTCCCTCACAACACAATAGCCCAGCCGTCGCGGACTGAGACAAGAACTTGGGTGTCAAGCCCATCCTGTTAGTGGCCGGATTAGATATAGATCAATACGCACACGGGCAACTATACCACATAACCGTGATAAAAACCTGTTAAAATTTTGGGATCGTCCTTAACAGGCGCGTTCTCCTCCTGGCAGGCACGGTGCCTCCCCTCGGGGGACGGCGCTATTCGCCCGTCCCCAGGCCAAGCTGCTGGCGCAGCGCCAGCGTATCGTAGCTCACCCACGCCTCGGCGATGGCGCCCGCCGCGTCGAAGCGATGGATGACCGTGAAGGCCATATCCACCGGCTCGCCAGTCGGCGGGGTGTCGTAGAACTCGCTGGCGAAGGTGCCGCGCAGCCGCGCTTGCACCACGACATAGTCCCCTTCGGCGATCACACGCTCGGACGAAACCACCAGGTCCGGCACGGCTTCACGAAGCAGCAGCACGATCTCATACAGATCGTCGCGGGTCAGCGCCGGGCGATCAACCTCGCTGGGCGGCAGATGCGCAACGAATTCACCGGAATACAACGTCTCCAGCACAGTCACACCGCCCGCGTTAAACGCCTCCGCGATCACCCGCTGGATCGCGTCCTTGTGCGCAGCGAGCGCGTCTCCCGTCCCGCCTGCGGTTTCCGACGTTGGTTGAGGGGGCGCGGTCGCCGTTGATTTGGCTGCGGAAGACGAGAAATCAGAGACAAGCAAGACGACGATGATCACGACCAGCGCCGTCAGGACGATCACAGCCAGTCCCGTCAAAACTCGGTTGCGTAGCATGGCAGGCTCCTTATGTACTTCAGCATCTCGTCCGATCACACCTTTTCGCCCCATCGTGTATCCACTCAGCTACTCCGACGGCGGGAGCACTGGCAGGCGTGACAGGTCGGCGTTGGGCGTCACCAGGTACGCCGCCACCCACCCCGCATAGCGCGCATCCTGCACCCGAATCCAGTCCCCGTCCGCGCTGCGACCCAGCGCCGCCAACGTCGTACCGCTGTCCAACCTGGTGAGGATCGCCGTGCCAAGGCCCGGCCCGCGCCGTAGATTCACACCATTAGCCGAATGCGCAGTGACCAGCGGCTGCCCGGTCAGCGCATGGTCAAAGGGCGCGCGCGTCTGGGCAGTGCTCACGGCCAGTGGCGTTTCCAGGCAATCCACAGCACGGGCGTCTGCGCTGACTTCCGCGCCCAGGCACACGCCCGCCAGAGTGCGCGCTGTCCCAGCAACTCGCAGCGGCACGCGCAGTTCCAGCGCCGCGCCCCCCGCCAGCGCCGCGTCGGGGACGAGCGTATGCGTTCCGTCCGCTTCCGTCACGACAGCGCCATCCGGCCCGGCGCGCAGCGTCCGTCCGTCGGGCAGCGCCAGTTCGACCCAGATCGCCGCCGGCGGCGCGCCGCGCGTGCGCAGCAGGACGTAGAGATAACGGTTGTCGGCGAAGGCCGCCGCCTCGATCAGGTCGTGCCCGGCAGCGGCGACATCCTCCCCATCGGAGGCAGGCCGCTGGCCGCGCCCGTCCCAGTCGGCGGGGTCGCCGTCCAGCGCCAGCCACGTCCAGCCAGCGGGCAGCCCCGGCCATGAGTCCTCTGGCAGCCCCAGCAGCCAGGCGGCGGTGCGCTGGACGAACACCAGGTTACCCGGATGGCGCGGCACAGTGCCATCGCGCACCAGGCCGTAGCCGTTCTGGAGCAGCTCGGAATCGCCCAAGATGGCGATGCGCGCGCCGTCCGGCGTGCGCATCGCCCGCGCGCCGACAGTAAGCAGCCCAGCGGGCACGTCCTGCCCAGCGTCGAACTGCAGCGCCGCCACCGCCGGCGCGGTGGACGTGCGAAAAACGCCGGGGTCCGTCTCGCCGTAGGCCGTGCCCGTTGCCAGCAGCGGGACGGCCTCGCTGCCCATGCCCAGCGGGTCAACCGTCATGCTGCGCGCGCCCCACACCCACACCGGCACGTTGTAGCGGGCCAGCGGCGCGGTGATCGGCTCGCCTTGCAGTTCGGCGAACGTCAGCGCGTAAGTGCTGTCAAGCTCCTCAATCAAAGCGGCAGAAGCCAGCGGCTCGGCCAGGAAGGTATCGCCGACCGTGATGCCGAAATCCTGCGCGACCAGCGGAGCCAGCCCGCCCCGGTTGAAGCGCGGGCGGACGTTGCGCCTGTCGAGGAAGAATTCCTCCGGGTCGAGCGCCAGCAGCAGACTCCCTCCGCGCTCCAGGTATTGCCACAGGTAGACCACCTGTAGCAGCGGCAAACTGCGCAAGGGCCGCGCGATCACTACGACCTGCGCTTCCTCCGGCAGCGGCGCGTCCAGCCGGACGAACTGCACGCGCGCCCCCAGGCCCCGGAACACATCCGCAAGCCGGCTAATCCCCGCCGGGCCGATGTTGGTCATCGCCGCCGTGTCCAGCGGACGCCGTCCTTCGACCACCACGACCAGGGGCCGCTCGCCAGTCTGCGCCTGCCCCGCGCTGGCGCCGGTCGCCAGCAGCGCGACCAGTATCACCCCCACCATCACCCACTGTAAGATGCGCATAAGTCCGCCCTGGCTACTCCGCCCCGGTCGCGGGAGTCGGCGCGGGCGTCGAGAAGCTCAGCGGGACTGTCGCCGTCTCGTCCGCGCCAGCCAGCCAGGCGACCGCCCGCAACAGGAACTCGACATTGGCCGGATAGACGAAGGCCGCTGTGTTAGGCGGCGACGTGCGCAGCCCACCGGCATTGGTGGCGAAGTCACGGTCGCCGATGACCAGCACGCGGCTGCCGCTCAGAGAATCCTCCGACGCCACCGCCAGCGCCAGCGACTCCGGCGCGGTGTCCTGGTTGACGGTGTAGGCCGCCTCACCGATCTCGATATAGGCAATGTAGGCCGTCTCGCCGTAAAGCGCCCCGCCGCCGAAGACGAGCGGCGTCGCAGTGAACGCCTGGATGGACGCATCAAAGCCCACTGAGCGCGCCCCGAAGAAAGCCAGGTCGCCCGCCAGCCCGGCAGTGACCGGGTGATCGGCCCGCGCGCCGCCAGCGATCACGTCGAGGGCCAATTCGCCCCCGTCAGAGGGAGCGACGACGACATCGTCGCGGGCACGGATACCATAATCTGCCCAGGTGAGCAGGAACAGCCCGCGCTCGGCCTGCAGCGCCTTGTTCGCTTCGACAAGGATCGAGCCGCCTTCGACAGTGGTCGTTACCAGCGGCTCGGCCAGCACCAGCAGCGCGCCGCCCTCTTTCAAGTAGGCCCACAGGCGCGCGCTTTGGTCGTCGCCCAGGTCTTTGGTCGGCCCGGCGATGACCACCAGATCGGCGTCGGTGGGGATGTCGCGCCGCCAGTCGAGTACCTGGATCTCGGCACCCAGACTGGTCAGCAGCCCGGCCAGCCGCGACAGCCCATCGCCGGAGCGGTCAAACGGGCTGACTTCTTTGTTGGCCTCGCTGAAGTAGAGGCGCACCCCGTCCAGGCGCGGCACGTCTTGCAGCGACGGCCCGGCCAGCAGGCGCGATCTGGTCGCTGCCGCGCTCAGCAGCAAGGCGGCGACCGCGACGAATTGCAGCAGATAACCAAGATGACGACGGCTCATGAGTTTCCCTTTTCGCTCGCTAGTTGTCCCTTTGCGGGTGGAGAGTGAGGAGTCTTCAGTTTTCGGTTTACCGTCCGAATTCGAGACTCCCCCTTCCCAATTCCCCTCTGTTTCTCGTCACGGCAGCAGCGCCCCGGCCAGCGACGCCGTCGCCGGCAGCATTTGCGCGCGCAACGCGGCCAGCGGCGTCCCCGCCCCCACGTTGATCCGGCGCAGCCGCAGCGGATCGGCCCGGCGCAGGTCGTTGATCCCGCGCTCGGTGGTGAAGGCCAGGGCAAACCCGGCCTGGCCTAGCTTGGCAGCAACCTCCGCGCTGACGCCGCCGCTGGGATAGGCGAAGATCGGCAATACGTCGCCCACCGCGCGGCGCAGATCGTCCAGCGAGCCGAGCGCCTCAGCCCGCGCCCGCGCGACGGGCACGCGGTTGATCAGCGGGTGTGTCTGCGTATGCGCGCCGAGCGTCACGCCCTGGCGGGCCAGGTCGCGCAGCGCGTCCCAGCCGAGCACCGTCGGCTGGGCGGGCGCGCCAGACTCGCCGCACACGGCGTCAACCCAGGCCATCGCCGCGTCGTGATCGAGCGTCTTGACGTGCTCGCGCAGCCGCTTGAAGGCGCGCCGCCGCTCGGCGGGCGTCCCCAGGGCGAGGCGACCGTCCGGCGTGTCGAGCACCTCTCGCGCCGGGTCGCTGATGGTCGCATACAGCCGGTCCCACCAGAAGGCGCGCTCCGGGTGATCCGGGTAGGCAGTCGGCACGAAGAGCGTCACCGGCAGCCCAAGCTGGCGCAGCACCGGCCAGGCGTGCTCGGCGAAGTCCGTGTAAGCATCGTCGAAGGTGACCAGCACCGCGCGCGGCGGCAGCGGCGTGCCCCCGCGCACCGCGTCGAGCACCTCCTGCGCGGAGACGACGCGCCAGCGCGCGGCCAGGCAGCGCATCTGCGCGGCGAAGGCAGCCGGCGTCGCGCTGAGTTGCGCCGGGCTGAGCTGCGGGCGCGCGCCCGGCTCGTCCACGCGGTGATAGGTCAGCACGGCGAGCGTGTAGGGCCGCCGCCCGTCGAGCCGCTCCAGCAGCCCCACGACGCCGGCAAACGCCGCGCTGTTCGCCAACGAGACCGCCGCCCGCCTTACATATCCCCCCATCCCTGGCCCTTCCCCCACAAGGGGGGAAGGGAGAGATTCGGAGGGAGTGCTCCCCTTCCCTCCGCTTGCGTGGGGGAAGGGGCCAGGGGATGGGGGGGAATTCCGCAGCCCAGAGACTGGCTCTGACAGGTCGTTCGTGACCTTGTCCCCCTGTCCCGCCCCCCTGCCTTTGCCCCGCTTGCGCAGCAGCTTGCGCGCGATCTGCGGCAATTCGGCCAGCGCCGGGCGCGGATCGTCCCAGGCGAAGCTGTCGGTGCGGATGCGCGGGTCGAGCAGGCCGGGCAGCGCGGCCAGCGCCGCCGCCCGCCCCGGCGCGGGCAGGAACGAGTGACGCCGCCGCCCGGCCAGCACGGCCAGCAGCCACACGATGTCCTTTTCCAGGTTGCGCGCGCGCACTCCGATGCGGTAATTCGTGTCCGGCACGGCAGGGATGGGCGGCGGGCCGTTCAGCAGCAGGTCGGCCAGCCGCGCCGGGAAGTCCATCCCGCTGAAGACGGCCAGCGGCAGCGATCCCCAGATGCGCCCGTTGATCTCCATCAGCCGCGGCCCCCGCGCACCCACCTTGAACTCGACCATGACCAGCCCCGTCCAGTTCAGCGCCGCGATCAGCCGCCGCGCGTACTCGTAGAGGGGCGGGTCGAGGGCCACGCTCCAGCGCAGCGCGCTGGCCCCGCCGGTGATCGGCACCTCGTGCAGACGCTGGTGCTGGAAGGCGGCCAATGGCTGCCCCTGGTAAGCCAGCAGTTCCACGCCGTGACCGTCGCCGGGGCAATACTCCTGCAGCAGCACGGGGCAGCGCCCCTCGAAGCCTCCGACGATGCGCAGCAGGTCATCGCGATCCGCCGCATAGGTGACTTCCAGCACGCCCACGCCGCTGGTCTCGTCTACCAGGCGCGACACCTGCGGCTTGACCACGACCGGCCAGCCGAAGGCTCCGGCCACTTCATCCGCTTCGGCAGCGGTGCGCACCTGGCGCGTCAGCGGGACGGGCACGCCCACTTCCTGGGCGAGGGCCAGCGTGCGCTGCTTGTCCGTCACCAGGGCGATCTGCTCGTCATTGGCCAGCGCCACGTGGCATACGTCCGCGAACTGCGCGCGCGCCGCCGCCAGCGGCAGCCCCACGTCGTCGGTGACCGGGATGAGCAAGTCCACGCCGTGATCGCGGGCCGCGCCGAGCAGCGCCGCGACGGTCCCGCGCGGGTCGTCCGCCGGGCCTGGGTAGAGAACGCGCGCCGCCGCGTAGCGCGAGCGGAAGCCCGGCGCGTCTGGGGCGGAGCCAGCCGCGATCACGCGCCAGCCGTGCCGCCCTAGCGAGCGGATGATGGCGAGGGCGCTACCTCGCTCGGCGTCGGTGACCAGGGCGGCGGGCCGCTGAGACGTGGGCACGGTCATGCTGTCTCCCCTCGTGAGAATGCGCGCCGCGCGTGAAACTCCAGGATCAGCGCCTGGGCGTCGGCTAGCACCTTGTCTTCGGGTTGCGTGGCGTCAAGCACGGCGAAATGCGGCACCATCTGCCCCATCTCCAGGTAGGCGCGGCGGCGCTCTTCCAGAATCTCCGCCGTGCCCTCCCCTTTGCGCGCCAGCAGCACCTCCGCCGGCGCGTCGAGGTAGATCATCAGGCCCGGCTTGGGAAACACATGGCGCAGCATGGCCCCGTGCAGGCGGCGGGCGAGCGGTCTCGGCTCCGCGGTGGGAGCGATATCGTAGCTGTAGTAGTCCGGGAAGTAGTGCCGGTCGAAGAGCACGACATGGCCGCGCCACTGGTAGTACCAGGTCACGCCCTGGCGGAACCATTCTTCGGCGGCGCGGTTCGCCAGGGACAGCAGCGATTTGGCCGTCAGCAGCGCGCGCTTGAACGGGTGGCGCGGCGCAGAGCGCACTGAGCGCGGGTCGCGCGGACCGTGCGTATCGGGCGGCGCGCCGAGCCGCCACTTGACGGCGCGCAGCAGGCGCGTCGTGGGCAGCATCAGGTTGCTCGACTCCGGGCTGACGCCCATGTACACGTAGCGGGTGGGCAGCGGCAGCGACTCGTCAAGCCGCCGGCAGATCGTCGTCTTGCCGGAGCCGTCCGGCCCCACTACAGCGACCGAGAACATTCTCATCCGTCTTGCTCCATACCTGACACGCGACTACCTCAACAATGGGTACAGTGAGCGTATTCCCATACCGGTAGGGGTGCTGTTCTGCTGCACCCTGCGCGGGTCAGACTTCCGAAGTCTTGGAGACTTCGGAAGTCTTTTCACACGCCCCTACGAAATCACTGCGCCACCTGCATCACGATCTTGTGCACGCGCTCAGCGCTCACCCGCCAGTCGAAGTGCGCGGTGACGAAGCGGCGAGCGTCCGCATCGGGCGCGGGAGTCTCGGCCCGCGCGCGCAGCTCCTCGCCGATGGCCGCCGCGAACCCCTGCGCCGTCTCCGCCACGCGCACCGGCGGCACCGCCTCGTTTTCGGTGCGCAAACCGTCCGCCGCCAGCGGCGAGGCGATGACCGGCACCTGCATGGCCATCGCTTCCAGCAGCTTGTTCTGGATACCCGCCCCAAAGCGCAGCGGCGCGACGAAGAGCGTCGCCGTCTCCAGGTAGGGGCGCACGTCGTCCACCCAGCCAGTCACCGTCACGCCGGGGCGCTCCCGTTCGGCGACGAGCGCGGGCCGGGGGCTGTGCCCGACGATCAGCGCGCGCGCCTCAGGAAACTCGCGCTGCACGCGCGGCAGGATGTCGCGCACCAGGTGCAGCGCGGCGTCGGCGTTGGGCGCGTAGTTCATCGCGCCGGTGAAGACCAGCGTCTGCGCCCCCAGCGCTGGCGTCTGGCGCGCCCAGTACGTCACATCCACACCGTTGGGCACGACGGTCATGTCGGGGCGCGGCCCGCCAGCTACGGCGTCGCGGTCGCGGGCGGAAGCGAACAGCCCATGTGCGGCCCGCGCCAGAATGCGGCGCTCCACACGGCGCATCTGGACGTATTTGAGGCGCAGCGCCAGTCGCCTAGCCCCCCGCGACACCGCCATCTGCCCGCGCAGGCGCAGCGACGCCGCGTCGGTGAAATCGGCGATGACCGGCGGTGTGCTCAGCCCGTCAATGGCGGCGAGCGTCTCCTTGCCGCTGAACAGCACCGCGTCAAAATGCTCCTCGGCCAGCAGCCGCCGGATCGCCGCGCGCATGTCCTGCACCGTGCCGCGACCTAGCAACGCTCCTCCCGCCCAGGCCAACGCCTTACCCGCCCGCGAGCGCCCGCGCCCCGCCGAGCGAAAGGTCAAGATGCGCTCGGTGAACGGGGCCAGCGCCTCGGTATGCTCCGCGCGGAAGGACGGCCCGACCACCGCCAGCAGCGTGATTGCGTGCCACTTCGCCAGCTCGCGGATCAGGAAATAGTGGCGCAGGTAACCGCTGGTCAGCGGGTAAGGGAAGCCATTGGTCAGGTAGAGCACGCGCATCGGGATGGACTCGTTTCACTCACAGCCAGGCCAGGTCGCCCATGTGCTCGATCGCATACTGCCACAGGGCATAGTAACGGTTATCGCGCAGCCAGGCGGCCCGCTCGCCGTTGCCGGCGGGCGCGCCCTCCGCCGCGTTGACTCGCGCCCAAAGCCGGATCGTATAGCGCGCCCAGCACAACGCGAACAGCGGCCCCAGCCACTCTGTCGCCAGCCCCAGCCGTTCCGCATACTCCAGCACATAGGGCCGCGCCCAGGCGTCGCGCCCGAAGAACGCGCTGCGAAAGGCCGCAATCTGCGCTGCGGTCGTGCGCGCATCCTGGCGGGCGAAGGCAATATAGGTCAGGAAGAAGACCAGGTCGTGCGCCGGCAGACCGGCGAGTTGGGCCAGCTCCCAGTCCACCACCCCCAGGCCGCCGCCCGCGCGCAGGATCAGGTTGGGATGGCTCAGGTCGCCGTGCTCCAACACCAGCGGCAGGCCGGCGCCACGCAGACGCTCCGCCGAATCCCGCGTCGCGGTCAGCCGCGCCTCGTCCTCCCGCGCCAGCGGGAAGCCGTCCGCGAACGCCGCCAGCGGATCGCTCACCAGCCGGGCGAAGGCCGCGTCGTCCAGCGTCCCGCGCGAGGGCGTCGCCACATCCGCCAGCCAGTCCACGCCCAGCGCGCAGGCACGGGCCGGGTCGCGGCGCACCGCCGCGCGATCCAGCGGCGGGCCAGCCAGGGCCGTCTCGACCAGCAGCGGATAGCCGCTCACGTCCTCAAACGCGATCACGGCGGGCACGGAGTCCAGGCCGCCTGGCCGCGCCGCCTGAATCGTGCGCAGCACGTCCGCTTCGTGGGCCAGCGCCGCGCCGTCCCCGGCCAGGCGGGGCAGCTTGGCGACCAGCACCGGCTCGGCGCGCCCGGCAGGCAGCAGCAGCACGATCACGTGGCGCGACGCGGCAAAGCGCGGCGTCAGCACAACGCTCGCCAACCGCTCTGGCACGCCATAGCGGGCGAGGGCCAGGCGCGCGCGGTGTTCCTGCAAAAAGGCCAGCACCGTGTTCATCGCCCCTCCCGCCGCGCCGTCAGGCTGACGTGGCGCGCCGCCCAGCGGAGCGCGCCCGCCCGCTGCAAGCCGCGCACCAGCGCCGCCAGGGGCATCCCCGCCGCGTCGCGCCGCCCCTTGAGCAGGGCGTAAACCAGCGCGCCGCCGTCGTCAAGTGGGAGGATGCGCGTGCCGCGCGCGAAGTCCGGCCAGTGCCAGTGAAGCTGCGCTTCGCCGAAGCCCACGCCCCGCGCCCCCGTCGCGATCCGCCCGGCACGGCCCGCCCCGCCGGAGACTTCAGCGTAGAGCCAGCCGCCCGGACACAGCAGATCGGCGGCGGCGGCCAGCGACTCGCGCAAGGGGTCGACGGCGACGACGGTATCGAAGGCCGCGCGGTCAGCATCGGCGAGCGGCCCGGTGATGACCGCCAGCGCCGCGCCGGACGCGCGCAGGGCCGCCGCCAGGCTGTCGCTCGCCGGCCCCAGGTAGGCCACGCGGCCCAGCGCCGGATCGGGCAGCAGGAAGCGCCAGTCGAGCCGGCGAATAGTCTGGCGCAGGCCGGCGGGCGGCATCTCAGCCACCGCTTCAACCACAACTTCGGGCGCGGACGCGCTCATACGCTCCCCTCCCCGCTCGCCCCCACCTCAACCAGCGGGCGCATCGCCTCGAACAGGGCGGCCAAATCCACCGGGTAGGGGTGAGCGACGACGTAGGCTGGCTTGCCAGCCAGCACCTGGTCGAGCAGCGCGGCCAGGCGCGCTTCCAGGCTCTCGATTAACTCATTGCGCGCGCCGGGGAAGGCGAACTGGTACATCTGGTACCAGGCCAGGAAGGGGAGCCATTCATAGTGCAGCGAGTGCACCATGCGCCGCGCGATCTCGCCCGCCTCGATGGGCGCGACGGTGACCTCTTGCGCGTCGTGGCTGACCACCCACACCACCTTGTCGGGCGCGCCGGACAGGGCCAGGCGCTCCGCCGGGAACAGGTCGCGCGGGTGCAGGTCGGCGTACCGCTGCCGCTCCAGGAAGCGGGCCGCCCGCCCCGGCACGGCGCGCGGCGCGCGCTGGTGCAGCGCCGCGATTCCGCGCAGCACCGCCAGGCGCAGCCGGTCGCCCCGCCCGACGCGCGCTTGCACGTCCGGAAGCTGGCGCAGGTACCAGTCCCACACGCGGATCGGCTCCGGGATGCCGAAGGCGCGGCGTCCGTCGCCGGTCAGGTACAGCCATTCATCGCCCACGTAAGCCGCGCCGCGCGCCATGAAGGCCAGCAGCGCCTCGGTCTTGCCGCCCTTCGACCAGCCGGTAGTCACCACGCCCGTCCCGTTGTAAGTGAAGGCCGCCGCGTGCAGCGGCAGCACGCCCTTGCTGAGCATGGTCAGGTTGACGATCGGGATCAGCAGGGGGACGGCAGGCAGGCCGCTCTCGCAGACGATCTCGCACGGCCCCGCGCCGATCTGCTGGAAGTCCACGCGCACGCGCGCCTGGGCTTTGTGCTTGCTGCGCAGGACGAGAAAAGCGTCGGCGCTGAAGGCGGCCTCATGCAAACCGAGCGTGCGCAGCGGCCCATTGACCGGCAGTCGCTCCACAAAGCGGAGGGTGATGTCCGGCGGGTCGCTCAGCGGGCGCTGGATGGGGCCAAGCTGGCGGGCCAGGGCGCGCACGTCGCCAGGGCGGGGATCGTGCAGGCGGATCCCGACCAGGTCGTGCAGGTTGAAGTCCACCGTCTGCTGAGAGCTTGCCATCCCGATCCCCATCCCGTTGCTTATGTGACGCGCAGCCTTGACGGCGGCGCGTTGCCTATCCGCGCGTTAAGCTGATTTTCTCTACATTAAAGAGAGTTATTGACTTCAGCTCCGGAAGCGCTATATATTATTATACTAGCGAATTTATTTAATTGAAGGGGCAAACCCTGATTGCTAGTTCGTTGCTTCCGCTCGCAACCTCACCCCCTGACCCCCTCTCCGCCAGCGGAGAGGGGGAAGTTGAGCGAAGCGAAACGGGGGTGAGGTAAATAACTGGCAATCAAGGTGGGGCAATACCTTCGCCAATCATGCAGCGGATTGATTGATCTGGCGAGCATGGATGCCGCCTAAAGCAGTGAGCTTGAGCCAGATACGGGAAATTAAATCAAGACTGGGCGGATCGGGAAGCCATTGAATAGTTTCGAGCAGGTAGCGCCGCGAACGATAAAGGGTTTTGAGGTCCAGGACGCTGAAATCAGGCTGGACGGCGCATGGTGGCACGACGCGCAGACCGCCTACCAGGGCGCGGCGTGGTTC
>DYGW01000110.1 GCA_020724485.1 Thermoflexus sp. | reverse complement strand
GCAGAGAGCGCGGAGAAAAGCAAAGAATCTTCATAGTTCTCCTCTGTGTCCTCTGTGTCTCTACGGTTCAAGAATTTCGCCCCATCGTGAAATACACCCCCCGTCAGGGGTCCACGAACAACCTGTTAGGGCTGGGCACTTGGGCGCTGGGATTGCCCCCCATTCCCCACCCCCTTCCCCCCTCGTGGGGGATGGGGGGGACAAACACCTTCACGACTTGTTCGTGCCCCCCCGTCAGACAACACGGGCAGACTTGGGCGCTTCGCGTTACAATCGGGCGCGCATCATTGCCAACCGTCGTTGTAGGGGCCAAGGAGGAAAGGCGCGTGCAGGACGATATTCGCACCACGCAGGAAATCTTCGGGGACTTGTTCGGCGGGCTGGCCAGCCTGGGCGCACGCGGCGTGGACGGGTTTGTGATCGCCAAAGCGCTCGCCCGACTGCTCATCCAGCAGGGCATCATCCAGAAAGAGTCCTTCATCGCCACGATGCGCGAAGTGGCCCACGAAGAGCTAGAGGAATCGGACGAGATCACGCACTTCCTCAGCGAGACTTTCACCGAGATTCTCGACCAGCTTGCGGTGCGAGCTGAGAAGACGAGAAGCCAGCAGCGAACCGATCAGTAGGCGAGATGCCGGGCCGTGCAGCGAGCAACAAAGTGAGGAAGGCCCGGTCTGACTGCTCCGCCAAGTGATGCCGCTGGCGAGATGATCTCGTAGGAGCGTAGCGCTACGCCCCTACGAGGGGCGCTGCCCTGTTGTGCCCTTACAAAACCGGACGGGAATGCGCCAACGGCCTCCCGCTCGCTTGGTGAGGGCCAGTCGGCCCGGCTATCCGCTCGCTACTGCATCTCCTCCAGGTTGATGACGATCCGGCTGGAGCGCAGCGGCATGTACCCGGCGCGACCGGGGACAGCTTCAACCGCGCAGACACCAGCGAACGCGCCCAGCGACGAGCACTTCTCGGCGCTGTCCGAAGCCCCAAACCCGCGCAGGTAGAAGACACCAGCATCGCTACTGAAGGCGCGCCCTGGCAGCCCGCCAAACCCACCGACGGACGAGGTCGTTCCGGCGGGCGCGGGCGGCGTGCCCGGCGTGATCGTCAGCGCGTACAGGCCAGTGGTAGTCCCTTCGTCTATACCGCTGCGCGTGGCAATAATGACATACGTGCCGCTCTCCGGCAGGCGAATGGAAATCTGGGCGTCCAGGCCGCCGGCGCTGTCATCATCTTCGGCGATGACCTCGTCGCTGGGGTCAAGGATGCCCAGGTACGAGTCCAACCCGCCGGTACCGGTCATGGTGATCGTGATCTGCTCGTTGGCGGTGCCCTCGTAATCGTAGATGTGGAAGTAGCTGTCGGCGGTGATCGTGGCCTTCATCGTGGCCCCGATGTCAATCATGCCCATATAGGTCATGCCCGGCGGGAGCTGCTCGGTCGTCTGCTCTTGCACGCCAATGGTCTCGTCGGGGATGCCCGCGATGAGCACGTAGTCGCCGCTGCTGGTGCCGTTCTCCACTCCGGCGCGGGTAGCGAGGATCAGGTAGGTGCCCGTCTTCGGAATGGTCAGGCGCAGGAAGGCATCGAACGTGCCGCCGTCCACCTGTGGACCGCTGTCGTCGTCTTCGGCCAGGACATCGCCATCTTCGGTGCCGAAGCCCAGGTAGGGGTCGAGCATACTCTGTTCGGCAGCGAACATTGCCACGACCAGATCGGTGCCGGCCTCCAGTTCTAGCGCGTAAAGGCGGGCGTAGGCGCTGTCGTCAATGGTGCCTACGACCGGCTCGGCCAGTGCCAGGTCGCCCATGAAGAAAACGCCAGGGCTGATCTCCTCCGGGCCGGTGGTGGTCGTCGTGGTGGAGACGTTGACCGGGCCACTGCTGCCAACCAGTGAGAGCGTGTAGCGCCCTGCTGACGCGCCGGTGTCGAAGTTGTAGCGGGTAGCGACGATGATGTACGCACCGGTGCTGGGCAGTGTCAGGTCCAGATAGGCGTTGCCGTTGCCGCCGCCGTCATCGTCCTCGGCGAGGACTTCCTCGGTCGAGGCGGCGATCAGCCCCAGGTACGGGTCAAGATTGCCGTCGCCCTCCATGAGAATCTGGACACGGTCGCCCTGTGTGCCGCTGAAATCCCACAGCTCGAAGTAATTGCTGTCGTTGATGGTGCCCTTGACCGCCTGGCCGTAAGCGATAGAGCCGCCCGCGGCAGCGGCGTGCGGCAGGGCAGGCACGGCCAACGCCATGACAACAGCGACCACCAGCCAACGGGCAATACGTTGTGCCAACATGATCGTTTTCCTCCCAAGCAGTATCTCTCGCAGAGTGGTCACCCATCGGGTGACATCGGCGAGCACTCGTATTTCTCATTATGGGATATATAACAGTGCTAGGCAATACACGGGCAGTAAATATCCCATAAAGAGTCGTTGCAGCCTGTGCTCCTGCGCCGGGCCACTTTCGCATTGCCGCGTAATGAATACAATGAACGGTAACGCAGGGTGATGAGGGAACGGCTATGCGCCGCGCGGAGATCACAGACCGGCTGCAACAGGCGATTGCGCTGGCCCAGGCCGGCCAGCATTCAGAAGCGCGTCGCCTGCTCGAAGAAGTGGTCGCGGCAGACCCCCGGCAGGCGCTCGCCTGGATGTGGCTGGCGACCGTCGTCCCTGACCGTGACGAGCGCGTGCGCTGTCTGGCGCGCGTCCTGGTGCTGGAGCCGGGCAACCGCGCAGCGCAGGACGCTTACCAGCAACTCACCGGCCAGGTCTATGCGCCGCCACAGTCACCGCGTGCGCGGACCGGCTGGCGTCGCGCCCTGTTCGGCGACGCCCCGCTGGGTCTGGGCAGTTACCTGATCCTCCTGCTGGTCGGCACGGTTGCGGTCGTGGTGATCGCGTTGGTGATCAACGCGCGTGACGGCACAGACCAGCCGAACACCCCGCCCACGCCGCGCTTTGCGCTGCCCTCGGCCACCGCTACCCCGCGTGTGTCGCCGACGCCCAGCGTCACGCCCTGGCCCACGCGCACGCCTGGCCCGTCGCCCACCTTGCTCTGGAACGCGCCGCCGCCCACCTGGACGGCAGTGCCCACTAATACGCCCGCGCCCAGCCGGACGCCCGCGCCAACGGCGACGATCACCCCGGCGGCGAGCCTGACGCCGACGCCCGTGCCGCCCACCGCCACCTTCACGCCGCCCCCGCCGACCAGCACGCGCACGCCCAGCCCCACCGACCAGCCAGCGACAGCGACGCCTACGGCGACTCGCACGGCAGTACGGACGGCGGCCCCGTTGCCTACCGGCGCGGCTTCGGCCACTGCGCCGCCGGGGGAAAGCGGCGGCTCTGGCGCGGGTGCGCCTTGATGCTACAATTCGATCAGGGGGGCGATTCACGCCCCGTCCAGACCGAAGAAACCGCCGGTGAAGGGCGCGCCATGTGACGCCCGTAGTCAGGCAAGGAGGTCTTTAGGGAACTTGAGGGAAGAAGTGTGCACTTTCTCGCGTATCGTGGTACAATAGGCAAGCGTAAGGTACACAGTACACTTACGCAGGTGCTAGATAGAGACCATAAGAAGGAGAGATGACCATGGCGATTGAATTCTATGATGTAAAGATTCATCAGAAGGTGAAGGTTGACGAGAAGGGTGTCAAGCGCGTGACCTTCAAGACGAAGGGCGGGCAGGTCCGTTACGGCCTGCAAGCGAAGACAGCCGATGGCCGCAACCTCACCAAGTTCGTGTCCAAGGCCGACTGGGACAAGCTGACGCACCTGCCGATTGCTAAGTAGTAATCGGCAACTGTTTTGTCATACAGTCGCACGACAAGGGGAAGCCCGCACGGGTAACGTGCGGGCTTGCTTTTTCTGCGGGGAGCCGGGCTGTCGCCCTTTCCACTCCTGGGTCAGGGTGCGGGAGCGGTCACCGTGACTGGCGCGAAGGCCGGCTGGCCCGCGTAGGCCAGCAGCACGGCGCTCGGCGCGCCATCCGCCAGCCAGTAGAGGGCCGGTTGCGGCTGGGCGGCGCGCAGGGCCAGCGCATCGCCGCCGGCGCGGAACGCTTCAACCAGCGCCAGGCCGCTCGGCACTACGCTGAACAGCACCCCGCTGCCGTCTGGCGCGGGAGCAATGCGCCCCACCGCGCGCCCCTGCCCGCGCCAGATCAAGGTCTGCGCCCCGCTCGCCACGTCCACACGGACGAGCGCCAGATCGTAGACGCCCACCTCCACCGGCCAGCGTCCGAAGGCCGTCTCAGCGCGCGCCCGGTCTGCCGGGTCGTCGAGCGTCACTTGGTCAACGAGCGTCTCGGTCGCGTAGAGGAGCGCCGCCCCGTCCGCCGTCCAGGCCGGCGCGCGCACGGCGCCATCAGCGCGCAGATCGCTCCGCTCGCCGCTGGCTAAATTGAGCACGGTGATGCCGTCCCCGCTTCGGGCGGCCAGGCGCGTCCCGTCCGGCGCGACCGTTGCGCCGAACAGGTCAGCGTCGAGCGGCTGCATGTCACCCGTCGCCGGAGTGAGCAGGGTCAAGCCACCCGCGCAGCGCGTCGAGACGACGAAGCGCCCGTCGGACAGCCAGATCAGCACTGCCGCGCCATCGCCCGGCCCGGCTTCGGCGGCAGCGACATCGTCGGCGGGATCGGCGCTGGGGGCAGCGCACTCGTCGCTGAAGGCGAAGGTCGCCAGGCGCTCGGCGTCTCCGCCCAGGGCGGGAACCGCGTCAACGGCCAGCAACGCGCCGCCCGCCTCGTCTCCTTCACCGCCCTCGCTCACGTAGGCGACGCGCGCGCTGTCTGCGCTCCAGGCGGGCGGGAAGCGCGTGTCCACCTTCTGCGCCACACGGCGCGGCGACAACCCTGCGGCGGTGTCCATCGTGCGTAGCTCGCCGTTGCTGGCGTCCACATAGGCCAGCAGCAACCCGTTCGGCGCGAAACTGATGTAGCGGCGGTCGAAGGTGGGCACAGTGGTCAGGCTGCGGCCCGGCACGTCGTTGAGCGCGCCGAGGAACACGTCACCGGCGAAGCGCAGGGCCAGCGGCAGAGCAGGGCGCTCGGCAAGGGCGGTGCCGTCCGCACTGCTCTCCGCCGGAGCAGCGGCCCCCGCCGGACTGAACTGGCTGAGCATGTTCTCGAAGCGGATGTCCCACTGGTCGAACTTAGCGCCGGGCGCCCACTGCAGCACGCGGTAGGCGCTGCCAAGCTGCACGAAGGCCGACACGCGCCAGCCGCGCGTCCCGCCGTCGCAGGGCGTCTCGTAGCGCGTCGAGCGGCCCGCCGTGCCCACCGGCTGGCGGCTAGTCGGGGTATCGCTGCGGCCTGCACCGGCCAGGTACTCGTCGAGAAGCTGGTCGGGCGTCACCCCGGCGGCGACGCGCCCCAACGTCGTGACGACCATGCCGGGCAGCGCGCAGTCGGTGCTCGGCCCCGGCGCGAAGAGCGTCTCGGTGTCGCTGCCAGTGGCGAAGACCAGCCACGAGTCCGGCACCAAAATCGAGAAGTCGCGCCCGGCGTAGGTGCTCATGCGGATGTCCGGGGCGATATTCACCGACCCGCACAGCACGGCGGGCGTGCCGTTCAGGCCGCTGTGCACCTCGTAGCGCACCATGTTGTCGAAGGTGAAGTTCCAGCGGTAACCGTGCACCAGGCCGGGCGTGATAGCCTGGCCCGGCGCCGGGCAGCCCAGGCTGGAATCCGGCCAGCTTGTGCTGGAAAACGTGTATTCGACCAGGATCAGGCCGGGCTTGCCCAGCGTTTGCAGCAGCCATTGCTGCACGACCGCCCGCACCGTCTCCACGTCGGTTTGCGCGCGGGCGGCGGGCATCGCCGCGACCCCCATAAGCAGCGCGGCCAGCCCGATGATCAGCGCCAGCCGCACGACATGCGATCTATGAAGTACCATACATACTCCTCAGCAGTCAGTCATCAACCTCACCCCCGCTCGGCGCTGACGCGCCTTGCCGCCCCCTCCCCATTCGAATGGAGAGGGGGCAAGCCAAGCGTAGCGAGGCTGGGGGTGAGGTTCTCTTCGCAACCCTACCGCTTGGGCGCGGCCTCGATCAGCAAGAAGGCCGGGCGCAGCGGGTCCTCGCCGCCGCGCAGCAGGGCGTAGGCGGCGCGCGCGTCGCGGGCGTCAATCAACTCCTGGTTGGAGTAGTTCAGGTTCCACAGGATCATCGGCCCCATATAGGGCTTGCTCTGGGCGATCTCGAAGGCGCGGATGATGTAGTGGGCTTGCGTCTGCTGGTCAAGCCACTGCAAATACGGCGGGTCGGCGGGCGGCAGGGCGGGATCGCCCTCCAGGGTGGTGAAGCCCTCATACGTGCCCCAGCCGAACTCGGTCGCCCACAACTGGCGGCCCGCGTCGCCGTTCTGCTCCATGATCGCGCGGTAATCCTCAATCGTGTCCAGGAAAAACCACGACGGGTGATTGTTGTAGCCGGGCGCGCCGCAGTCATCCTGGCCGCACCAGCGCGCGTCGGGCGCGTTGGCCGCGCCGTAAGGATGGACGCCGATGGCGATGTTCTGGTAGGCGGGGTTGTTCAGGCCCGCCGCGTACATCTGGCGCAGGAACTCGCGGTCGTCAATGGCCGCCGCGCCGTCGTTGATGCCGGTCGGGGCCAGGCCCGCCGTCACCACGGTGACGCTGTGCCCGCCCTCGCCGGCGCGGATGCCGTTGTAGGCCGCGTCAAAGAGGCGCATATACTCGGCCCCGCTCAGCGTCGCCCCGTTCCACTCGCGGCGCAGGTTCGGCTCGTTCCACACTTCGATGGCGGAGAAGTAGGAATTGCCGTAGAGGTCAACGCGCACTTCGCCCATCATGCGCGTGAGGAAGCTAGCCAGGTCTGCCGGATTGCGCGGTGGGCCGTCCTCGTCCAGGGTGGCGCGCGCCCAGTCTGGCGCTTTGGCGATGCTGACCATCACCTTGAAGCCTTCCTGGTTGGCGCGCTGCACAAAGACGCGGTAGCTGTAGAAGGTCTGGCTGAACGTGCCCTGCTGCGGCTCCAGGATGTCCCAGGCGAACTGCAGCTTGACCCACTCCACGCCCAGGCGCTTGGCCAGCCAGAGCATGGTCTCGAACCCGTCAACGGACATATTCGGGTTGATCTGGATGCCCATCAGGTTGGCGGTGAAGGTGGGCAGCGGCGTCGGGCTGATCGTCGGCGTCAGCGAGCCGGACGGAGTCACGGTTGGGGTCGCGGACGGGCGCGGAGTCGCGGCGGGCGGCTGGGTGGGGGCCGCGCCGGGGGTGGGCGTGGGCTGCGGCGGCGCGGTGATGATCGGCCCGAAGCCAGGCGTCGGGCTAGGCGCGGCCTGGGCGACGCCTTCTGGAGCATCCACTGCGCCAGGAGAGTCCGCGCCCGACCAGGCGGCGAATACCTGCGAGCCGATGACCAGGCTGGCAGCCAGCACGACGACAAGCCACAGCGCATGGGAGCGTTGGATTCGGAGGCGCATACACGTTTATCCTCTGGCTCGACTGAACAGAAAGGGATGCGCAGTGCCGCGCCCGCGCTGCCCGGCCCCCCATGCAGACTGATCCGGCGCTGTCACTGCAAGCAGATAGGACTAGCAGACAGAACTATAGATGAACTGGCACCGTTCGGCAAGGCTGCGCCGGGCAAACGCAGCAGAATCAGAGGACGCCACGCCGGTCGCGACACAAAAAGGGACTTCGGAAATCGATGAGGCTTTCGAAGTCCCTGCGCTTCAACTGACTCAGGCTGCGCCCGCCAGAAGCACCGGCGGAATGCCAGCAGCCACGCTTACGCCGTGCGCACGTCAATCCGCTTGGGCTGAGCTTCAGGGCGCGTGGGCAGGGCCAGGGTCAGCACGCCATTCTCGAACGTCGCCTCAATGTGCTCCGCGTCCACCGTGTCGCCGAGGCGCAAGCTGCGCTTGAACGCACCAGCGCAACGCTCGCGGACGTGGTAACGCTCGCCCTCGCGCTCCTCGGCGGTCTTGATCTCGCCGCTGATGGTCAGCAGATCGCCGTGTACCTCTACGGTCACGTCTTCGGCGGTCAGGCCGGGCAAGTCTACGCGGACGATCACGCCAGTCTCATCCTGGGTCACGTCCATCGCCGGGCGCAGCACGGGGCGCGCCGTGTCGGTGTTGTAGCGGGCCGGGTTCGACCATCCCGAACGCCACAGATCATCAACCACCTGGTCGAGCGTGCGATAGCCACGCGGGGCAGGGGTAGTCCAGCGGACAAGCTTCACCATGATGTTTTCCTCCTGATTGTACCTGGATAGTCAGCCGCAACTCGGTCTGTTGCACCAGTACACGTCCCATGGAGACCATGATGCCACGTTTGCATAAGAACAGTCTTGGCGCGGCGTTAGAAGCGTCTATATGATAAAGGAAACGGACACGGCAGAACGATTGCGTCTAGGTCTATGCCAAAGACCGTCGCAGAGTTGCTCCGCAGTTCACAGAATCTCGCCGCAACTCTGCAATACGCCCGCCGCGCCCGCCTTGTATCCCAAAAACCGGGCTTGACTATAATAAGGGGGCTAGACATGATGAGCGCAGCCGCAAAGGGCTGGCCGTGCCTTTGCTGCTTGCCAACGGTTGATGGCCGATGGTTAGGTTCATGACTTCTGACTCGGAACTCATAACTCGCGACGATGGTGCGACATTGGCTCGCTTCTCCCATTTAGGAGGACTCATGATGATAATGCAGAGAATTGCGATGGCTCACAGCAGAACCCGGCGTTGGCGCGTCGCCGGGCTGGCCCTCACCATGCTGCTCGTAGCCGGGTTGATCGCCCCGCTGGCCCAGGCCGCACCAGCCGCCCAGGGCAGCATCTTCCGGATCGGCTACCTCGGCCCGTTGGGCAGCCCGACGGCCAACGGCGCGCAGCTTGCCATTGACCAGATCAACTCGGTCGGCGGCGTGCGCGCGGCGGGCGGGGCGACCATCCAGTTGGAACTGGTGACGCTCGAAGAAGCGCCCACCGTCGAGGCGCTGCCCGCTGCGTTAGAAGAGCTACGCGGGCAGGGCGTCGGCGCGCTGCTCGGCCCGGATACGAACGCCCAGATCACGCCGGATACCATCGCGGCGCTGGCCGCAACGGGGCTGCCCGTGCTGACGCCGGCGACCGGCGACGCGCTGACCGACGTGGACACGGCCAACGCCATCTTTCGCACGCGCGCGCCAGAGCGCGTGCTGAGCAACGCCCTTGCCGCTTACCTGATCGGCGACCTGGGCGTGTCCGGCATTGCCGCCGTGCAGACTGAGGTCGAGTTCACCGAGGCGCTGATGGGCTTCACGGCGGCGCTGGAAGCCGGAGGCCGCTCGCTGGCCGATACGATTGCGCTGCCGGGCGGCAGCGACCTGCTCGATGAAGTGCCGCGTCTGCTTGGCGTCAACCCTGGCGCGGTCGTGATGTGGGGCGCGCCAGAGGACGCGGCGGCGCTCCTGGGCGCGCTGCGCGAGGCAGGCTGGAGCGGCGTCTTCGCCTATCGCAAGGCCGAGGCCGCGGTGCAGTCGGGCGTGCTGCCCGCCGCGCTGGGCGACGGCGTGCTCGGCTTCGACTCGTGGTCCTACGCCGACGCGCTGCCCGCCGCGCGCATCTTCCTGCGCGACTACGTGCTCGCCTTCGGCGAGGTGCCGGGGCCGCTGGCCGTGGCCGCCTACGACGCGGTGTGGGCGCTGCGCGCGGCGATGATCGAGGGCGGCGTCACCCCGGCGGGTCTGCGCGCCGCGCTGCTTGGCGGCAGGGCGCGGGCGATGGTTCAAGGAGTGCTGCGCCCGGCGGACTTCGGCAATGGCGATCTGGCGCGCATTGGCGTCGTTTACCGCATCGCCCCGCGCGGCGGCTCGACCGTCGTCGCCCGCTTTGACGACATCCAGCGTCTGGAACTGGATCAGGCTGGGCAGCTGCCAGAGCCGGTGGCCCCGGAACCTACCGCCGTGCCGGTAGAGCCGACGGTCGCCCCGACCGAGGTGCTGGAAGGCGTGTGGATCGAGGTGACGGCCAATGTGCTGAATGTGCGCAGCGGGCCGGGCTTCAACTTCGACCAGATTGGGCAGATTAAAGCCGGGGAGCGTTACCGCGTGATGGGCGCCTCCGCCGACTATAGCTGGCTGGTCATTGAGTACCAGGGCAGCTTCGGCTGGGTGAGGGCGGAGTACACCAAGATTCTCGGCGACATCAACCTGGTGTCCATCGTGCAGTCGCCACCCACCCCCACCCCATCGCTGCCGCCCAACCCGGACATCGTGATTGACGCAGTCGTGCTCAGCCCCAGCCAACCGATCCCCAACAAGCCATTCACGGCGACCGTCACCGTGCGCAATGCCGGCGGCGGCGCAACGGGGCGCTTCGCGGTGGCGGCCACGTGGGAACCTGGCTCGGTTTACACATCGGCGTTCGTGGAAGGGCTGGCCGGCGGGCAGAGCGTGCCCGTGCAACTTAGCGGCACGCTGATCGGCACCGGCGTCTTCCAGGTGGCGGTCGTGGCCGATCTCAACAACGAAGTGGCCGAACTGAACGAGGGCAACAACCTGTTCAATGTGTCCTACCGCGTAGACTACCCGCTGCTGGCGAACCAGGTCAACATCCAGCTTGGGCCGAACACGCAGTGGGATATGTTTGGCGGCACGCCCGACTTCTTCTGGGATGGCTACAACATCGCCATGCTCAACGGCGCGCAGATCGGGATGCTGAGCGGTGTCACCTACGAGAATGTGCACTACGACATGCTGACGCCCGCCGTGATCAACAACGCGACCGGAGTCGGCACGGACAAGGTGCAGCCCGGCGTCGTGTTCGGTATGACCATCCCCGAAGGGCGGCGCGCCGTGATCCGCGTGGATAACCGCTCCGGCGAGACGGTCTGGCTCAGCTACCGCGTGTACAACGACACGCCGTAGACCTTGATTGCCAGTTATTCACCTCACCCCCGTTTCGCTGCGCTCAACTTCCCCCCCTCCGCCAGCGGAGCGGGGGTGAGGTCCCGCAGGGCGTATTGCCATACGCCCCTACAAGAACACCGCCCGATTCCCCTGCCATCGGGTGCGCATCCTTGAAGAGCCTCGCCGTCCGGCGCAGGATCGCTCAGACGATCTCGGACAAGTCAGGGGCTGCTTCTCACAGCGCGAACCCGTCCACGTGGTACGGCGCGACAATCGCCTCCGGTGCTGCCGCCCGCATTCGCGCCTGCAACTCCTGGCGCTGTGCGTCACTCTCCTCCGCGCTCAACGGGCGAATCCCCGCCTCCGCTGCCAGCGCGTCGTACTCCATGCCCGGCGCGGAGACGTAGTTGGACAGGTACACCTGGTCGCCTGGGCCGAGGCCCATCGCCCGGATCGCCTCCACCGACCCGGCGACATGCGCTCGCGCGAAGCGGTCGCCGCCGATGCCCGCCATGACGATCACGCCCACCGCCACGCCCCCGACGCGCAGCGCGCGCACCGCTTCGACCGCGTCGGCGACAGTGCCCGGCTTGTTGAGGAAGCGCAGCAGCGCGTCGTCGCCCGTCTCCAGGCCGATGTAGGCGCGGCGCAGCCCCAGCGCGGCCAGCTCCGCCCACTCCTCCGCCAGCTTGCGCCCCACATCGAACGCGCTGACGAAGGAGAAGACCGGGCGCGGCCCGTCCGGCAGCCGGAAGAATTCCTGGGCGATGGCGAACACGGCGCGCAGCCGCTCCATCGAGAGCACGAGCGCGTTGGCGTCGGCCAGGAAGATGCCGCGCCGCAGGCTGATCCCCTCGCCGAAAAAGTCGCGCACGGCGGCGCAGTGGGCGCGAAAGGACTCCGGGCTGTGGGCGCGGAAGGCGCGGTCGCGGTACAGGCCGCAGAAGGTACAGCGATTCCACGTGCAGCCCTCTGTCGCCTGAAGCACGAGCGCCAGGTACTGGTCGGGCGGCAGGATGCTCACCGGCTTGTACAGGTGGCGGAAGGTCGCTCCGTCGGCGGCCAGGCGCTCCGGCCCGAAGGCCAGCACCTTTGCCAGACCATCGGCCAGCAGGCGGCGGTCGTCGGGCGACACGTCCAGGCGCGGCAGCGTCTCGGCGAGCGCGCGCAGTCCGGCAAACGTCCGCTCCAACAGGGCGTCCGCTTCGTCCGGCGGCAGCTCGCGGCGGCGCGGGTCGTTGTTGCGCCCGCTCAGCCGCTCCAACAAA
>DYGW01000109.1 GCA_020724485.1 Thermoflexus sp. | reverse complement strand
GAAGGGGTTGGGGAATGGGGGGCAATCCCAGCGCCCAAGTGCCCCGCCCTAACAGCTTGTTCGTGGACCCGGCTAGAAGGTCGCCGCAGAGACGCAGAGGACACAGAGGAGAACATGAGGAGACTATACTATGAAGATACTTTGCTTTTTTCTGCGCTCTCCGTGTCTCTACGGTTCGAACGGCCTTTGGCCTTCAGCCATCGGCGCCGAATGCAGGCGATCATCTCTCGTTGATTCGGCCCACCTGTTGTACACTAGCGCCCGGCGCTGGCGGGCCACAGTCCCCGCCTGATCACTCCGTCCGAACGACGAAGGAGGCGCATTCCGCCATGATTCGCCGCACAGAATCCGATGCCCTCTGGCTCATTCACCAGGCAACGCACGCAGTCGTCGCCGGGCAGATCGCCGCCCAGTGGAACGGGATCGCGCACAGGCCGAGCGCCCCCCGCGAAGACCTGCTGATTGCCGCCGCCTGTCACGATGCGGGCTGGCACGCCGCCGAAGGCCAGCCGCGCGTCAACGCGCAGGGGCTGCCGCGTACCTTCACCGAGATGGACCTCGACGAGCATTTCGCCATCTGGCGGGCGAGCATAGACGCCGTGTTCGCCATGAGCCGCTACGCCGCCCTGCTGACCAGCCTGCACTGCGCGGCCCTGTACACGCTGCGCCTGCGCTATATTGACGACCCTCCCGCCGACAAAGCGCGCATCGGGGCCTTCCTCGACGAGCGCACCGCCTGGCAGGACGCGCTGATCGCGGCGCTGCGCGATCACCCGCGCTATGCGCTGGCCGCTGCGCCGGACGCGCTTGACGAGAACCTGCGCCTGCTCCAGGTGTGGGACTACCTGTCGCTGCTGTTGTGCATGGGACCGGTGCACGAGCAGGTGCTCGAAGATGTGCCACTTGGCGCGGGCCGGCGGGCGATGCTGCGTATCGCCGGCAACGGAGCGCGCGGCATGGCGCTCGCTCCCTTTCCGCTGGCGGCCCCGCTCACCGTCTGGATTGACGCACGGCCCGTGACCGGCGCACCGTTTGCCAGTGATGACGCGCTGCAAGCTGCGCTGGATGGGGTGCCCTACAAGCCGCTGGTGTTCGAGATCGTCCCGTTGTAGTCCGGGCATGGCCCTCATCCCCTGACCTCGCCTGGCGTCAAGCGGTCACTGACAACCTTTGCCCACACCGCGCGAAAATTGCACAAAGCGCCGCTCTTCTGTACATTCCAGGATACCGGCGACTCCGATCCAGCCAGCCGCACTCCCAGCCAGACGCGCACATTTTTTCAGGAGCAACCCCATGCGTAAACAAGCGATTCAACTGGTTCGGCTCATGGGATGGGCGCTGTTGATCGCCGCGCTCATCCCGGCCAACGGCCTGCTCGCCCAGGATGACGCAGAGGGCGGACTCGACCGCGCGGCGCTGCTGCACGACAGCCGCGACGATCTCTACCGCACTCCTACCGGCCCCGTGCCCACCAATAGCGCGGTGACGCTGCGCTTGCGCACAGCGGCGCGCGATGCGGATGCGGTCACCGTGCGCGTGTGGGATGACCGCGCCCAAACGCAGACGTTGCTGCCCATGAGCGTGATCGCGACCACGCCGGACGGCTACGACCTGTGGGAAGCGACGCTCGACACGGGCAAGACGCCGACGATCTACTGGTACCGCTTTCTGGTCAGCCGGGGCGACCAGACCGTGTACTATGAGGACGACACACGGCCCGGCGCGGACGGCGTCTACTTCCCGGCCAACGAGGGCGGCCCTGGCGTCGTCTACGACGAAAGCCCCGACCTCAGCTACCAGCTCACCGTCTACGACCCGGCCTTCTACACGCCCGAGTGGATGCGTAACGCGGTCGTCTACCAGATTTTCCCCGACCGCTTCCGCAACGGCGACCCGTCCAACGACCCCGCCGACGACTCGCTGGAATTTTATGACGGGCTGCGCTCCATCTTCCACGAGACGTGGAACGAGCCGCCCGTTGACCCGCGCCAGCCGGGTGAGTACACGGGCCGCTGGAACGTGGACTTCTTCGGCGGCGACCTGGCTGGGATCATTGAGAAGCTCGACTACCTGCAAGACCTGGGCGTGACGGCCCTCTACCTCAACCCGATCTTCGCCGCCCGCTCCAACCACCGCTACGACACCGCCGACTTCAAGGCCCTTGATCCGCTGCTGGGCGACCTGGACACGTTCCAGACGCTCGTGGCCGAGGCCGAAGCGCGCGGCATGGCCCTCATCCTCGACGGCGTGTTCAACCACCTGTCGTCGGACAGCGCCTTCTTCGACCGCTACGGGCGCTATGAGGAAGTGGGGGCGTGCGAAAGCCTGGACTCCCCCTACCGCAACTGGTTCTTCTTCGTGCCGCCGAAGGGCGAGCAGCCGTCGCCGTGCGTGGACAACCCGCAGGGCGCGACTTACTACGTCTCCTGGGCCGGTTACGACAGCATCCCCAAGCTCAACAGCGACAACGCTGGCGTGCGCCTGTACTTCTTCGTCGGGCGCAACAGCGTGGTTGCCACCTGGGGGCGGGCGGGCATCGGCGGCTGGCGGCTGGACGTGGGCGGCGACATTGACCTCGGCGGCCCGGCCAGCGACTACTGGGAGGGCTTCCGCAACGCCGTGCGCAACGCCAACCCGGAGGGCGTGATCATCGGCGAGGAATGGGGCAACGCCACCCGCTGGCTGCTGGGCAACGAGTGGGATTCGGTCATGAATTACCAGTTGCGGCGCGGCATCCTCGGCTTCGTGCGCGAGGAGGACTTCACCGACAACGACGCCAACGGCGACCGCATCATCCACGCCTTGACGCCCAGCCAGCTCGACGGGTTCATCCAGGACATCGCCTCGGACTACCCGCCGATGGCCAACCATGCCATGATGAACCTGCTTGGCAGCCACGACACGTCGCGCCTGCTCTTCGTGGCTGGCGACATGGAGCGCCAGAAGCTGGCCGCCCTGCTGCAGTTCGCCCTGCCCGGCGCGCCGACGATCTATTACGGCGACGAGATCGCCCTCGACGCGCCCAGCGTCAGCGACAACAGCACCCTGCAGGACGACCCCTACAACCGCGCGCCCTACCCCTGGCCGGACGCTGCGGGCGATCACTACGGCCCGCCCGATGAAGACATGCTCGCCTTCTACCAGGCGCTGGCCGCATTGCGTCATGCCAACCCCGCGCTGCGCGAAGGGGCCATGATCACCCTGCTGGCCGACGACGCGACCGGCGTCTACGCCTTCCTGCGCCTGGACGAGGCGGCGGGCAACGCCGCCCTGGTCGTCGCCAACAATGGCGAGGCCGCGCAGACGGTGACGCTCGACGTGAGTGGGCTGCTGCCCGAAGGACTGGCGTTCGACCCGGCCTTTGCCCAGGTGGGCGAGGCGCGCACCGTCCCGATCAACGTGGGCGGCATCCTGACTGGCGAACTGCGCCTGGTTCAGCCTGTGGAGCCAGCGGTCGTGACGGACGGCGCGCTGACGGTGACGGTCGGCGCGCTCAGCGGCAACATCTGGGCCGGGACGCGCCCCGCGCCGTTCCAGGCCCCTGAACCGCCCGCCGCCGTGACCGCCGAGGAGGCCAGTGGGAGCGTGACCGTGACCTGGGACGCCGTCCCTGGCGCAGCGGGCTATCGCGTCTACCGCAGCCCGGTGGCGGCTGGCGGCTTCGCGCCGGTCAGCGACGTGCTGGCGGACGCGAGCAGCTTCGTGGATGAGACGACGACGGACGGCTACCGCTACTTCTACGCCGTGGCCAGCGTCAGCGTGGACGGGCTGATCGGGCCGCTGAGCGCGAGCGTCCCCGCCGTGCCCAGCGCGCCCATCAGCGAGGCGAGCTTCGCCCCTGAGGCCATGCCCACCGAAGTCACCCTGGCCTATGGGGCGACGACGACCGTTCGCGCGGCGGTGCGCATCCCCGGCGCGACGGAAGCGGACGGTCCGGCGGTGGGCGTGCGTGCTGAGGCGGCGCTGCTCGCCGCCGCCGCCGCCGTGACAGCCGTGCCTGCCTGGACGCCCATGCAGTACGCCGGAGACGAGGGCGGCGCGGATGTCTATGAGGTCGCGCTGCCGCTGAGCGCCGCCGGGGAGTTCGCGCACCTGGCCCGCTTCAGCAGCGACGCGGGCGAGACGTGGACGGTCGTCGCCCTGCCCGATGGGACGTACCCGTCGCTGACGGTGAGCGCGCCCGCAGACAGCGCAGCGCCCGCGCCGCCCGCCGCGGCGGAGATTCTACAGGTGTCGCTGGCGGGGGTGATCGTCACCTGGGAGGACTCGCCCGCCGAGGACGTGGCCGCCTACCGCGTCTACCGTACCTTCGGCGGTGAGACAGTCCTGGCCGGTGAAGTCCTGGCGGACGCCGAAAACCGCTTCGCCGACCGGGCCGTGAGCGCGGGCAACACCTACGCTTACGCGGTGTCCGCTGTGGACACGGCGCTCAACGAATCCGAGTCCGTCGCCGCTGGCGAAGCGACCGTGCAGCGGCGTGGCATCCCGGTGACGTTCATCGTCACCGTGCCCGACTACACCAAAGAGGGCAAAGGCGACGTGTACATCGCCGGCGACTTCGGCACCAAAGACCTGCCCAACTGGGACCCGGCAGGGATCGTCATGACGCAGGTGGACGACCAGCACTGGACGGTCACGCTAGAACTGCCGGAGAGCGCCGCCATCCAGTATAAGTACGTGCGGGGGACATGGAACGCTGTGGAGAAAGGGCCGGAGTGCGAGGAGATCGCCAACCGCACCCTGACCGTCACCGTCCCCGAAGGTGCGTCTGAGCTAATCGTGGACAGCGACATCGTCGCCAGGTGGCGCGACCTGGACAAGTGCGGCTAGGCGCAGTGGAACTTGTGGGGTCAGCAAGCCGGGCGCGGGGAAATACCTCGCGCCCGGTTCGTAGGGGATATTGCCATGCGCCCCGCGTGTTGGCACCCCGCCCATCCCTCTCGTAGAATTGACATCATGCCGCTGCCTGTGGGGGGCCTGGCTGCAGCGCCGAGACTTTGCCGACACACGGAGACCTGGCCCATGCGACCTTTCGCTGCCCTCCTGCTGAGCGTCCTGATCGCGCTGCTGGCGCTCGCCGCCCCGACGGGGGCGCAGACTCCGCCGCCAATCACCGTCACGTCCACGCCCGATCCCTACGCCGGCCTGTCCATTGACGAGCTGGCCGCGCGCTATTACGGGCGCGGGGCAGTCACCATTGTCGAAACGATGGGCACCTACCCGGAGTTCACCCGCTACCTGATCAGCTATCCCAGCGAAGACCTGACCATCTACGGCTTCATGAATGTGCCAGTCGGAGAAGGGCCGTTCCCGGTGGTCATCGCCCTTCACGGCTACATTGACCCGGCAGTCTATGGCACGCTCGACTACACCACGCGCTACGCCGACGACCTGGCCCGCGCCGGATTCCTGGTGCTGCACCCCAACCTGCGCGGCTACTACCCGTCGAGCAGCGGGCCGAACCTGTTCCGCGTGGGCATGGCCCTCGACGTCCTGCACCTGATGGGACTGGTGCGGCAGACGGGCGGCCTGCCCGGCGCGCTGGCCCTGGCCGACCCGGGCGCCATCGGCCTGTGGGGGCACAGCATGGGTGGGGGCATCTCGCTGCGGGCGATCACCGTCAGCCCGGACGTGCGCGCTGCCGTGCTCTACGGGGCGATGAGTGGGAATGAATCGTGGAACTACGCCAAGATTCAGGAATGGTCGGGCGGGACGCGCGGGCGAGCGGAACTACGCGCGCCTGAGGACGTGATCCGCCGCGTCTCGCCGATCGAGCACCTGGGGCGCATCCAGGCGGCGGTGAGCATCCACCATGGCACGACGGACGATCAGGTGCCATTGGAGTGGTCGGCGGACCTGTGCCAGCGGCTCAACGCGCTGAAGAAGTCCGTCGAGTGCTTCGCTTACGAGGGCCAGCCGCACACCTTCTACGGCGAGGGCGACCGGCTGTTCGTACAGCGCACCATTGACTTCTTCAACCGCTGGCTGCGCGGGGGCTAGGCGATCTCAGCCGCCCTTCGCCGCGACGCGCGCCTCAAAGCGCGCCCTGTCCACCACGAAACGCTCGTGTGTGCCCGCGCCGACCTGCTCGGCGTCGTCGTTTGCTTCGACGGCGAAGACCAGCCGCCGCCCGTCCACTTCGGTAAGCGTGGCGACCGCGCGGACGGTCATGCCGACCGGTGTCGCCGCCAGGTGGCGCACGTCAAGCCGCGTCCCCACGGTAGTCTGCCCTTCGGGCAGGCGGCCCTCCAGCGCGCTGACCGCCGCCCCTTCCATCAGCGCGATCAGCGCCGGCGTGGAGAAGACGCCGACGTTGCCGCTGCCCAGCGCGGCTGCGGTCAGGTCGCCGGTCACGGTGACGGACGCCTGCCCGGTCAGGCCGGGCGTGAGTGGTGAAGCCGGATTATCAGACATGGTCTATGCTCGCTTAAGTGAAGAGCCTTCCAGGAGCGATGTCTACTGCTACCGTATGGCCGTTGCCGGATCGACGATCCACCCTTCCAGCGGATCGACTCCCTCCGGGGTGCCGTAGTTGGGTTGCCTGCTCGCCCAGGCCGCCTGCACCGCGCAAAGCGAAGCGTCGAGCAAGTCACCCGTAGCGTCTTCCATCATTGCGACAGCCAGATCATCAGCCAGGTCGAGGGCAAAGGCGTAGTGGTCGCAGCAGGTTGCCCGCAGCCCGGCGATCAGATCGCGGCGAGCATCGCCCAGTGCCCTGGTCTGCTTGGCCCTCGTGTCGTTCTTGTAGGGGCGCGCGTCAATCCACTTGCGCGCCACCAATGCGGGGTAGGCTTCGAGGGCGACGCGGGTGTCGCCGGTCGGGTGGCAGGGGATGACTGACACGCCCGCCGGGAGCAAGCGCGGCGCGCCAGCCCAGAACATACGGCCCACTGGAACGCCATGGACCATCATTGGGCTGCGCGACCCGGCAAGCTGGTCGGTCTGCCGCAGATGCTGCTTGTCGCCGGGTGGACGGGCGTCGCGATACGCTTTGAGGGCGGCCAGGAATTCTCCCTTGCTCATGCGTCCCACGCGCGCCGCGACTTCCGCCCAGCTTGCCCCCCAACGCAGCGCACGCACCAGCCTCGCCGGCTGCCCGAACGGGAAATCGAAACCGGCGATCCAGGGGCCGGGCTGCCGCAAGAACGCCTCAAAGTCCGCGAAATCGTCCAGCGGCTCCACGCGCCGCACGCGCAACACTCCCTTGGACAGCTCGCACACCGCGCAGGCGATCGGCTTGCGCGGGCGCGGGGCGCTGGTGAAGTCCACGCCGAAGATGAGCATAGAGCCGTCTCCCTTCAGCGGTGAGCTTTCAGCCGCCTGATCTCGCTGACTGCTGACGGCTGAAAGCTGACCGCTCCCCTCACAGATTGGGCACCAGGTACGTTTCCAGCGCGTACAGGGCGAACAGGGCCAGCGCCCCAATCGCCACCAGCGGCAGCCAGTCGGCCAGCGCGCGCCGCCCGGCGACCACCTCCGCCCAGCCGCGCAGTCCCGCCCCGACGCCCAGCGCCAGCGGAATCAGCGCCGGGTAGAGGTAGCGGCCCTGGAACTGCACAAAGCTGCGGTTGTAGAGAACGAAAGCGGCGCTGACCAGGATGAACACGACGACGAAGACGATCAGCGCGTCGCGGCCCGGCCCGTCGAGGGCGCGCGGCAGGCGCTCGCGCCAGGCGTAGATCGCGGCGCCCACCAGCAGCCCCAGCGTGATCACCCACAGGGCGCGGTACACGGTTCCAGGCAGCGGCACGGCCATCCAGCCGAACTGCCCCCAGAAGCTGTGAAACGTCGTCGTCAGCAGATTCTCGACGTACTGCCGCTCGCTGCCGCCGAGCGTGTTCTCGATGTACTCGTCCGTGCGCAGTTGGCCCACCGTCACCGCGTCGTGACGATCCAGCCCCGTGAAATCCGTCCCGCCGTAGGTATCCAGGTTGCGTGCCCACCAGACGCCGCCGATCAGCAGCGCGGGCAGGATCGCCGCCGCCAGGTGCGCGGCAGCAGTGTGGGGCGACCAGCGCTCGCGCCGCCAGCGCAACAGGACGGCCAGCACCACAATGCCGGCCAGGAAGTAGATTGTCGTCTTGGTGATCAGGGCCATCCCGGCCAGGGCGCCGAGCGTCAGCGGACGGACGCGCCGCGCGCCGCGCAGGTAGGCGACTGCCGCCCACAGCGTCAGCGCGACGACCAGCTCGGCCAGCGCGTCGTTGTTCACGCTGGCCAGGATGCTGAGGTGCTGCGGCAGAAAGGCGACGAAGCCCGCCCCGGCCAGGGCCAGACTCCTCCGCCCTGGCAGCGCCGCGCGAATGACTGCCCAGGCCCCGATCACCGCGCCCAGGCCGAGCAGCGCCGAGGCCAGGCGCAGAGCGAGCAAGTCACCGCCCGCCACTGCATAGACCGGCGCTAGCAGCAGGTAGTAGAGCGGCGGCTGATGATCTTCGTACTGCACGGTATCCAGCCGGTCGAGCAACGCCGCGTCGAAACCACTCGCCTTGAGCCTCTCCTGATACTCCTGCTGCCAGTCGCCGGGGGCGATGACCGGCAGGCGGCCCTCGTCGGCGATCTGGCGCACGTAGTTGTAGTGCGCTGGCTCGTCGGGAGCCTGCCAGTCGGGCGTGCGCACGGCGTACAGCCCGGCCAGGGCCAGGTACGCGGCCAGGATGACGACCAGGACCGTTCCCTCTGCGCGACGGGTCATGCTGCTCTCTCCGTACCCGCGAGTTCAGGGGCGGACAGCAACAGAAGAAGCAACAAGACAGTGCCTTGTTGTTGGCCTCACCCCCAGCCTTGCTGCGCTGAGCGGGAGTGAGGTAGACCAGGGCGCGGCAAATAGCCTGACAGATTTTGCACGCGCCCGATCTTGTTTGACAGAGAACCTCATCTTATAGCATAATATATATGCAGGACCGAACCCATCTACAGTGGTGGATGTAGGCCCTGCTAGAAACCCCTTTGCGGGGTTTCATTGTTTTATGGCCGAATGATGCCCTCCGGATCCTTCCTGGTTGCCTTTCGCACAAGGATAGGGGCCAGGCTGTTGAAGGCCGTATCTAGGCCATATTTGGTCTTGGAGGGAACGGGTCGTTCCCGTCGCAGTAATGCATATGCGCTGAAATCAACCAACTGGACGAAGTAGGATTGCGTAGAATCTTTGAAAAAAGGGTCTTCTACAACACGTTCCACAGGGATGTTCTTGTAAGCTTCTCCTGTATCCAGCCATACCCCATACTGGCTAGGGATCGGGTTGTAAACATACATTCTGCGCACAAGCCGGGTATAGGCGACTTCCTTGCCCTCGTCGCATACCAAAACGGCATAACTGCCCCATGCCCGAAGTGTCCGGTTGATACGATTGAGCATCCGCTCAAATGCTTTTTCGTCCTGGTTTGCAGGGAACACCGCGTTGAAAAGTCGAGCTCCAGGAAGCATAGCCATCATTTCCAAAGCTTTCTTGAAAATCTCAGCCCTCTGGCTTTTCGTGACAATCCGATCTGAAGGTCGGCCTCGCCCTGAGACGAACTTCTAGGCGTGAAGCTCTTCGTGCACATAAATACCGTATGCACGTCGCAACTCCCGGCGAAAGTCGCGGATTTTTTGGAAGGTTGGGTGCCATTGATCAACAGGAATCGCCAGAGCGGAAAATACACACAATACTTCATCACGTGAGTCATCAACATAGATAAGGTGCATACTTCTTTCCCTCGTCCTACCTCAAAAAGTTAGGACACAAAATAGTTATGCCAGGATGCTGCCACTCCACCCTGCTACCAATGAGACGCAGAGAACCCACAAAGGAGTTCTCTGCGTTCTGCACTGGATTTCGCCATCGTCCCGTTACGATTCCCGCCCTGGCTGGGTCTCCGCCTCGCGCGGCTGGCCCAGGCGGGCGCGCTCCTCGTCAATCAGCGTTGGCTCCAGCTTGCGGAAGAGCGGTTGCGGCTCGCGCAGGGCCTGTCCCACCGGCAACGCGCTCGGCTCCCAGCGTCCCACCACGCGCCCGTCCGTGTGATAGGTGAGCGCCTCATGCCCGCGCTCGCTCTCCTGGAAGACTTCGATGCGCTGCTCACCGAAGAGCGTCCCGTCATAGCCCAGGTATTCGTGTACCCGCTGCGAAGTGAAGGGCAGGAACGGCGCGAACAGGGTTTTGAGGTTGTCAATACAGCGCAACGCCGTATAGATCGTAGTCGCCGCCGCCCCCCGATCCGCGCCGATCACTTTGAACCAGGGCGCGCGATCCAGGTAGCCATTGACTTCGCGGGCCAGGGCGATGCCTTCGGTCAGCGCGTCGCGCAGCCGGACTGCTGCCAGCAGCCCGCCGACCGTCTCAAAACCGCCCTCGACCCTGGCGATGATCTCCTCGTCCATCGCCCGCAGAGCGCCGGGGTCGGGCACCGCGCCCCCGAAGTGCTTGTGCGCAAACTTGAGCACGCGGTTGACCAGGTTGCCCCACGCCGCCAGCAACTCGGTGTTGTTGCGCGTCACGAAGCCATCCCAGCTCCAGTCGGAGTCGCGCGTTTCGGGGAAGGTCATGGCAATGTAGTAGCGGATCGGGTCGGGATCGTAGCGGTCGAGGATGTCCGGCACCCAGATCGCCCAGTTGCGGCTCTTGGAGAACTGCTGCCCCTCGATGTTCATGAATTCGTTGGCAGGCACGTCGTAGGGCAGCGAGATGGGGCCGTCGCCGTCGCTGGCGTACAGCCCATCAATGCCCATCAGTTCCGCCGGCCAGATGATGGTGTGGAACTCGATGTTGTCCTTGCCGATGAAGTTGTAGATTTTCGCGTCCGAGTTGTACCACCAGCGCTTCCAGGCGTCGGGCTGGCCGCTGTTGTGCGCCCACTCGACGCTGGCCGTGAAGTAGCCCATCACCGCCTCGAACCAGACGTACATGCGCTTGTCCTGCCAGCCTTCCAACGGGACGGGGATACCCCAGGTGATGTCGCGCGTGATCGGGCGGCCCTTGAGGTCTCCGGCCTTGTTCTGCGAGACGCGCAGCACGTTCGGACGCCAGGTCTGCGCCTTGAGCGGATCGCTGAGGTAGGCGCGCAACTCGTCAATGAAGGCGGGCAGGTTCAGGAAGTAGTGCTCTGTCTCGCGGATCACCGGCGTGCTGCCGTCGGTTTTGCTGCGCGGATTGATCAGGTCGAGCGCGTCGAGCAGACTGCCGCAATTGTCGCACTGATCGCCGCGTGCGTTGGTGAAGCCGCACACCGGGCAGGTGCCCTCGACATAGCGGTCGGGCAGGAAGCGCTTTTCGGTCTCGCTATAGAGCAGGCGCTGCGTCTCGGTGTAGAGATAGCCCCGTTCCAGCAACGTCAGGAAGATGTCCTGGGCGACGCGATGATGGTTTTCGGTGTCGGTGTGGGTGAACAGGTCGTAGCTGATGCCGATGCGCTGCTGCGTGACCAGGAAGCGGTGATGGTAGTGCTCGAAGACCGCGCGCGGCGACAGGCCCAACCGGTCCGCTTCGACCGTGATCGGCGTGCCGTGCGCGTCCGACCCGCTGACCATCAGCACATGGTTGCCCTTCAGCCGGTGGAAACGGGCGAAGATGTCGGCGGGCAGGTAGGCCCCGGCCAGGTGCCCGGCGTGCAGATCGCCGTTGGCGTAGGGCCAGGCGACGGAAACGTGAATGTGCTCAGGCATGGTGTCCCCTTCTGTGTGCGTGTGGTCGGCTGACCGGCGGACATTGTAGCAGGCAGCGTGATGGCGAACAACGGCGAGTGATCAGTGATCGGTTGTCAGTTATCAGTTGTAGGTGATCAGCGGTCAGTCTTGAGACACTCTCAGGTACGCTCGTGAGGCTAACCGCCGGAAACTGATCGCTGAAAACTGATCACTGACGACTAATCACTCCCTACAAAACAAAAACCGCCGATTGCTGTTCGACGGTTTACTTGCCGTGGCTTTCTGGCATGGGCGCTACTCACGCGCGCAACGCCATCGCCGGATTCCCTCCGACCACGGCAAACGGCACATGCGCATCATGATGCTCCGGGCATCGCGTGAAATCAGGCACACGGTCATGACACAACTATAGGGAGGTTCGCCGTGAATGTCAATGGCTCGAAGGGGGCGGGGTCCACGAACAAGTCGTGAACGTGTTTGTCCCCCCCATCCCCGGCCCTTC
>DYGW01000108.1 GCA_020724485.1 Thermoflexus sp. | reverse complement strand
GCTGGCGAAGCCGTCAATCACGCCCAGGATGCCGCGCCCTAGTCCCGTCTCGGCGACGATGACCTGCGTGGGGTTGGCCGTCGCGCAGAAGATGCGCACCACTTCCGGCACGGCCTGCACCGTCTTGAGCACGTTGACCGGGTAGAAGCCCTCGCCCAGGAACAGGATGAAGCTGTGCCCGGCGGCGAGCGCCTGCGCGTTCTGGATGGCCAGCGCCTTCATTGCCTCGTCGGTGCCAGTGTGCCGGATCAGGCACGCGCCGGACGCTTCGCAGAAAGCCAGCCCGAACTTGATGCCCGGCACGGCGGTGACCAGCGCCTCGTGCACGTCTTCCACTGTCTTGATAAAGTGGCTCTGGCCGAGGATGAAGTTGATCGGTTCCGGTTTCTGAATGGTGACAAGGCTCAGCTTGAGGTCCATCGGGGCATCCTCCGTCTGTGTCAAGATACGTGAGAGTACCCCCTAGCATAGCCCATTCTGTGGGCGGGACAAAACGCGGGGAAAGCAAAAAGCCCACCTTCGGCGGCGGGCCTGGCGAGCGAATAGGGATGCGGGCGACGCGGGGGCGGCTAGGCGCTGGCGTTGTGGGGCGGGCTGGACTCGTCCTCGTCTTCCCAGCTTACGATCCAGATGCACAGCCCGGCGACGAGCACCGTCGCCACGATCAGCGCGAGCCAGTTGCCGGCGGTCAGGCCCACGTCGCGCGCTTCGTAGATGAGCAGCGCCACACAGCCCACCGACAGCACGATCCACGCGGTGAGGCGCGGCCAGGCTTCGATCAGGCGGATGAGCGGGCCGAGGCCCGGTTGCTTCTTCAGGCGATCTACCATAGCTCTACCCTATACTCTCTACGGGCGGTGCGGCTGGGCGCTAGAGCGGCTTGAGCACGCGCTTGGCCCGCAACTTCTTGCCGAAAATCTGCGCCGAAGCGTCGGGCCGCGCCTCGCGGGCGGCTTCGCGCCAGGCGGGGACGCTGATCGTTTCGAGCGTCTGCGCCTCGTAGCCCTGATCGCGCAGCGCCTCCGCCATCTCCGGCGGCGCGTCCGGCGGCAGGAAGACGAAGCTGACTTCGCTCTGTAGCTCGCGCGAGGCACGCTCGACCGCGCCAATCAGCGCGGCGGTGATCGGCGCGACCGGCTGCCCATCGAGGATCAGCAGCTCGTCCACGCGGGTGACGAGATTCTCCACCAGGAAGCCGATCAGCGCGACGGGCTGCTCGTCCACGACCGCTAGCAGGTACGATTTCTGCCCGAAGGCGATCAGCACGTCATCGTGACTCAGCCGCTTGCCGGTGCAGCGCAGGATCAGGCTGGCGATCTGGCCGGCAGTGTGTGGCGTGCCGCGCACGATGTGCAGCGCGGCGAGCGCCCCGCCATCGCGCCCCGCGCCGCTCACCGCGACACGCTGCGGCGCAGTCTGGAGCGCCTCGGCGCGAGCGGCCCCGGCGATTTGCAGCCAGGCTGTGCGCACCTGCCCCCAAGTTTCTTCTGGCGTGCCGTTATTGTCAATGACCACGTGGGCGCGGGCCAGCTTGTCCGCCTGCGGGTTCTGGGCGCGGATGCGCTTGAGCGCTTCCTCGCGGGACAGGCCGCGCTTGACCAGCCGCGCGATCTGCGTTTCCTGCGAGGCGTTGACCACCCAGATGCTGTCCATCTGCTCGGCCAGCGGCCCTTCGACCAGCTTGATCGCCTCGACAACGACGAAGCGGTGCTGGCTGCGCGCGATCAGCGTGTCAATGGCGCGCTCGACGATCGGGTGAGTGATCGTCTCCAGGCGGCGCAGTGCTTCAGGATGGGCGAAGGCAATCGCGCCGAGCCGGGCGCGGTCAATGCGCTTGTCGGCGTCGAGAATCCACGTGCCGAAGGTCAGCACGACCGGCTTGTAGGCAGGCGCGCCGGGCGACATCGCCTGGTGAGCGAGGGCGTCGGCGTCAATGGTGTACGCGCCGAGATGCTCCAGCATCTGCCGCACCAGGCTCTTGCCCATCGCGATGTTGCCGGTCAGGCCGATCACGTACTTATCTTGCCAGCGCCCCACAGCCACTCCTCCGCGCTGATGCCGTCGTGTTCTGCTGATGGCGGTCTGCTGCACGCGTTCATTGTAGCTTGCGTCCCATTTTCCAACAAACGCGGGGAACGGCGGCACAATCAGACTTCGGAAGTCCGGGTTCTGCGCTACTCGACCAGCGTCTCCCACTCGCGCAGCGCCCGCTCAAGCGCGGACTCGGCAGCGGCGTAACGCTCGCCCAGGTCGCGCACCCGCTCCACCGCGCCGCGCGCGCTGGCCTCGCTCAGCGCGTCATACAGCGCGCCAAGCTCGTCTTCCAGCGCGGTGATCTGCCTCTCTAGCTCGGCCAGGCGCCGCTGCCGCTGGCGGTTGGGGAGTGTGGTGCCCCCGTTCTGGCGACGTGCCGCCAGGTCGCGGCGGCGCGCGGCAGGCGCAGGGGAGTCTGTGTCACGAGCCGCCTGGCGCGCCGCTTCGCGCGCGGCCAGGTACTCGCGGTAGGTGCCCTCGAAGAGGGTCAGGCCGTCCGCCTGCAAGTCCCAGACCTGCGTCGCCAGCGCATCAATCAGGTAGCGGTCGTGGCTGACGAGCAGGATCGTCCCGTCGAAGGTGGCCAGCACATCCTGCAGAATTTCCTGGCTCTCGATGTCCAGATGGTTGGTCGGCTCGTCGAGCAATAGGAAGTTGGCGCCATCGAGCGATAGCTTGGCCAGCGCCAGCCGCCCGCGCTCGCCGCCGCTCAGCGTGCCGACTGGGCGGAACACGTCATCACCGGTGAAGAGATACCCGGCCAGGTAGTTGCGCGCTTCGCTCAGCGGCAGGTTGCGCACCGTCAGTAGCTCGTCGAGCACGCTCTTGTCCGGGTCCAGACCCTCGTGGGCCTGGGCGAAGTAGCCCGGCTGCACCGCCGCGCCCAGCCGCGCGCTACCGCTCAGCGCCGGAATCTCGCGCAGCAGCGTCTTGAGCAGCGTCGTCTTGCCGGCGCCGTTCGGCCCGATCAGCGCGGCGACCTCGCCCCGGTAGAGCGTGATGTCCGGCACGGTGACCAGGGGCCGCTCGCGCTCGTAGCCTGCGACGAGGCCGTAGGTCATCAGCACCTTGTCGCCACTGCGCAGGTCGGCTTTCAGGTCTACGCGGATGTGGTGGTGACGGCGCGGGCGGGCGATCAGTCGGTCGCGCTTGAGCCGCTCCAGGCGACGCAGACGCCCCTTGGCCTGGGCGGTGTTCTGCCCGGCCATGTTGCGCCGGATGTAGTCTTCCTCTTTGGCGATAAACTCCTGCTGCGCCTCGTACTCTTTGCGCAGCCGCTCGTGACGCTCCTCGCGCTGCCGCACGTAGTGGCTGTAGTTGCTGCGGTAGACCTCAATGCCGCCCCACTCCATCTCCCAGATGGTCGTGATCACGTTGTCCATGAAGTAGCGGTCGTGGCTGACGACGAGCAGCGCGCCCGGCCATGTCTTGAGGAAGCTCTCCAGCCACTCGACGGCGTTGATGTCCAGGTGATTGGTCGGCTCGTCGAGCACCAGCAGGTCCGGCGACTCCAGCAGCAGCCGGGCCAGCAGCGCGCGCGTCTGCTGCCCGCCGGAGAGGTGGGCCAGCGGCATGGTCGCGTCGCCCGGCGCGAAGCCAAGCCCCTGCAGCACCTGGCGCGTCCGCGTCTCGTAGGTATAGCCGCCATCCAGCCCGAACTGGTGCTCCTCGCGCCCGTAGCGTTCGATCAGCGCGTCGAGGTCAGGGCGGCTGGGATCGCTCATCTGCTCGGCGAGAGCGTGCAGCCGCGCTTCGCGCACGCGCAGATCGGCGAAGGCGGTCATCATCTCGTCCCACAATGTCCGGTCGCCGACAAGCTGCGGGCGCTGGGGCAGGTAGCCAATGGTCAGCCCCTTCATGTGGCTGACCGTCCCCGCCGACGGTTCCTGACGCCGGATCAGCACTTCGAGCAGCGTCGTCTTGCCGATGCCGTTCGCGCCCACTAGGGCGATCTTCGCGCCGTGCGGAATCTCGACGGACACGCCGGAGAAGATGTCATCTGCCCCGAAGGACTTGGCCAGGTTGCTTGCGCTGAGAACAGTCATGATCGTGAGCCTGGGTTGGGCTGCCAGTGTCGGTAGGCGCTGCGCGCCAACGCCGCATTATACCATGAGAACTCCGCGCTTTGACCGGTGAGTGCAGCGGGACTGTGTCGAATTTGCTGTCCGAGCAACATGGTCCTAGGCGCCAGATAACATAGTTGCATTGGATATCAGGAAACATATACTACGGAGAAGTGCTTCGGTATTTTCTAATATCCGGATCGCCTGACTATGAACAACGCACATCCCGAATCTGTTCTGTTACAGCCACAAGATGATGGCTTGCCAATGAGTGCTTGGGGCCGCTGGGCAAAAGACAAGCTAGATGTATTGGCGCGTTATATCGAGACATCGACTACTGCCATGGCTTCTCGCAAAATGTATTGGCGCCGAAGATTCTATATAGATTTGCAGGCAGGTCCTGGTAAGAACTATGTGAAGGGGCATCCGGACGACGTTTTCCTCGGGTCTCCGTTGTTAGCTCTGACCAGAGGAGCTGGATACACAGATTATCGCTTCGTTGAAGAAGAGAGGGAGTCGGTCGAAGCGCTCCGGCGTCGTTGTTCTGCGTTTAACCTAGATTCGTCACAGACAGTGAGGATCTTTGCTGGAGACTGTAATGAGATTGTGGATGATATTGGTGAAGAGGTAAACCAAATAGACCGCCCACCATTTAGTCAAACCGATTGGAACTCGCTTTGCCTTGTTTTTCTTGATTCCCAAGGGCTGGAACTAAACTGGGAAACAGTTCTGAAAGTTGCCTCATTGAAACGAGCCGATCTCCTGATCAACTTCTCGACCATGGGACTGAAGAGAACAGCGCTACTCGCTCTTGAACTGCCCCCAGGTGAAGCGAGGGCTGATAAGTTCTTTGGAACCACAGAATGGCGCGATATCCCATTGGGACTGAGAGGTTCGATGCCAGTATATGAATGGATTGTCTTTTACCAGAAGCGCCTTACGGAACAGGCCCAATACCAATGGGGTACACCTCAGTCCGTGAAAAACAGCAAGGGGGTCGAACTCTACAGATTGCTGTTTGCCAGCAAGAATGATCTGGGTATCGAATTGTGGGAGGACGCACGCACTAAGGGGCCGTCTCAGCGATTACTCTTCTAGAACTGGTTAGTTCCTTCCAATATGTAGCGGATTCGGCGAATCCTCCAATCGGAAACTCCTCTCGCCAAGGAGACCACTCCAGATTACCCTTGAAGAAAACCGGTATCGAATGCTCACCGAGCACGTTGAGCAGATTAATAACCCACGCTGGTTTCGGCTGAAACGTCTTTGCTCCATTGGTTGCAGCGCCGACAATCGCCCATTCGAACGGCAAGAAGCCCCTCTCTTCGATCCATTCGTCAAGTACCTCGCCAGCGTCAAACCATAGTGGTTCAATGCTCATGTATCTGACAGAAGCCCGTATCCCTGCCATCTGTCTCAAATACGCTTTGAGGGCACGAGATGCCCCGGCCTGCGACAAGAGATGGCCTGCTGGCAGGCTCACGCCAACCCAAACGTTCTGTGGAAAAGGATTGAACTCTGGCAAACGCACCGGATACTTGCTCAACGTCTGGAAAGTATGCCAGTGCGCCTGCTCCATCACGCCAAGCACTTGTCGGATTTGCTCTTCAGGCACCCAATGACCGAACAGATCGGCCATGCTGCCCACAAAGATTTTGCTGGGAGTTTTCTCATTCAGCGGCGCATATAAGGCATGTTCACGCCAGTAGTGATGTTCGAAACCCAGGGGATAGGCACCTTTTGCTAAGCCCTCGGCGATTTTCTTAGCATAACACTCTGCGATACTGCCGTCGGGCATTCGCCACGTGCAACCATGTAGACAACCAGCCGTTGGGTTCCAAGTCCAATCAGTCCACTCGATACCCCGGCCATTGCCATTTCTCTGTTGCTTGTTCATAAGAATCATCCCAATGAGTCTACAGTCATGATAGCTAAATAATAGAACAGATGAACAGTTTTGCCCAAATGTGAAAACTGATTGAAGGCTTTTCGGGCGAATGCTCGCCGTAAGATGATCAAAACAAAGGTAATTGCGTTACACTCATACGGACACCGCGCATGGGGTTTCGCCTCTGCGAAGCGTTTCTCCCTGATGCGCTGTCTTGCTTCGCTGCTAGGTGTCTGATCCCTCGGAGAGAAAATCCCGCCATGCCCTACCAGACTGCACCCTTCGACCAGTACCTCGAGGCCCACCGCGAACGCTTCCTCGCGGAGTTCGGCCAGTTCATCGCCCAGCCGAGCGTTGTCGCTGACGGGCGCGGCATCAGCGAGATGGCCGCCCTCGTCGCGGAGCGTCTGCGGGCGCTTGGCGCAGGGGTCACCGTCTTCCCCACACCCGGCTCGCCTGTCGTCTACGCCGAGATCGGCCCGGCGGACGCCTCGCGCACCCTGCTGATCTACAACCATTACGACGTGCAGCCCGAAGACCCGCTCGACCTGTGGCAGACGCCCCCCTTCGAAATGGTCATCCGCGACGGCGTGATCTACGGACGCGGCACGTCCGACGACAAGGGCGAGCTACTCTCGCGCATTCAGGCGATTGAGGCATGGCTGGCTACCCAGGGCGAACTGCCCGTGCGCATCAAGTGGGTCGTCGAGGGCGAGGAGGAGACCGGTTCGAATCACCTGGAAGCCTGGGTTGACGCGCACCGCGACCTGCTGGCCGCCGATGGCATCCTGTGGGAAGGCGGCGGCTACGACGAGGCAGGTCGCCCCACCTTCGGGCTGGGCGGCAAGGGCCTGGCCTACTTCGAGTTGCGCTGCCAGGGGCCGAGCCACGATCTGCACTCGTCCGTCGCGCCGATGGTCGTCAATCCGGCGTGGCGGTTGGTCTGGGCGCTGAGCACGCTCAAAGACGCGAACGACACCATCACCCTGGACGGCTACATGCAGCACGTCCGCCCGCTGTGCGACGCGGAATGGGCGCGCATTGACGCCGTGCCGCTGGAGTTCGCCGCCATGCGCCAGCGCTTTGGTATTGGGCACTGGCTGAATGGCATGAGCGATCACGCAGCGCGGCGGCGCTTCCTGGGCGCGCCGACGATCACCATCTGCGGCATCCACTCCGGCTATGGCGGGGCCGGGTCGAAGACGGTGCTGCCCGCCCAAGCCTTCGCCAAGCTCGATTTCCGCCTGGTGGATGGGCTGACCGTCGAGCTGGCCCGCCGCCTGCTGCGCGAGCACCTGGACCGGCGCGGCTTCACCGACATCGAGATCATTGACCTGGGCGGGGAGGAGTTCGCCGCGTCGCCGCCGGGCGGCCTGGCGGAGCGGGCCGCCATCGCTGCCAGCGAACAGACCTGGGGCAAGACGCCGGTTATCTTCCCCTGGTACGCGGGCAGCGGGCCAATCTACCCGCTGAGCGCCAGGCTGAGCATCCCGGTCATTTTCGCCGGAGCGACGTGGCACCCCAACGCCCGCGCCCATTCGCCTAACGAGAACATCTTCGTCAAGGACTACTTCGCCTCGCTGCGCTTCACGGCGGCGTTCCTGGCCCATTTCGCAGCGTTGGAGACCTAGCGGCGATCTGTTACACTCTGCCCATCGGTTCACAACGCAAAGTGAGGTTCAAGCTCATGGCTAAACAGTACGGTTCGCCGCCGGAAATGACCATTGATCCGAACAAGCACTACACGGCGACCTTCAAGACGCAACGGGGCAACATCGTGGTTGAGCTATTCGCCAACCAGGCGCCGATCACGGTCAATAACTTCGTCTTCCTGGCGCGCGAGGGGTACTACGACAACACGACGTTCCACCGGGTGATCAACGGCTTCATGGCCCAGGGCGGCGATCCGACCGGCACTGGACGCGGCGGCCCCGGCTATCGCTTCAATGACGAGGCGGGCGCGCTGGCCCTCAAGCACGACGGCCCCGGCATCTTGAGCATGGCCAACGCCGGGCCGCACACCAACGGCAGCCAGTTCTTCATCACTCACACGGCCACACCGCACCTCAACAGCAAGCACGCCGTCTTTGGCAAGGTCGCCGACGCGGACAGCCTGGCCGTGCTGCTCAAGATTCGCGAGCGCGACCCCCTGCGCGACTCCAACCCCGGCGACGCGCTGCACACGGTCGAGATCGCCGAGGCGTAGTCCCTGTCTTTGAATCGCCGAGGCGCAGAGGACGCGGAGAAAGGCTGAGAAGGCCCTTTTCCCCGTCTTTCCTTTGCGCTCTCTGCGTCTCCTGAGAAACATGAGCTTCCGCCCTGATTGACAGTTCGATCCTTTCCGTAAGCAACCTCACCCCCTGACCCCTCTCCGCCAGCGGAGAGGGGGAAGTTGAGCGCAGCGAAACGGGGGTGAGGTCAATCACTGACCATCCAGAGCAGGCCCCTTGCCTCTTTTTCATCCCTTTGGTGTGCTGCGTTAACAGCATGAACAGCCCTGCGCTGATGCTCTCCTGCCCTCAGCCGAAAAGCACCCGTCGTGACCGGCGGCGTCACTGGTAGCGCAGGATGTCCGACACGGTCTTGCGCGATGCCGCCACCGACGGCCAGATGCTGGACACGGTGGCGATGATCAGGATGCCGACCAGCCCCGCCGCGAACATCCACGCCGGGTAAGCGAACTCGATGAACTCGCCGAAGGGCAGCAGGTTGGTCAGCGCGTAAGCCAGCGCCACGCTCAGCGGCGCGGCGAGCACCCAGGCGAGAGCGCCCACCACCACCCCTTCGACCAGGAACTGGACGATGATCTGCCACGACCCGGCGCCCACCGAGCGCATGACGCCGATCTCCTTCTGGCGCTCGAAGACGCTGATTGACAGCGTGGTCAGCAGGCCGATGGCCCCCACCGCCGCCATGACCAGCGAGGCCATGTTCAGGATGATGCCGATGCTCAGGATGGCGTTTGAGGCCTGGTCGGCGATGTCCACCAGGTTGGTGAACGACGAGGTGATGCCGCGCTCGACCAGCGCCTCGTTCACGTCCTCGATGACGCGGTCTACGGCGCGGGCGCTCAGGTCGCGCTCGCGCAGCACCAGGGCGAAAGCGTTGGGGATCGGCTCACCTTCCAGGCTGACGCCTTCATAGCGGGCCAGGTCTTCCCAGGCCACTCCCACAATGTCAGCGGTGCGCAGCGCCGCCGGGTCGTCCAGCCCGTTCTGGGCGGCCAGGTCAATGAGCGCGTCTTTGGGCGCGAACACGGCGGCGACGATGAACGTCTCGCTCTGCTCGGCGAATTCTAGCGCAATCGAATCGCCCGCCTTCAGGCCCGCGCGCCCGGCCAGCCCCTCGCTGATGATCACCGCTGGCTGATCCGGCGCGGCAGTGATGAACCCTTTGAAGTCCACCAGGGTGATGATCTCTTCGTTGACGCCCCAGGCGGTCACCGTGCCGCCTTCCAGCGCGTCCTCGTAACCCTGTACGGTCGCCTGGGTGAAGTAGGTGTTGGGCTTGGGTGCGCCGCGCACGTACCCGGCGAAGCGGGCCAGTTGGCGCCACTCCATGAAGCCGATGTCGAACGGGAAGTTGGCGATGCCGATGATCTCCGGCTCCAGGTACTTGCCGCCGTTGCTGATCTTCACCGTGTCGCCGACTGTCTTGCCGATCTGCTTGGCTACTTCGCTGGTCAGGACGATGCCCTCGCGGTTCGGGTCTTGCGTCCAGCCATCGCCAGCGGTCAGATCGAGCGTGAGCAATGGCGCGGACGTTTCAACGCCGCTAAGGATCAACTGGCTGGTATTGGTAAACTGCGAGACATAGCCCTCAACTTGCACCGAGAGCGCCGTGCCTGGATACACCTGCTCGACCGCCGGGACGTTGTCCAGCACCAGCGCCCGGAACTCCTCATAGGGCTGGCTCTGCGTGGGCTGCACCTGCACCTCGAAGGAGAATGTGTCGAGGATGTCGTTGAGCACCTGGTTAATGCGCACGAAAACCGCCGACACGCCCATGAACGCCGTCACCGCCAGAGTGAGCGTGGCCACGGTCAGCGCCAGCCGCGCCTTCTTCTGGTTGATGTTGCTCAGCGACTGCTTGATCTGCACGGGCAGCGGCAGGGCGCGGATGGCCCGCGCAATCGGCCCCACTTTGTAGCCGCCGGAGATGCCCAGGTCGGTCATGGCTTCGAGGATGGTTACCCGCGTGCCGCTGTAGACGGGCAGAGCCGCCGAGGCAATAGGCACGCCCAGCCCCAGCACAACGCCCAGGGCAATCGCCGGCGGCGAGACCTGAAACTCGTTGATCAGCGTCCCGGCGAAGTCGCCGACGATGACCGCCATCTGATAGCCCGCCGGAATGCCCAGGATCACGCCGGGGATCATGCCCAGCACGCCGTAGATAAGCGCGATGCCCGCGTAAATCATGAAGGTCTCGTAGCGCAGCGCGCCGAGCGACTTCATCACGCCGATCTGTCGCTTCTGCTCGACCACGATGTTGTTGATCACATTGATGACCAGGAAGCCCGACACGAGCATGGCCACAATGGCCAGCGCGGCCAGCACCGCCGCGTACTGCTTGGTGGCTTCGACGGCGCTGTTCTGGGCGGGGTCTTCGGCGAACTGGAAGAAGGTGATGTACGGCGTCCGGTCGGTGATCGCCGCGCCGAACGCTTCGATGGACTGCTCGGCGGTGGCGTAGTCGGTGAAGCGGGCGTTGATGATATTTATCCCGAGGAACCCGGCCATCCGCCGCGCGTCGTTAAAGGTGGCATAAAGCTGCTGGTCGGCCTGCTGGCTGTAAGCGTCGAAGACCAGCCCGGTCACCGTCCACGACTCGGTGGGCAGGTTCTCGACATCGCTGAGGATGCGCACGTCAATGGTGTCGCCCACGCCCAGGTCGAAGTCGTCGGCCAGGCGCACTTCCACCATCAGCTCACGCTGCCCCTCGCGCGGGAAGCGCCCTTCGACCAGGCGCGGCGGCCCCAACTGGATGGCGTCGAACGGCTGGGTGTAAGCCTGCACGCGCATCTCGCGGAAGCGCGTCTCGTCGGGCTGCTTCCAGAACACGGGGTAATTAGCCAGCCCCTCGACCACCGTCACGCCGGGCAACTCGCCCAGCATTTCCAATGTCGCCGCGTCATCCAGGCTGGCAGGCGGGTCGCCGGGGATGACGACGAAGTTGACCAGCATGGGTAGCTCGTCCTGGCGGATGTCGGCGGTGAGCTGCTTGACGAGCAGATCGCCGGCGGTGATCAGCGTGACCACGCCCAGCACGCCGATGAAGATGCTGACCGCCACGAGCGCCGTGCGGCCTTTGCGCGTGCGGATGTCGCCGACGATCTTGCGCCAGATGGAGTCGTTCATGGTGGTATCCCTGTTCCCGCGCCCGCGTTCTAAGTCATGATACGCTGCCGGTGGGGATTTGTTGCGGGGGCAGCGGCAAATGCGCGGTAATCATACTGCGGGTGGGGGCGCGTGCCAAACGGGGTCTGTGCGGGGGTGCGCGGCAGGGGCGTGTACAACAACAGACTTCCGAAGTTTTCGAAAACTTCGGAAGTCTGGCCCTGAGGCTGCTCCTACACAGCGGCGATCATCGCCCAATGTCCTCTCGCGGAAAGTTACCCCACATCTCCCGCCGCGCCTGGTCAATGTCTTCGGCGGACGGGGCCGGGCCGTAGCCAGACAGGATGCCGCGCAAAGACCGTTTGGGCTGTTTGCCCGGCTCCTCGACCAGCGTAGGCGCGATCTGAGCGATCAGGCGGGCGCGTTCGACTCGCGAAAGCTGCATCGCCAGCGTGTACACCGTCTCATAGGATAGCGTTTGCTCGGCCATCTTCCTTCTCCATTCCATCCATCCCACCTCTCATTATACGGCATCTGTGTACGCCTGACCGGATGGACTTTCGTGGTTCAAGAGCGTCGCCTTGAAACGGCGCATTATGAGGACAACCCACTGTCTTAGGTTTGCGTTTGATGCTATAGTGCAGACCTAACGCCATGTTCATAAACTTAGAACCATATAGTTCATAAGGAGGAGGTGTCGTAAATCGTTTTCCCTTCTTAGCGAAGTACTGCAACTTGCTTAGCGGCCTCGCACTTCTGGCCCTGATTGCTGGTGTTGGGACGGCTGCTAGCGGGGGAGGCCTTGGCGTCATCCTGGGGTTTGGCAGTGTAGCTCTCGGACTCGCCGTCTCAACGGAAGTCATTCGCCTTTTCCTGGCAATGGAAGAGCATCTGTACGAGATGCGGTCTTACTTCTCTGGACTAGCGACCTCCACCCAGG
>DYGW01000107.1 GCA_020724485.1 Thermoflexus sp. | reverse complement strand
TTGCCAGTTATTTACCTCACCCCCGTTTCGCTTCGCTCAACTTCCCCCTCTCCGCCGCGGAGAGGGGGTCAGGGAGTGAGGTTACGAGCAGGAAGAAACGAACTGGCAATCATGGTTTTCCCTAAGTGTATATTGAACTCCGTGATAGTACGCAGTAACGATAATCTGAGTTTGTTATGATTTTTGTCTGTTTCGGCCTGCCAGGAAATCTGCTATGAAAGGGATAGGGCACCTTTCTGCTGGCGATCACTCTCTGCCGGCAAGCCCAGGAATGGGACGACATGCTCGACCTCTACGGACTCCAGGTGTTTCTGCTCGCCGCCGAGACTGAGAACTTCTCCGAGACCGCGCGCCTCCTCAACATCTCGCAGCCGGCGGTGAGCGGGCATATCCAGTCGCTTGAGCAGCAGCTCCAGACGCGCCTGTTCGACCGCACCGGGCGCAACATCAAGCTCAACGAAGTGGGCAGCGCGTTCGTGCCGGTCGTGCGCAGCTTGCTGAAAGAAGCGCGCCAGGCCGAGGCGTTCATTGCCTCGCGGCGGGGCACGATCAGCGGGCACCTGACGATCGGCTGCAGCACAGCCTGTGGCAAATACATCCTGCCGCGCGTTATCTCGCGCTTTCTGGCGCAGAACCCTGACGTGCGCGTGACGTGCTGGGTGGGGCAGCGCGGCGCAGCGCTCGACAACCTGGCCGCTGGCGAGATTGATCTGGCGGTGAGCAGCCTGCGCGTGCCGGGCCGTGAGTTTGAGTACCGCCACTTTTCAGACGACCTGCTGACGCTCATTGTCCCGCCGGATCATCCCTGGGCAGGCCGCGCCAGCCTGGAGCCTGACGACCTGGTGGAGCACCCGTTCGTGATGCGCGAGCCGGCTTCGGGCACGGTGGTCACGCTCAACCGCGCGCTGGCTCGCTATGACATGAGCATAGATGTGCTGTCATCGCGTCTGGTGCTGGCCAACACGGAATCGATTGTGCAGGCGGTGTGCGCCGGGGTGGGGCCGGCGTTTGTGTCGCGGGTGGCGGCGGAGAGCGCCCTGGAGAAAGGGCTGGTGAGGGAGGTTGCCGTGCCGGGTCTCGACCTGATCATGCGCCTGTACATGGCTCGTCACATAAAACTGCACGCCCCGGACGTGCAGCGCGCCTTCTGGGACTTCACCTTTGCGCCCGAGAACCGCGATCTGCTCCAACTGCTCGCCGCTGTGGAGTGATGGGACGCGGCGCGCCAGCGTATAATGGCAGTGGGCGGCAGTTCTGAGCCGGGCGTGAGTCCAGGGCACGGGACGATCTTCCAAGTCCTGACTCACGACTCACAACCTTTCGACCGCAGCGGGCTTTGGTGCCGCGCGTGGGCGTTGGGCGGGGTGCTCAGAACATGACAAATGTCACGGCTGCGTATTGAGTCCGGCACTGAACGGGATTCTGCTCATAATGTAGAATTATGGTTCAGTTGACACAGTCAAAGATGTGTTTATTCTCGTTCTTGCCGGGATGCAGGCGCTCGGACTAGCGATGATTGTTGGACGTGAGATCGAAAGACGACTCGCCACGCTCGCGGCGCGATTTCTCCCAGCGGTCAATGAGAATGCCCAGAGTGACGAGCAGAATGATTGGCAAGCCGACACGCAGCAGGAAGAAACCCATCACGTTCAGAATAGCGCCGAAATCCATGATCACACCCTCCTTAGAGCGAACAGCACTAGCATACCAGAAGGAACGGTTCTGCGTATAGGGAGTTTTGTCAGGTCGCTGTAGGGGCGATCATCCTGACCTCAAGCCATCTGTCGCACAAAGTGCGTGGGGCTGTGAACCACATTAGGAGAAGTTCTATGTTGCGCAGAATACACAGTCGTTTGCGTCTCCTGGGTCTGTTGACTGTGGGGATCACGCTGGTGGTGCTCGGCGTGACCTTCTGGGCTTCGGACCAGGCAGGTGTCGTCCACGCCATGCCGGGCGAGCAGGGAACTCCCCCCAATCTCGACGCAGACTACAAGGGGACCCGGTTCTGCACGATGTGCCACACCCAGAATGAGGCGTGGCACACGACCTGGCACGCGCAGATGGTGCGCCCCGGCACGCCAGAAAACATCGCCGGTGACCTGTCGGCAGAGGCCAGCCCCACCATTCAGTGGCCGGATGGCACCGAGCGCCGGCTCACCGCTGAGGACATCACCTATGTGCTCGGCGGGCGCTACATCGAGCAGTACATCAGCGTGCTGCCGCGCGAGGACGGCACCGACGGCTTCTACGTGCTGCCCGTAACATGGCACGTGCCGCAGAGCGAGGAGCAGCAGGGCACCTGGTCGGTGGAAGACGGCGACGCCTGGCAAGCGCCTGAGCGTGATTGGCGCGTGGCCTGTGCAGGCTGCCACACCACCGGCCTGGATGGTGCCCAGGCTGCCGAGCAGACGCAGTTCGCCTTCGCCGAGGAGTGGGACACTGGGGACGTTGAGTTCAACGTCGGCTGCGAGTCCTGTCACGGCCCTGGCGGCGCGCACATGGGCACGGCGGGCACCATCTACCAGGGTGTAGATGCCGAGGTATGCGGCCAGTGCCACGCTCAGGGAACCAGTCCCGACGGCGTGCACGGCTACCCGGTCGGGTACCAGCCGGGGCTGCCGCTCGATGAGAATGTTTTCATGCTGGCCGCCGAAGACGACGCCGACGTGTGGTGGACGACCGGCCACGCCAAAGTCTACAACCAGTACGGGGAGTGGCTCAAGAGCGGCCACGCCCAGAGCAAGGGCGTGCTGCCCGGCGAATGCGCGCGCTGCCACGTCACCTCGAGCGCGGACGGCGAGACTGCGCTGGGCGGCGTGACCTGTGTGGCCTGCCATGAGCCGCACGGTGAAAGCCAGCGCCCGTACCAGTTGGTGGCCGACGAATACGAGCTATGCGTGTCGTGCCACAACAGCACAGGCCCCGATGGCGAGCCGATGTTGATCGCCGGCAGCCTGCACTACCCGTCGCAAGAGATGTACGAGGGCCGGCAGATTGTGGGGGTTGTGCAGGGCATCCCGTCGGGGCACTTCAGCACCGAAGGCGGCCCGAACTGCGAAACCTGCCACATGCCCAAGACGACCTACATCGGCCAGTTTGGGCGCGCGGGCAGCCACCTCATGTCTACGGCGCTGTGCACCGAGCTAACCGAGTGCTTCCCGGATTCGTGCACCGACTGCCACACCGACCTGAGCCGCGACTACCTCAAGACCTTCGTCGAAAAGACGCAGAACGGCGTCGCCACGCGGCTGGCCCAGGCGCAAGAAAGACTGGCCCAGCGCACGGACGCGCCCGCCTGGGTTAACACCGTGCTCACCTTCGTGACCAATGACGGCAGCCTGGGCATCCATAACTATGCCTACACCGATGCACTGCTCCACGCGGTTGAGGTCGAACTAGGGCTGCTCAAGGTGATCACGCCGGTGACGGCAGCAACCATGTTCCAGACGGTTGACCCGGAGACATGCGCTGGTTGCCACCGCGACGAGTTCCGCCGCTGGCAGGATTCGCCCCATGCCCAGGCTTCGCTCAGCGATGCGTTCCTGCAGGACTACGCCAACCAGGGACGCCCGACGTACTGCATGAGCTGCCATGCCTCTGGTTTTAATCCGGCGACCGGCACCTACCAGTTTGAGGGCGTGGTGTGCAGCAACTGCCACTCGGTGCCCAACGATGCGCAGCACCCGCCGGCGGCGGTTGATATTGCCAACCTCCCGACAGACTGCGCGCGCTGCCACAGCGGAGCGCACGCGCCGACCTATGATGAGTGGCTGGTCAGCGCCCACAAGACGGCGGGCATTGGCTGTGTGGACTGTCACACCCCGCACGAGAACGGCCTGATCCTGGGCGATGTCAATACGACGTGTGGGGCCTGCCACCAGGAGGCGCTGGTGGACGAGATTCACATGGGCGACAATATGACCTGTGTGGACTGCCACATGCAGCGCAAAGTGACCACCAACGGCAGCCAGGTGCGGGTTACCGGCCACTCGATGGCCATTGACCCCAGCGTGTGCGCCGAATGTCATGGGAACACGCACCTGCTGAGCGTGCGCGAGGCCAGTGGCATGACCGAGGAAGAATTCAACCGGATTCACGAGCTAGAGGCAGAGGTTGCGCGGCTCCAGAGCAAGACGGACGACAAACGCACCGCCGACCTGGTGGGCGGCGCGCTAGGTGCGCTGGTGGTCGTCTTCATCCTGTTCCTGCTGGTGCGGCTGAAATCGTTGTTGAAATGACATGGCAGGAGGAAGTGGAATGAGCGAGCATACCCGCAAGCTAGACCGGCGCGAGTTCGTCAAGCTGATGGGCGCGCTGGGCATCAGCGTCGCGGCGGGAGGCTGGGTGTGGAACGAGTTCTGGGCACACGACGACCCGATCGGCGAGGCCAATGCGCACGGCGGCAGCGGGCCTTACTGGGCGATGGTCATTGACCTGGGGGCCTGCATCGGCTGCGAACGTTGCGCGTTTGCTTGCCAGGCGACGAACGACACGCGGACCGGTCACTTGTGGAATATCGTGCTGCGCGACGAAGCGACCTTCGGCACGCCGGTCTTCCTGCCCCGCCCGTGTATGCACTGCGAGCACGCGCCCTGCGTGGAAGTGTGCCCGGTGAAAGCCACCTACCATCGCGAAGATGGGATCGTGGTCATGGACTACCAGCGTTGTATCGGCTGCCGCTATTGCATGGTGGCTTGCCCCTACGGAGCGCGCGTCTTCAACTGGGAAGAGTCCGACGAAGAGAACCCGATGGTTCCCACCTGGGGGACGGTCGAGAATCCCCGCCGTCCGCGCGGCGTGGCCGAGAAGTGCACCTTCTGCTCGCACCGCATTGATGCCGGCCTGGAGCGCGGCATACGCCCCGGCTATGACCGGGCGGCGACCCCGGCTTGCTGCGTGATCTGCCCGACGGAGGCGCGCGTCTTCGGCGATCTACGCGATCCTGACAGTCCCGCCTCGCGCAAGATGACAGGGCGGCAGGCTGTGGTGCTCCGCCCAGGGTTGGGCACCAAGCCTCACGTCTACTACCTGCTGCCAACGTAAGAGGGAAGGGTGCCATGCTGAGCCAGATAAGACAGCGAGTTGACCTGTTCTGGGTGTGGATCGGCGCCCTGTTGGCCGTGATTGCCGTCGGGGCCTATGCCGTGTTCCTGATCATGTATAAGGGGCTGGTCGTCACCAACCTGACCGACGGCACGCCCTGGGGTTTGTGGATCATCCTGGATTTGTCGTGCATTGGGCTGGCCGCCGGCGCCTTTTCGCTCTCGGCGCTGACCTATCTGATGGGCCAGGAGATGTACCGGCCCCTGGCGCGGGTGGCGGTGTTCGTGGGCATCCTCGGCTACAGCGGCGCGTTGATGGCGCTCGTGCTGGACATCGGGCGGCCCGACCGTTTCTGGCACGGCTGGTTCTTCTGGAACATCCACTCCATGCTCTGGGAAGTGACCATGTGCATCACGCTCTACTTCCTGGTGCTGACGCTGGAAGTGTTCCCGATGGTGGTCGAGCTACCCCTGTTTGACCGTTTCCCCTGGCTGCGCGACCTGGGGCACCGCGTGCACCGCTTCGCGCCGACGCTGGCTATTGTCGGGATGGGCCTGTCGCTGCTGCACCAGTCCAGCCTGGGCGGGACGTATGGCGTCGTTGTCGGGCGCGCCGCGTTGTTCCGCCCGACCATGCCGCTGCTGTTCATCGTCTCGGCGGTGGCGGGCGGCATCGCCTTCAGCGTGCACGTCACGCTGATCGTGCAGTGGATCACCGGTCGTCTGCTGGTGCCGGCGCGGGTGCTGTTGCAGGCCGGGCAGATGTCCGGCGCTGTTCTGCTCGTTTACCTGTACATGCGCTTCTGGGACACCACCGCCGGCAACTACGGTTATGTGCCGGGGCGCACCGAAGCGTTCACCACCCTCTCGGCGGGGCCGTTCGCCCTCACGTTTTGGACTTGGGAGATTTTCCTGGGGGGCCTGCTGGCAGCGATCCTGCTCATTCGCGCGCGGTTCAGCGGCAGCATCGCCATGCTATTGACCGGCAGCGGGCTGGCGGTGGCGGGATTGGTGTTCAACCGCTACCACACTACGCTGCTGGCTTTCACTGAGCCGTTATCGGTGAATCCACCAGTGACCGATCCGCTGGTCACGGACTACACACCGGCCTGGACGGAGTGGGCGTCGGCGTTCATGATTGTCGCCATCCTGACGATGCTCTTCAGCCTGGGGATGCGCTATCTGCCGGCGTTCAAGGGCATCCAGGTAGACAAGCCGCTGGAAGAGCGCGTGCCCAGGCTGGTTCAGGGGCGTTAGTGGGGCTGGGTTGTTCCGTTCTCCGTCCAGGGTTGCTCTGAGACAGACTTCCGAAGTCTTTGCCGACTTCGGAAGTCTTGTCTTGGACGGCATTTGGCTGCGCCCGCGCGTTGTGCTTTTGTGCCAGTGCGCTCTATAATTCGGAGCGAGAGACCCGCTGCTCAACCAGCACAGGATGGCCCATGACCTCACTGCGCAACCTGCCCAGCATTGACGCGCTGCTGCGCGCCAGCACAGCCCTGGTGGACTGCTACGGTCACGTCCAGGTGACTGAGGCGCTGCGCCGCGTGGTGGACGAGGCGCGCCAGGCTGCGCTGGAAGATGCGCCCGTGCCGTCCGAAGCTGAGCTAGTCGCACGCGCAGCGGACGCGCTGGCGCGCGCGGCGCGGCCCACGCTGCGCCCGGTGATCAACGCGACGGGCGTGATTCTCCACACCAACCTGGGGCGCGCGCCGCTGTCGGACGAGGCGCTGGCGGCGCTGGCAGGGGGGGGCGGCGGCTACAGCACGCTCGAATACGAGCTGGAGGCGGGGGTGCGCGACAAGCGCGACCGGCACATCGAGCGCATCCTCACTGCCGTGACCGGCGCTGAGGCTGGGATGGTCGTCAATAACAACGCGGCGGGCGTGCTGCTCGCGCTGACGGCGCTGGCCCAGGGCCGCGCGGCGATCATCAGCCGGGGGCAGCTTGTCGAGATCGGTGGGTCGTTCCGCGTGCCCGACGTGATGGCCCAAAGCGGGGCGATCATGGTCGAAGTGGGCACGACCAATCGCACCCGCTTGCGCGACTATGCCACCGCCATTGACGAGCAGGCGGTCTGCATCGTGCGCGCTCATGCCTCCAACTTCAAGGTCGTCGGCTTCACCGAGACCGTGCCGCTGGCCGATCTCGCTGCGCTCGCCCACCAACACGGGCTGATCTTGCTGGACGACATCGGTAGCGGGGCGCTGCTCGACACGGCGGCATTCGGCTTGTCCCACGAGCCAACCGCCCAGGAGAGCCTGGCCGCCGGAGCCGACCTGGTCATGTTCAGCGGGGACAAGTTGCTCGGCGGGCCGCAGGCGGGGATTATCATTGGCCGCGCCGACCTGATCGAGACGCTCAAGCGTCACCCGCTGGCCCGCGCCATCCGCGCCGATAAGCTGGCCCTGGCTGCGCTGGGGGCGACGCTGGAGCATTATTGGCGTGGCGAGGCCCTGGAGAAAGTCCCCATCTGGCGCATGATCAGCATGACACTGGACGCCATCCGCGTGCGCGCCGAAGCGTGGGCGGCGCAGGTTGGTGGCGACGTGGTCGCGGCGGAGTCCACAGTGGGCGGCGGGAGTCTGCCCGGTGACACGCTGCCGACGTGGGCGTTGGCCCCGCACGTGACCCAGCCCAACGTGGCGGCGGCGCGGCTGCGCGCGGGCGATCCGCCGGTCATCGCCCGCGTGAGCGATGACCGCCTGCTGCTCGACCCGCGCACCGTCCTGCCGGAACAGGATTCCCTCGTCGTTGCTGCCCTGAAAGAGCTATAGCCCATGCATGTCATCGGCACCGCCGGACACGTGGATCACGGCAAGTCCACGCTCACCTATGCGCTGACCGGCATTAACCCCGACCGCCTGGCCGAGGAACAGCGCCGCGAGATGACCATTGACATCGGCTTTGCCTGGCTTGACCTGCCGACTGGCGAGCGCGTGGGCATCGTGGACGTGCCGGGGCACCGCGACTTCATCGAGAATATGCTGGCCGGGGTGGGGGGCATTGACGCGGCGCTGCTGGTCATCGCCGCCGACGAGGGCGTGATGCCCCAGACGCGCGAACACCTGGCGATCCTCGACCTACTGGCCGTCCCGACCGGGCTGATCGCCCTGACCAAGATTGACCTGATCAGCGACCCGGACTGGCTGGAACTGGTGCAGCTCGACATTATGGAGACGGTGCACGGCACCGTGCTCGATGGCAAGCCGATCATCCCCGTCTCCGCGCGGACGGGCGAGGGGCTGGGCGATCTGGTCGCCGCCCTGACTGACCTGCTCGCTCACCAGCCCCCGCGCCCTGACCTGGGCAATCCGCGTCTGCCCATTGACCGCGTCTTCACCATCAGCGGGTTCGGCGTCGTGGTGACCGGGACGCTGCTCGACGGGACGCTGGCCGTCGGGCAGGAGGTCGAGATTCAGCCAGCGGATGTGCGGGCGCGCGTGCGTGGGATGCAGTCGCACGAGCAGAGCATCGAGCAAGCGACGCCGGGCCGCCGTCTGGCGGTCAACCTGCGCGGCGTGGACAGGGATGCGCTCAAGCGCGGCGATGTGCTGGGGCTGCCGGGCGTCTGGCAGCCGACCACGCTGCTCGACGCCCGGCTGCGCTATCTGCCGGACGCGCACCTGCCGCTGGAGCACGACGATCCGATCAAGTTCTTCGTCGGCGCGGCGGAGGTGATGGGTCACGTTCGCCTGCTGGACAAAGAGCGGGTCCTGCCCGGCGAAGAAGCGTGGGTACAGGTACGCCTGGATGTGCCGGTCGTCGCCACGCGCGGGGACCGCTTCATCCTGCGCCGCGCGTCCCCCGGCGAGACGGTCGGCGGCGGGGTGGTGCTCGACGCCGCGCCCGGACGGCGTTGGAAGCGCTTCCGACCGGAGGTGATCGCCCGATTGGAGGCGTTGCGCGGCGGCGATCCGCTGCAGATCGCGCTGGTCGCCCTCGCCAGGCAGCCAGGGCCGGTGCCGCTGAGCGAAGCCGCGCTCACCCCCGCCCAACTGGAAACCGCGCGGGCGGCGGGTTCAATCCGCGTGCTGGGCGGGCAGTGGGTGGTTCATGCGGCAGGCTGGGATCGCCTGGTGGAGCGGGCGCGGCGCGCGCTTGAGCGGCTGCACAGCGCCGAGCCGCTGCGCGCCGGGCTGCCCCGTGACGCTCTGCGCGGCCAGATGCGCCTGGGCCTGGATGTGTTCGAGACGGTGCTGGCGGAGATGGTCGCTGAGGGCGCAGTCAAGCTGGCGGCCAATGGCACGGTTTGCCTGCCCGATCACGAAGTACGTTATACAGCGGGGCAGCAAGCGGCGATTGCGCGGCTGCTGGGTGAGTTCGCCCGCGCACCCTACCTGCCACCGACAGCGGGCCAGGCGCTTGAGTTTGTGACCAGCGACGTGCTGGCCAGCCTGGTTGAGCGCGGCGACCTGGTGCGCATCAGCGACGACGTGCTGCTGACGCCGGATGTGCTGCGCGAGTGGATCGTCTTCGCCCGCGAGGCGCTGGAGCGCGGCGAGACGCTGACCGTCGCCGTGCTGCGCGACCGTTTCCAGACGACGCGCCGCTACGCGCTCGACTTCCTGGAGCGGCTCGACGCGCTGGGTATCACCCGGCGCGCGGGCGACGAGCGCGTGCTGGGTTCCGGGCAGTGGGAGCGGCTGCTGTAGCAAGGACAAGATTCACCGCCGAGACGCAGAGAGCGCAGAGGAATGACAGGGTAAGAACTCTCAGCTCTTCTCCGCGCCCCCTGCGTCTTTGTGGTTCAATGCACTGGGCCTAGCCAGCGGCCCGCTGCTGCGGTATAGTCTTAGCGGGGGTGTATGAGTCCCGGTGGGCTTCCCGGTCTTCAAAATCGGCGGCGGGCCGCTCAGCGCGGGCCGCGGTGGGTTCGACTCCCATACACTCCCGCCTCTTTTCCCCACAGGCGATTGCTCGGCGATCAGTCCTCGTCGTCTCCCTGCTTCTTGCGCGGCATGGTCAGGAAGCCGCCCATTGAGGCGAAGGGGCCGGGCATCTTCTCGATCTGCGGGGCCTCTTCCCACTTGCCGCTGTGCCGCTTGCCGTCCCACTTCTCCCATTCCCTGCCGACCAGCGCCAGGAACGCAGCGAGTTTGTCGCTGTCGCCTGCTGCAAGAGCAGCGCGTAGCTCGCTCAACACGCCAAGCACCCCGTCCAGGTGACGGGCCAGGTTGGCGCGGTTGTGGGTGAAGACCACGTGCAGGTCGTTGGGCGTCTGCGTGCGCAGCGACTGGAAGGCCAGGGCGAGCGTCGGGTTGACCATGCGCCGCAGGTCGGGCCAGCCCGCGGACTGCTGGAGCGCGTAGAACAGCGCCGCGCCCAGCAATGCGGGTAGCTGCTCGGTGGCGGCAGTCAGCGCGTCGTGCTCGGCGGGGTCCATGAAGCGCGGCACGCCGCCCGCCAGCCGGATCACGTCTTCGGCCAGGCGAATCGCCTCGCTGGGGCACTGCGCGTCGGGCATGATCAGGCACTCCGCGCCGTCGAGCAGGTCAGCGCTGGCCGCCTCTGGCCCGGCCTCGCCCGCGTACAGCCCGCTCGCGTTGACGATGGGCGTCAGGCCGACGACGTAGGCGAGGTTTGCCCCGCGCTCGTTGGCGGGGAAGTGCTGCCTGGCCAGGGCGATGACCGGTTCCTTGAGGTCGCTCAAGTCGAGCACCACTGCGCCCGGCTTTAGCGCCGGACCAAGTTGCGCGTAGGTCTCCGCCAGGCTGCCGGGCGGACGCTTGACGATGACCAAGTCGGCGCTTTCGGCGGCTTTGGACGGCTTGCGGTTGGACTTGTCAATGGCGCCGAGTTTCTCGGCGGCCTTCATCGCCTGGGGGCTGGGGTCGCTGCCGGCGATGGTGAACGTATGCTGGGCTTTCGGCTGGCTCTGGTAGCGTTTGAGCGCCAGCGCGAACGATGTACTGATGCGGTCGAGTCCGATAACGCTGAGGGCGACGTGCATGGTGGTATCCTCGGTAGTCTCAGGGTGGAAGGGTCTCTGGTAATGGGATGTTGGGTATTGGTTGCGGGCGGAGCAGGCGCGACCCGAGGCCGCTTTCACCGGAAGCCAATCACCAACAAACTCACGCTGTTGTGCGAACTCACTCGGTTCACGGTCAATTCCGGTCATCAACCGCGTGGAGCGCCAGCAGCAGGCGCTCGGTCTCGTCGCGCGGCGGATCGGGCGGTGGCTCGGCGTGGCGGCGGATCAGCGCGACGGTCAGCGGCGACGCGCCAGCCTGGGCGGCCATCTCCGCGCCCCAGGCTGGGTGCTGCCCGCTGACAGCGAAGGGCAGCCGCCAGCCTGTCGCCGGACTGCTGCTCCAGGCGCGGTAACGCCCTGGCGCGAACGCTTTGACCAACACGACCAGCACCTTCTCCGGCAGCGAGAAGCGCACACCGCTCTTGCCCACGTCGTGCAGCAGCGCCGCCGCCAGCAAATCCGGGTGCATCTGCCCGGCGGCCAGTAGGTCGCGCAGCACGCGCAGGCTGTGCTGCCGCTCTGACCGGCGCATACCGCGATACAGCGCATAGAGCGGCGGGGCCAGGTGCGCGCGGGCCAGCCCGTCGTCTACGGGGCGCGCCCAGGCGACCAGCGCCCGCACGCCCTGCCGGAAGCGGTACGTGGCGCTCATCCGGCTAAAACACGGGGTAGAACCCGGCGAACAACTCATACAGGAAACGCAGCGGCGGGCCGAGAATCGCCCACAGCAGATTGAAGCGCCCGCTGGACATCGCCCCCAGCAGGATGAGCAGCATCAGGGCCAGCGTCGTCTCGCGCTCGTAGCGGATCAGCGCGCCCGCCTGCTGCGGCGGTAGCGTGCCCACCGCGATCTTGTAGCCGTCCAGCGGGGCCAGCGGGATCAGATTGAACAGGCACAGCACCAGGTTGAACAGCACCACCGTACCCAGCACGTTGTAGACGAAGGTGAGCGCGCCCACTGTCCCGACGCCCTTCTGGATGAGTTCCCCGCTGCTGACCAGGATGCGCGGCTCGCCCTCGAACAGGCCGCCAACTGTCAGCAGCCGGATCAGCACGCCGACGGCCAGGGCGATGAGCAGGTTCATCAGCGGCCCGGCCAGCGAGACGATGACCAGGCCGCGCTTCTCGTTGGGATAGAAGGCGCGCGGGTTGACCGGCACCGGCTTGGCCCAGCCGAACCCGGCGATCAGCGCCAGGATGATGCCGATTGGCTCGATGTGCGCGCGCGGGCTGAGCGTCAGCCGGCCCTGGTAATAGGCTGTGTTGTCGCCCAGCCGGTAGGCGGTCCAGGCGTGCGCCCACTCGTGCAGCGTGAAGCCGATCACCAGGCCGATCACGCGCCCGATCAG
>DYGW01000106.1:9061-12370 GCA_020724485.1 Thermoflexus sp. | reverse complement strand
TTTTCTCCCTTCCCCCCTCGTGGGGGAAGGGCCGGGGATGGGGGGGACAAACACGCTCACGACTTGTTCGTGGACCCCACGCGCCCGTCCCTTTTGTCCTTTCGCCCATTTCTGTGGCACAATAAGAAAAACCTCAAGCCGCGCAGTCTGTGAGTCCCGTCCGCACGTGTAAAGAACGGAAGGTTTGCCGTGCCTGCACAAGAGAAACTTACCCCAACCGAACAGAACTTCGCCTATTTGATCGGACTGGGCATCGCCATCACCATCGTGGCGCTGCTGCTCATCGGCCTGGGCACCATAGACAACGCCGACATCACCACCAGCCTGCTGATCGTCGGCATCGCCCTGATCGTTCTCGGCGTGGGCGGCTGGCTGATCATGGTGCGCCCCTGGGAACGCTTCGATGACCTGAAGACCCCCCACTACGCAGGCCATGACGCACACGCGCCTGCCGAGGAAGCCGCTCCTGTTGCTGAAGTGAAGGCCGCACCCGTCACCGAAGCGAAGGCTGTTCCTGCCGAGGAAGCCGCTCCTGTCCCCGCAGCGCCCGCCGCGCCAGACGACCTGACGCTGATCGAGGGCATCGGCCCCAAGTCCGCTGCCGCGCTCAACGAGAGTGGGATCACGACCTTCGCTCAGGTCGCGGCCATGACCGCCGAGCAGCTTGAGCAAGCCGTCAAAGAGCGCGGCGTCCGCCTGGTTGGCAACGCCGCGAACTGGCCGCAGCAAGCTGCGCTGGCCGCCGCCGGCGATTTCGCCGCGCTCGCTGAGTTGCAGGCCAAGCTCAAGGGTGGGGTCTAGCCAGGCGCAGAACCGATCTCGCGCTGCACTCCGGCACAAAAAACGGCGCGAGTGCACGCTCGCGCCGTGAGGCCATCTTCCAGCAGCAGCGCCCCGCGCCGTCATTCCTGCGGGGCGAACTCCTGCTGGTATTGCGCCGCCACCCAGTCGTAGCTCGTCCGCAGCGGCGGCTCCAACGCCTGCCAGAACGCGCTCAGCGGCGGCCCAGTCACGACCGACAGCGGCAGGCGCGTCGTGTTCGGGTAGGCGCAGCGGTAGATGACGATCTGCTCGATCTCGTCCACCTGCCAACAGTGCTTGTCCACGAACTCGAAGATCGGGTCCAGGTTGGCCACATCGCGGCGGCCCCCCTCCCCCCACCATTCGATGCGCCGCGCCGGGTCAAGGGGCGGGATGCGGTCGCCGTCCACCATCGTGCTATCCACGATGATCGCCGGCTTGCCGCGCTCCAGGTCGCGCACCGCTTCCAGGATATACTCATCCGATAGCTCGTCGGGGACGATCAGCGGATAGCCGTAGTGGAACTGCGTGGGACTGCACCGGTCGGCCAGGAAGTTGACCACCGTATTTGCGCCCCACACCAGCACCGTGTCGTGTGGATCGGTGCGCTCCGTCACGTAAGTGACGACCTCTTGCTGGCGGGCCGGCCCGGCAATTTCCGTTTCTGCCAGGAAAACGCGCACCAGAGTCGCCACCACCGGCACGCCGAGCAGCAGCACCGCCAGGTAGACGCGCAGCCACGACCACGCCTTGCGCCGGCGGCCCGCTGACTGGACGATGCGCTGCGCCACCACCGGCAGGCTCATCGTCGTCAGCAGGGTCATGGCCGGGATCATCGTGACGTAGTAGTGCGCGTACCCGCGATTGGTGATGTTGGACAGGATCATGTCCACGAAGAACGTCAGCACGATCCACACGCGCAGCGTCGTGTTGGTCGCCGCCTGCCGCCCATAGTAAGGCCGCGTGTGCAGGCTGCGCCACGCCGCGCGCATCCCCAACACCAGGAACGGCAGCAGCGGCACGATCACCAGCGGGGCCGGGCTGGCCGTCCACGTCGTGATCACCGTCCGCCCGATCCACACCGAGCCGTCGCTCACCCAGTCGTGGAAGGTGCCCGCCGCCACGAACGAGGCGTTGACGGCGTCATCGAGAATCCCGTTGAGCAGCAGGTACAGCGCGACCAGCCCCAGGCTGCTCAACCCGCCCAGAATGGTCACGCCCAGCCAGTGCCAGCGCCGCCGCGTGCCCAGCACCGGGTGCCGGCTGATCAGGATGGCCGGGACAAAAGCCAGCGCCACGCCGACCGTCGTCTGCTTGATCAGGAAGGCACTGCCCGCCGCGAAGCCAATGGCAAACCCCCAGCGCGAGCCGGGCGCGCGCAAGAACTGGTAGCCCGCCGCCAAGACCAGCATCTGCGGCAACAGCGCGTAGGGTTCGGTGAAATTGATGTCCGAGACGAGTGCCGGATGGCGCGTGAGCAGCACCAGGATCAGCGGGCCAGCCCACGTCTCGGCTCGCTCACCGGACAACTGGCGCAGCAGCCAGAACATGGTCATGCCCGTCAGGAAGAGGGTGATGTTCTCGGCCAGCCACAGCGCCCAGCGGTTGGTCCCAAAGGCGAAGAAGGCCAGCGCGTTGATGAAGTAGATGCCGGGCGGCTTGTTATCCCAGGCATCCAAATAAGGCAAGCCACCATCGCGGATGATCTTGCCCGTATAGGCGTAAATGCCGCTGTCGCGCCGCTGTTCGGTGAGGAACGGCGCGAACTGCAGCGACACGAGGACGATCAGGAGCAGCAAAATACTCGCCGGCAGCACCCACGACATCCTGACAAAGGCGAAACGGCTGCCCCTCGCGCGAGGATGGCCCATTGGATAGTTCATGCGGGTGAGCGCATCTCCTTACTATGCTGCCTACTGTCATTATATGCCCGCTGCGCGGCTCAATCAACCCACACAACGAACGGCGTGAGGGATGCTCACGCCGTCGCTAAGCGAACCGTATTGTACCAGAACGCGCGGGCTATTTCAACAGGTCGGCGACCGCTTCGCGCTCCTCCAGCAGTTCCTCCGCCGACGCTCGCAGCTTGTCGCGCGCGTAGTCGCTCAGCGCCAGCCCTTCGACCACTGCCACCGATCCGTCGTCGTTGGCCCGCAGCGGGAAAGAGTAGATCAGCCCCTCCGCGACGCCATAGGCGTTACCGTCCGAAAGGATCGCCCCGCTGAACCAGCCGCCTGCGGGCGTGGGCCGCCGCAGGCTCTGGATGTGGTTGACGGCTGCGTTGGCGGCGCTGGCCGCGCTACTCTTGCCGCGCGCGTCAATGACTTCCTTGCCGCGCTGCTGCACCGCCACTAGGAACGCACCCTCGAACCAGGCCCGGTCGGGGATGGCTTCCAACGCTGGCTGGCCGTTGATCAGCGCGTGCTCGAAGTCGGGGTACATCGTCGGGCTGTGATTACCCCACACGGCTAGGTTGGTCACCGCACTCACCGGCACGCCCGCCTTCTT
>DYGW01000106.1:0-9051 GCA_020724485.1 Thermoflexus sp. | reverse complement strand
AAGCCCTCGACCCGCCCGAGGATATCGATCAGCGGCACGCCCGCCTTCTTGGCGATCTGCATCTGAGCGCGGTTCTGATCCAGGCGCGTCATAGCCATCCAGCGGTCAGCGGGCACATCGGGCGCACTGTGCAGGGCGATCAGGGCGTTGGTGTTGCACGGGTTGGCCACGACCAGCACGCGAATATCGCTGGCCGCCCGCTCGTTGATCGCCCGCCCCTGGCTGACGAAGATCGGCGCGTTGTCGCGGATCACGTCGGCGCGCTCCATGCCCTTGCCGCGCGGCTTGCCGCCGACCAGGATCGCCCAGTTTGCCCCGTCAAAGGCCACGTTCGGATCGTCCGTCGCCACCACGCCGTGCAGCAGCGGGAAGGCGCAGTCGTCCAGCTCCATGACAACGCCGCGCAGCGCATCTTGCGCCTGGGGGATTTCGAGCAGTTGCAGGATCACCGGCTGGTCGGGGCCGAACGTCTCGCCGTTGGCCAGGCGAAAGAGCAGACTGTAGCCGATCCGACCGGCTGCGCCGGTCACCGCCACACGAATCGGATTCTTCACTTCCGCACTCCTTGATAGGCTTCGCAAGATGAATAATTGGGCTGTGTTGGGGAGTTCCTCGTAGAATTATTTTAGCGCCAAAGCATCGCCGCTGACAACACGCCTTCTCTCGCTATCCCAGTTAGGGGCGCTTTGTGGTATACTTCGCGCGCCAACTGACAGGACGCACCCCAAGAGCCACAATGCCCGACCGTTTCGTTGACCTCACGCAAGGCGTCGCCATGATCGTGACCGATCTGCATGGCGACGGCGACGCTTTCGACCGCTATGTGACGCACTTTCGCCAGCTATACGCTTCCGGCGCTGCCCAACGCCTGATCTTCCTCGGCGACCTGGTTCATTCCTACGGCGGGCCACGCCACGATCACAGCCTGGACATCCTGCGTGGGGTTATGGCGCTGCGCGCCGAATTGGGGCCGGACACGGTGATCACGCTGCTGGGCAACCATGAGATGCCGCACATCTACGGCGTCTCATTGGTGAAGGGCGAGATCGAGTTCACGCCGCGTTTCGAGCGCGCCCTGGGCGCTGACCGCGACTCAGTGCTCGCCTTCCTGCGCAGCCTGCCCTTCTACGTGCGCACTGCCGCCGGGGTCATGCTCAGCCACGCGGGACCAGCCAGCGAAGCAATCCCCCATGTGGAGACGTTGCGCTGCTTCGATCACGGCGCGCTGCTGGCCCAGGCCGATATGGCCCTTGCCCAGGCTGACGACTTGGCTCTCTATTACGAGCACTACGAGAAAGTGCACGGCGCGCCCTATGCGGACGATGCGCGACACTACCTGGCCGTGAGCGGCCCGGCGGACCCGCGCTACCCGCACCTGCTGCGCGCCTCGTTGATCGCCGAGCAGAGCAAACCGTTCGCGGTCTTGTGGGACGTCTTGTTCACCCAAAACGAGCTGGGCCTCACCGAGTACGGCTACGTGCAGATCGTCCAGCAGTTCCTCGAAGCGTTTTCGGCGGGCGCGCCGGCCCCCCAGCGTGTGATCGTCAGCGGGCACATTGTCACGCCGCTCGGCGGTTATATGCTGGTCAACCGCTACCACCTGCGCCTGTCCAGCGCCGCCCACGCGCGCCCGCGCGAAGCCGGGCACTACCTGTTGCTCGACTGCGCCAAACCCGTCCGCGCCGCCAACGAGCTATTGCCTGCGTTGGGCACCGTCTTCGCCGACCATCTCGAAGCCCTCGCCTGATCGCGCCGGACTCGCTCTAATGACTGAGCCAACCACTCCCACCCGCGTGCTGTGCATCCGTCACGGCGAGACCGACTGGAACGCCGCCGGACGCTGGCAGGGCAACGCTCCTGTCCCGCTCAACGCGATCGGGCGTGCGCAGTCCGCCGCGCTGGGCCGCTACCTGGCTGGCAATGGGGCGCGCCTCGCTGCTCTCTACAGCAGCGACCTGCCGCGCGCCTGGCAGACTGCCCAGGCCATTGCCGAGGCGCTCGGCCTCCCTGTGCAGCCGGAGCCGCGCCTGCGCGAGATTGACCTGGGCGATTGGCAGGGCCTCACCCGCGACGAGGTGCTGGCCTGGGACGCCGACCGTTACGCGGCCTACCGGGCTGACCGGTGCAACATCCCCGCGCCCAACGGCGAATCGCGCGCCGCGCTCAGGGCGCGCGCGCGCGCCGCTTTCGACGACATCGCCGCCCGTCACGCCGGGCAGACGGTCGCCCTGGTCACGCACGGCGGGACGTTGGGGATGCTGCTCGAAAGTCTCTTCGGCGATCTGGAGCGCCCTTCGCTGACCAACACCTCGATCACCCTCGTCGAACGCCCCCGGCGCGGTAACGCCTGGAGGCTGGTTCGCGCCTCTTGGTCGCCACACCTGGACGAGGCCCCCCTCGGCGAGACATGGTAGGCCAGTCCTGGGGGATGCGTGCAAAACTCATCAGGAGGGGCATTTTGCCATACACCCCTACACGACTCACCCCCTGCTCGGTGCGGGGGCGGCGAGGCCGGAGGTGTGTCAATGCGCCAGCGTCAAGCGAGTCGCTGACAACCTTTGCGCACACCCCGCCCCACACTCAGTTTGGTCATTCCCCGCGCTTTCGTTACACTTGTCGCCGTCCAGATTCCTGGACAAACCGGCACGGTCATCGCGCACGTCGTGCCCGTCGTCGGTGTGCGCATCAGGCGATGAAGAAAGCAGGAGCCTATGAGCGACGATCATCGGAGTGACTACGGGCTGGAGCATCACGGCTTCACCAACCTGGAGCGCGAATACTGGAACCTGACCACCCCCGCGCTCTATGAGCAGGCCATTCGCCACCGCGAAGGCGTGATCGCTCACGGGGGGCCGCTGGTCGTGCGCACCGGCGATCACACCGGGCGCTCGCCCAACGACAAGTTCATCGTGCGCGAGCCGGGCAGCGAGCGCGACATCTGGTGGGGGCCAGCCAACCAGGAGTGCAGCGAGCAGAATTTCGACGATCTGCACCGGCGCATTGTGGCCTACTTTGAGAACCGCGACATCTTCGTGCAGGACGTGTACGCAGGAACCGATCCCACCTATCGCCTGCCCATCCGTGTCATCACCGAGACGGCCTGGCACAGCTTGTTCGCCCGCAATATGTTCGTGCGCATCTTCGACCCGGAGCAGCTTCGCCACCACGTCCCGCAGTTCACCGTGATCAACGCGCCCAGCATCACGGCCATCCCCGACGTGCATTGCACGACATCCGGCACGTTCATCCTGCTTAACTTCGCCCAGCGTATGGTGCTCATCGGCGGGACGCGCTACGCGGGGGAGATCAAGAAGTCCATCTTCACCGTCATGAACTACCTGCTGCCCAAGCAGGGCGTGATGGCCATGCACTGCTCGGCCAATTACGGCAAAGACCGCGACGATGTGGCCCTGTTCTTCGGGCTGAGCGGCACCGGCAAAACGACGCTCTCCAATGACCCGGCGCGCACGCTGATCGGCGACGACGAACACGGTTGGAGCGAGGCGGGCCTCTTCAACTTCGAGGGTGGCTGCTATGCCAAGGTGATCCGCCTGTCACCGCAGGGCGAGCCGCTCATCTGGGACGCGACACGCCGTTTCGGAACAATCCTGGAGAACGTGAGCATGGACGCCAACCGCCGCCGCGTAGACCTGGACGACGCCACCTTCACCGAGAATACGCGCGCCTCCTACCCTGTCACTCACATCGCCAACGCCGACTACACCGGTCTGGCCGGGCATCCCCGGCATATCGTCTTCCTGACGGCGGACGCCTTCGGGATCATGCCGCCCATCGCCCGCCTGACTCCGGCCCAGGCCCAGTACCATTTCCTGGCTGGTTACACGGCCAGAGTCGCCGGAACCGAGCGCGGCGTCACCGAGCCGCAAGCGACGTTCAGCGCGTGCTTTGGCGCGCCGTTCATGCCCCTGCATCCCACTGTTTACGCCAACCTGCTCGCCGAGAAGATTCGCCAGCACAACGTCAAGCTGTGGCTGATTAACACGGGCTGGACTGGCGGCCCGGCTGGCGTGGGGCACCGCATGGAGTTGGCGCATACGCGCGCCATCGTCAGCGCGGCCCTCAACGGCGACCTGGACGCCGTGGAGACGGTCAGCGATCCGGTGTTCGGCTTCGCCATCCCCAAGCACGTGCCCGGCGTGCCGCCCGCTGTGCTCTTCCCGCGCCAGACCTGGCAGGAGCCGGACGCCTACGACGCCCGCGCCCGCGACCTGGCCGCGCGCTTCCACAAGCACATGGCCCAGTTCGAGAGCGCCCTCAGCGCCGAAGTCGAGGCGGCTGCGCCGCGCGGCGGGTGACGGGGGAGTCTGGGGAGTACCCACAACGAGAGCTTTAATGAGACTTCCGAAGTCCGCAAGACTTCGGAAGTTCGTTTTCGGGCACCAGCAACGCCCGGCACAAAAAACGGGCTGCCCACCCAGGGGCAACCCGCCGCTGACGCTGCGCGCGCTTCTACCAGATTTTCCAGGTGTTTTCCACCAGGTAGATGACCGTTCCATTGGGCAGCGTCAGGTACAGGCGGGCATATTTGAGATCGCCGGAGCGTTGGTACAGCGTGGTATAGCCGCGCTCGAAGCCGGTCGCCCAACCCAGCCCGGCGCGCACCTGGGGATTATCCACCCACACACGGCCAAAGCCGCGATCGGGCTTGTACATGCCTAGCGGAGGCGTCTCATCGTAGACGATCGGCTCGCCGTGCCACGTGTCGCGGTAACGGTTGACCAGCCCCGTTTCGTGGTAGAGCACGTAGATGTCGCTCGTGTCCGCCCGCCAGATCATCGCCCCGCGCTCGAATTCCTGGTAGGCGGCCTGCACCGTCGTCGCGGCCTCCAGCGGGCAGGTCAGCGTCTGGCTGCGCGTGTCGAAGAAATACACGTAGGGGCAGATCACGCCCACTACGACCGACTCCTGCACCTGGTCGCCAGCGGCATCGCGCGCGAAGAGCATGAAGGTCGCTGTGTCCACATAGGAGGAGGGCACAGCAACCGTCCACTGTCCCTGTGGGGCTGGGCTCGGCGCGAACTGCGCCAGCCGCCCGCCCGGCTCGACGAGCCAGATGCCCAGTTCCGCCGCGTTGCGCACATCCCAACTGACAGTCACCAATCCCCCGCGCGGGATGGTCTCTGGCGTCACCACGAACAGTGCCACTTCCACCGGGGCAGCATTGCGCCCCGACGACGAACCAGACGAAGAGCCGCTCTGCCCCGGCGAGGACACCGGCGGAGACACAGGCGCAGCGGGCGGGAGCGCGCTCTGCACCACCGGAAGGGGCGGCAGTGCATAGGCGGCCAGCGTGTTGCCGTCACGGATGTCCACCACGCGCAGCCGCAGCCGCACCGACTGCCCGCCTGCGGTGGGCAGCGGGGCGAGCACACCCTCACCGCGCGAAGGAATCCACAGGTTCGGGCGCGGCAACTCGACCGAGGCCACGCTGCCGCTCTCCAATACCTGCTCGAAGACGAGGTACATGTGCGGCTGGCGACCGCTCACCTCCCACGTCACTGGCACGCGCGCAGCCCCGGCGGCTAGCGCCGCCGCGTCAAGCTCGGTCACGCCAGTGCGAAAAGAGTCGATGTTCAGCGGCACGGCAGGGTCGGGCGGCGCGTAGGGAATGATCACGATGCGCTGGTCGAGTGTCTGCCCGGCGGCGTCGGCGATCACCAGGCTGACCATCGGCGGGCTGAAGGTCAGGGCGTGCTGGATCGTGAAGTCATAGCCGCCCGTGCCCGGCAACGGCTCGGCGTCCGGCGGCAGCAACGGCTCCCAGCGGTTGACGCGGAAAGCGTACAGGATCAGTCGGTGACCCGTCTGGATGCCGACCGTCTGCCAGGTGAGCCGGGCGGGTGTCTCGCCCGCTTCGGCGTCAGCCAGTGTGATCTCCTCTACGTCCACCGTGAAGCTGATGATCGTCGGCGGCAGGACGGGCGCGCCCTGCGCCCAGACCCCAGTGACGGCTCAATCCCAGACTTCCGAAGTCTCGCTCAGCCCACGCCAACACAAAAGGGCCGTCCCACCAGGGACGGCCCTCGCCGAATCTCCGGTACAGACGCCGCTTATTTCCTGTGCGGGTCGCGGACGCCCAGTTCGCCCAGGCGTTCCCAGCCCTTCTCGCGCAGGGCAGCGTGCGCCGCCGCCAGTCGCGCCACCGGGACGCGGAACGGTGAGCAGCTCACGTAGTTCAGGCCGATCAGGTGGCAGAAGTCAATGCTATCCGGGTCGCCGCCGTGCTCGCCGCAAATACCAACCTCCAGGTCGGGCCGGGTCGCGCGTCCATCGGCAACCGCCATCTTCATCAGTGCGCCCACACCGTCGCGGTCAATGGTCTGGAACGGGTTCTTGGGCAGGATGCCCTTCTCGACGTACTGGAGCAGGAAGTGCCGCTCGGCGTCGTCGCGGCTGATGCCATAGGTCATCTGCGTCAGGTCGTTGGTGCCGAAGCTGAAGAACTGCGCCAGCCCGGCGATCTCGCGGGCGGTGATGGCCGCACGCGGAATTTCGATCATCGTGCCGAACTTGTAATCAACCGCGACGCCCTTGGCCGCCATGACCTTCCTGGCTTCATCTTCTAGGACGGTCTGCAGCAGCTTTAGCTCGTTGATGTGCGCCGTGAGCGGGATCATGATCTCAGGATGCACGTCGTAGCCATCCTTGGCCGCGTCACACGCCGCCGAGATGATCGCGTGCACCTGCATCAGCGTCACGTCGGGCATCATGATGCCCAGGCGGATGCCGCGCAGGCCCAGCATCGGGTTGAACTCGGCCAGTTCTTCGGCTTTGTGCAGCAGAAATTCCTTCTCAGACACGTCCTCGCCGCGCTCATGACCAAGCGCCACGTCCACCTTTAGCTCGTCGCGCGCCGGCAGGAACTCGTGCAGCGGCGGGTCAATCAGGCGGATGATGACCGGCAGGCCGTCCATCGCGCGGAAGATGCCGTAGAAGTCGTCGTGCTGCAACTCGGCCAGCTTGTCCAGCGCCTTCTGCTTGGTATCCGGATCGGCAGCCAGGATGTAGTTCTGGAAAAGCTGCGTGCGCTCGCCCAGGAACATGTGCTCAGTGCGGCACAGGCCGATGCCCTGCGCGCCGTAGCTGCGGGCGCGGGCGGCTTGCTGCTCGTCGTCGGCGTTGGCCCACACCATCAGGCGGCGAATCTCGTCGGCCCAGCCCAGAATCTTGAGCAGTTCGGTCTGCTCTTCCAGCTTGGGGGCGACAACCGGAAGCTGGCCCACGTAGACGGTACCCTTCGCGCCGTTCAGCGAGATGTAGTCGCCTTCCTTGACGACGGTCTGGTTGACCGAGAAGAACTTCTTCTCCAGGTTGATCTTGATGTCGGCACACCCGGCCACGCACGGCTTGCCAAGCTGGCGAGCCACCACTGCGGCGTGGCTGGTCGCGCCGCCTTCCGCCGTCAGGATACCCTTAGCGGCGAGCATCCCGTGCACGTCGCTCGGCTCGGTCAGCGGGCGGACGAGGATGACCGGCTCGCCTTCTTTGCTCTTGGCTTCGGCAGTGTCAGCGTCGAAATAGACCTTGCCAACCGCCGCGCCGGGGGAGGCATTCAGGCCCTTAGCCAGCGGCGTGGTCTTCTTGAGCACCTCTTCGTCGAAGCGCGGGTGCAGCATCTGGTCAATCATGTCTGGCGAGATGCGGGCAACGGCCTCGGCGGGCGTGATCAGCCCTTCGTCCACCATATCCACCGCGATCTTGACGGCGCTGGCGGCGGTACGTTTGCCCGAACGAGTCTGGAGCATCCACAGCTTGCCGCTCTCGATGGTGAACTCGATGTCCTGCGTCTCGCGGTAGTGCTCCTCAAGAATGCGGGCCACTTCCATCAGGTCATCCCACGCCTGGGGAATTTCCTTGGCCAGGCCTGACACTTCGGTCGGCGTGCGCGCGCCGGAGACAACGTCTTCGCCCTGCGCGTTGAGCAGGTACTCGCCGTAGAACTTCTTCTCGCCAGTGGCCGGGTTGCGCGTGAAGGCCACGCCCGTGCCGCTGACGCCATCGGCGATGTTGCCGTAAACCATGGTCACGATGTTGGCCGCGGTACCCCAGGTGTGTGGGTAGCCATAGTGATTGCGATAGTCCACCGCGCGCTTGCCGTTCCAACTCTTGAAGACAGCCTCGATGCCCAGCTCAAGCTGCTTGTAGGGGTCTTGCGGGAAGGGCTTGCCGGTGTGCTTCTCGGCCAGTTTCATGAACCGGTCGGCGCAACGCCGCCAGCCTTCGGCGGTCATCTGGGCGTCGCTCTCCGCGCCGATGCGCGCGCGCTCCTCGTCAATGATCTCCTCGAACTCCTCGCCGGGCACGTCCAGCACCACCTTGCTGTACATCTGGATCAGGCGGCGGTACAGATCCCAAGCGAAGCGCATGTCGTTGAACTTCTTGCCCATTGTCTCGACGGCACCGGGGGTCAGGCCGACGTTGAGGATCGTGTCCATCATGCCGGGCATGGACTCGCGCGCACCGGATCGGATGGAAACCAACAGGGGGTTGGCGTCGTTGGCGAACTCTTTGCCCGTCTTCTTGTTCAGAGCGTCAACATGCGCCAGCACCTCTTCCCACATGCCTTCCGGGAACTTGCCCGTGTTCATGTAGGCGATGCACGCCTCAGTAGTGACCGTGAATCCGGGCGGGACCGGCAGCCCAATGCGGGTCATTTCGGCCAGGTTGCAACCCTTGCCGCCCAGGAGGTTACGCATCGTCGCGTCACCCTCTTCGAACGCATATACCCACTTCTGTGCCATTCAAGCCTCTCCTAGACTGTCTGCAGGATCACTGCGTTTCCTGTGTAGTGTGTGCGAGCGTCACCGTCACCGGCCCCAGAGCACAGTCGTGCCAATATCCTGATGACGCAGAATTGCGGGCCGGGCGAGCAAACCTGGGGAATTTTGCCGCCATGCATCGCGCGAGCACAGTGAAGAAACGCACTGGATCGTATGACGAGTGATACAAACGCTTAAAGATACCCCGTCACGGCGGCTCCGTCAACCATTTTCGAGCGGCGGGGTCCACGAACAAGTCGTGAACGTGTTT